>JBICHZ010000187.1:0-9062 GCA_043101355.1 Rhodopirellula sp. JB044
CTCGGCTACGTAGCACCAGGGTTGTTCGATCGGCGTGCTCGAAAGACACGTGCAGTATTGCCTACCGTACATGTACAATTTATGTCACGTTCACGCTGTCTTGGTTGAGAAACGAAGCCCCTTCGAGACGGCGAATTCACATTCACCGCCTTTACAACAGTCCTAAACGATTCACGCGATAGAACCGATCGGACAACCGACCGGGAATCAACTCACCGAGAGAAGTCGCGTGTGCGAGCTAGGCTTCCTCGGGAGGCGGAGCCAACTTCGCCGTGACGAGATACATCACCGGAGCAAGTACCAACACCACCGCAGTGCTGAGCGCGAGCCCGAACGTGAGGCTGGTTGCCATCGGCGAGACGACCTGCGCTTCTTTGGAGCGTTCCAGCAAAATCGGCATCATCCCGGCACACGTGGTGACCGACGTCAGCAACACGGCGCGGAAACGTCGGCGTCCTCCATCGATGATCGCCTCATGCAGCGGCAGTCCGTCCGCAACGCGTCGATTGATAAAGTCAACCAAAACGATCGAATCGTTCACAACCACGCCCGCCAACGCCACGATTCCAAAGATACTGAACAACGTCAGATCGATATCCATCACGATATGCCCGAAGATCGCACCAATGAAACCGAACGGGATGATCGAAAGGATCAAGATCGCCTGCCAACTCGAATTGAACTGGATGGTCAGCAGCAGAAACATCGCTCCGAGCACGAACAGGAAACCGAGCGTTAACGAATTCACCGTCTCCTCGGTCTGCTCCTGCTGTCCTGCCCATTGCAACTCAACGCCGGGGAACTCTTGCTCGAACTGAGGGACAAAATTCGCTTTCAAGTCGGCGACAACGTTGAACGCATTGCCCCGGGTTTCATCAACGTCCGCGACCACACCGATGCTTCGCATTTGGTTAACGCGGCGAATTTCGGAGTACCCCCGCTGCACATCCACTTCCGCGACTTCCGATAGCGGACGTTCGACCCGTTCGGAACCGCGGATACGAATGTCATTGAAACTGACCAACGTGTTGCGTTCCTCACGAGGATAGCGAACCCGCAGCGGCACCTCATGTCGGCCTCGCTGCAACCGCATGACTTCCTCGCCGTAGTACGACGCACGAACGGTTCCTGCAACGTCTGCGAGCGAGATGCCCATCGCCTTGGCATCATCGCGAACCTTGATGCGGTACTCCCATTTGCCTTGCCGTGTGTCCGTCGCGATATCCGAAACGTACGGGTACTCCGCGAGTTTCGCTTTGCAGCGAGCAATCGCCGCATCGAGTTGATCGAGATTATCGCCGGTCGCCATCAAACGCATCTCGATCGGCAGCGACGCGGGCCCGCGGGGCGTGGCACCGAACGCGACAGCTTCCGCACCCGGAAAACGCCCCGACTCCTCACGCCACATCTGCACGATTTCGTTACTTGAAACCGTACGTCCACCGATGTCGTTGAGCTGCACGAACAGACCACCGACATGACTCGATATCGACGTCCCGACTTCGTCACCGGAGGATCCGACCGTTCGCTGGACCGCTTTGACAAAGCCGTCCGGATCTGGGGTCAGTTTCTCGTCGATCGAGCGTTGGTTAACACGCCAAATCGCCGCCTCGAGTCGTTTCGTCGCCGCGTCGGTGACCTCGACCGGAGTCCCATCGGGATACGTCACCTGGACCGTGATGAAACCAAAATCAATTTTGGGAAGCAGCAGGAACGGAACCATCCCCGAACGCACCACCCCGACCGACAAGATCAACAAACCCGCGAGGGTCGACAATACGATCGCAGGGTTGCGTAGCGACCAACGCAGGGTCGGCGTGTACAACCGGTCGATTACCCACGAAAGTAAACGTGACATGCCCGCATTGGCATACTCCATCACCCTGCCGACCGGCCGCAGCGGATACAGCAGATAACCCACCACGTCGAGAAAACGACTCCGCCGGTGCGAAAGGTGCGAAGGCAAGATCGTCAGGCTTTCGATCATCGAGATGATCAACATCGCACCCACGCACATCGGCAACACGACTGTCAACCGTTTGATGCGTCCCTCCATATACATGATCGGCGCGAACGCAATCACCGTCGTCAGGATCGCCGTAATCACCGAAGGCATCACCTCGTACGCGCCGTCGATCGCCGCGTCCCGGTAGCTCTTTCCTTTCTCGCGATGCGCGTAAATGTTTTCGCCCACGACAATCGCATCATCCACAACGATGCCCAACGCGATCAAAAACGCAAACATCGATGTCATGTTCAGCGTTTGACCGCCAAAGTACATGTAGATGCACGCCCCGAGCAGCGAGATCGGAATGCCGAGCATCACCCACCATGCCAACCGCATCTCGAGAAACAGAGCGAGGACGATGAAGACGAGTGCCAACCCCATCCACGCGTTCTTGCTGAGCAGTTCGAGCCGGTTCTTCACGCTCGTCGATCGATCACGCATCGCGATCATCGTGTAGCCGTCGGGCAGGTTTCCTTTCTCGCGTTCGACGTATTCGCGGACTTCTTCAGAAACTTTGATCAAATCGTCCGCGCTGGTCGTTTCCACCGAAACGAGAACCGCAGGCTGACCGTTGACTTCATTGACGCTGCCATCGACCGAAAACTCGTCGCGAACTCGACCGAGATCGCCAACCGTCAGCACCGCCCCGCCCGGTTCACTGACCAACGGGATGTCTTCGATGCCGTCCCCCACCGTGCTCTTGTCGCTGCCGCGAAGCAAGATCTCCTGCGACCGGCCGCGCAACGTTCCACCGGGCATTTCCACGTTGTTAGCGCGGACAATATCGGCAACGCTCTGCAGCGACAGGTTGTACTCGCGCAACGTCTGTTCGGGGATCTCGATATCAATTTGGTAATCGGGTGTCCCGACCAGGTCCGCAACCGAAACCGATGGCAACGCTAAAACTTGGCTGCGGACACGTTCGGCAACCCGGCGCAGTGCCAACGACGCCTCCGCACGAGCCTCCTCAGCATCCCAGTGCTGTATTGCCTGTTCCTCTTTCGCGTTCGATGCGTCACGGCTCGCCGCGTCCGGAACCTTCGGCCCCATCACCGCAACGCGTATCGCGGTAACAAAGTTTGTGTTCAGACGAATGTCGGGCTTCTCGGCCAACTCCGGAAAACTGGGGATTTGGCCGATCAACGTGGTGACCTCCGTCAACACCCGCTGAGCATCGTCCTGATTGGCGTCGGGATCGAGCTCCAACGTGACACTGCCGAGCCCTTCGCGTGCCGACGAGGTCATCTCCTCGATGCCGTCTACCGTTCGCACCGCTTCCTCGATCTTCTCGAGGATCCCTTCTTCGATTTCATCCGGGCTCGCACCAGGATAAACGACCGAGACGTTCAGCACGTACAGTTCGAAATCGGGCCAGAAGTCGCGACGCAGTTTCGCCAGGCAGAACGCGCCGAGCAACAGCACGCCTACCATGATGACATTCATCGCCTGCCAATTCTTGACGGCCCACGCGATCAGTTGTTTCATCCGTCCACCTTCGCGGCGGAAGCGGATCGCAGGTCCGTCGGTTCAACATGCTCGTGCGTTAATGTGGTCGCGGACGACGCTCCTGACGCCGCGTTGGGCGACGTCGACTTGGGGTTCTGAGGCAGGGTTCCGACGGGCATCCCTTCGGTCGGATCGCTGATCGGCGAAACGATCACGCCGGCTGTCTCGATCGACTTCCTCGCGGCCGGCTCCGTCGCCAACTCCACAATCACCGATCGTCCCGCACGACTGACCAAGGTGACAGGCACAATATTCAGCTTCCCATCCACGTTGAGCCAAACGCGATCACCGGGACGAATTGCGTTCTCGGAAACCTGATACAACGACCGATCAGGATCTGCGGCAATCGAAACGCCCACGAACAGTCCACGGGTCAACCGACGGGACTCGGTCGATGATTGAGCCGACTCGGGAACGTCGACGCGGAACAAACACGGGTACGTCCGAGTCGTCGGTTCGATCCCCGCACCGTCGATCCGTTCGAGAACCGCAGGCCAACTGAATTCTTCTGCCCCAAACTCACTGGTAATCGTTGCCGGCACTCGTGGGATCGGACCGCCCGATTGCAGAGAATCCTTCTGGGTCCCGCGACTGCTCCAAATCCAAATCATCTGATCCGCGGTCAGGTTGGCTCGCACTTCCACCGCCGAGATGTCTTCGATGGTCACGAAGTCGGTACCGGTCGAAACAAAAGATTGCTCTTCCACGGTCGAGGACACGACGATTCCGCGGATCGGCGATCGAACCGTGCAACGTTTCAAATCCAATTCGGCGCGTTTGAGAGCCGCCGCGGTGAGAGCCTGTTTGTCGACAATCAACTGTTTCGCCGCGGTCAACTCACGACGACGATTCTGCAATTCGACGAGAGCAGCACGCGCCGACAACTCGGCTCGCCGGGCGATGTCGACCTCCGACGCTGACGCGGCTTGCCGGTTGACCAACGACCCGATCCGTTGCCGCTCCTCACCCGCGATCTGCAACTGCTGCTCGGCGAGCACGGTGAGTTGCTTCGTGTTCTCAATTCCGACGTCCGCAGCGGTCAATTCCGACTTTTCTTGAGCCGCCTGGGCTCGCAAACGCTCGACTTCGATCTGATATTCGACCGGATCCAAACGGATCAAAACTTCGTCCCGATCGACAATACGTCCGGCACGCAAATTGGGAGACTGCTCGATGATTCGCCCCGCGACCTCCGTGGCGAGTTTGATCTCTCGCAGCGGCACGACCACGCCGTTGGCCTGAATCTCGACCGTCCCCTGGTGCGGCACGAGTGCCTCCGTGGTGACGACGGTAACTGCGGCTTTCTTCGGCTTGGTACGCTGCGGCCGCTTGCGTTCCCCCAAAAACGTATAACCGAAAAGACACGCCGCGAGCACCGCGACCGATACCACGACGTTGACCACCACACTCGCGATGCTCCTCGGCGGCAACGCGTCGCTTTGCGGCATCTCGGCGGTCGCGGGCGACGGCGGCGGATCCTGAGTATCCGATTCGGATTCGGTAGGCATACTTTGGCAGGGGTACCAGGAAAAATGACGGAGCGAGCGACTTTCCATTCGCTGCTAGCACGACGAAACGCAGTCGGCCGCGCTTAGAGACACAACTTCTACGCTCATGTTGAACCCATCATAAGCCGCAAGGTTTCGGGGCGTCATTGTAGTTTGTCCAAATCGAATCACATTTCGTGACCAGCCGGCAAACGGTATGCGATCCGCACCGTTGCGACGCAAACAAACACGGCAGCAATGTCGGAGCTGCGTACTTCAGAGCGAAACACCGGTGGCCAGACAACCGCTACTGAACAATCGCTCAGCCGAATCCGAGTACTCGCGAAAACCCACGCCTGCCCTGCGATTTGGCGACCGCGAACCACCGTGGAAAATACAGGCCGCGGGACGCCAATTTTCTAGCGACAATCGCTTCTGTGACTGCTAAGGTGAACGTGCGTCAGCGATCGCGACGCAAGGGGCAACCACCACGATCAACACGCAGCGTACATCCGTTTCGCCTATTGTCGCTTTTTCCTTCTGTCGATTCGCTCGCTTCCGTCCGGAGACGTGGCTTTTTCGCACGACCGACTCTGCCCAACCATCGGGAGTTCTCGGCAAACCAGTCACCATCGCGGAATGTCAGTTGCCATCGCGGTTTCGAAATCGAACGATCGTTACACTTCGAATGCGATACAAGCCGGACATCTGAATCGCTTTTCGGATGACAAGGGTGTCGACGTACTCCGGCGCAGCGAAACGATGCGCGAAACGGTGCGCGGAACATTGCTCACGGCGGTGCATTGTTGAATGCTTGCGTGTGGGAACGATCAGCAGATAATCTCGGAGTTCACGCAAGATCGCAATATCGATAGTGGCAATGTTCGCGTCGATATGTCCATTGTCTATTTTATCGTTAGCTAGCCACATCCAAATTCAGATCGCCTAAAACCACTTTCTTTATCCATGAATGATCTCGCTCCCACCGAACCGAACGTGACCCCGTCAAAAATTCGTTCTCTGGACATTCATTTATTGGCTCAACTATTCGAGCAAGCCCCCGACGTCGCGTTTTTCGTGAAAGATACCGAGGGGCGTTACTTGACGGTGAATACGTCGCTCGCTCAACGACACGGTCTCGAGAACAGCGAAGACGCGATCGGCAAACGCCCTCGCGACATCTGCGTCGGACGATTCGGTCTCGTTCCGACCGACCAGGATTCCGAGGTTTTGCAAACCGGCCGGCCGTTAGTTGATCACCTTGAAATGCAATGGCATCTACCGCATGAACCGGTATGGTGCTTGACCACCAAACTGCCCGTCGTCGATGACGAGGGCAACGTCATCGGCCTCGTCGGATTCTCCCGCGACGTCCGCTCTCCTGTTGAAATTCACGAGATCCCCGAAGAGTTCGCCGCGGCACTCGAGTACTTTGAAGGGAACCTTACTGAGTTCAACACGCCTTCCGCGTTGGCCGAACGGTCGAATCTTTCACTACAACGCTTGGCACGTCTGACCAAACGGTTGTTCGGACTCACGCCGAGTCAGTTTATCAGCAAGACACGAATCGCCGTCGCGTCACGTTTGCTTTACGAAACAGACAAACCGATTTCGGAAATCGCACTTACCAGTGGCTTTTATGACCAAAGCGCTTTCACACGTGCGTTCCGCATCGCAACCGGCGTAACACCAACGGAATACCGCAAACAGGCTAGACAAGCCGACTGAGGCTGGTCATGTGGTGTGCGCATTTTTCTGCTAGTGAGTGATTTTGATCCAAGCTAGCCGGTGTAGCAGAAGACTATGATCATTGCTCGCAATAACGCCATGCAATGCCTCATTTCGCGGATCACCTTATGAAAATCGCACGCATCTTCGCTCATCGTGTCGAATTGCCGCTGGTAGAAGGAACCTATCGCTGGAACAACGGCAATTCGGTGTCGGTCTTTGACAGCACACTCGTTGGTGTGGAAACCGATACCGGTTTGATCGGATACGGCGAAGTGTGCCCGTTAGGACCGTGTTACCTCCCTGCCTACGCCGACGGTGTCCGCTGTGGCTTGCGTGAACTCGCTCCGCACTTGATCGGGGCCGACCCGTTGGAACTGACCAAACTGAATGTCCTTATGGATTCGTCTCTCAACGGACACCCGTACGTTAAGAGCGCCGTTGACATCGCATGCTGGGACTTGCTCGGCAAGGCATGCGACCTTCCCGTCTGCACGTTGATGGGCGGTCGATACGGCGACAGCGTTCGTTTGTACCGTGCGATCACGCAATTGCCGCCCGATGAAATGGCCAGCAACGTCGCGAAATACAGCAGCGAAGGCTACACCCGATTCCAGCTCAAAGTCGGTGGCGACCCGGACACCGATATCGAACGGATCCACGCCGCTCGCAGCGTGATTGCACCGAGCGACCGTTTGGTTGCCGATGCGAACACAGGATGGACGCAACACGAAGCGATGCGTGTCGTGAACGCGGTGCGTGACCTCGACGTTTACATCGAACAGCCTTGTCTGTCGTACGAACAGAGTCTCGCCGTTCGTCGCAACACAACACTTCCGTTCGCGCTCGATGAAAACATCGACAGCCTCGCGATGTTGATGCGGGCAAACCGCGACCTCGCAATGGACATCGTCAACATCAAAATCAGCAAATTTGGTGGTCTTACAAAAGCCAAACAAGCTCGCGATCTCTGCGTTTCACTCGGAATCGCGATGACGATCGAAGATAGCTGGGGTGGTGATGTGACGACTGCAGCGATCGCCCATCTGGCTCACAGCACCCCCGAGGAATTTCGTTTCACGAGCACCGACTTCAACAGTTACAACACCGTTTGCAACGCAACCGGTGCCCCCAAACGTGAGAACGGCTTCATGAAAGCAAGCGAAGCCCCGGGGCTTGGCATCACCCCAATTGTCGACGCAATCGGGCCGGTCGTTTGGGAAGTCTCCGCCAGCAGTCAGGCATCCACCAATGGCCGGCATGCTGTGGACTCTGCCCCGATCCCAAACCCGCACATGCCTTCGGTGACACACACCATATAAACCAGGCGGGAATGCAAGAGTCGACACAGAACTGCATTAGCGATCTGTTTACCGACTCCATCTTCAAGTCGCAGTAGTCGGGCGAGCATTCAAAACAGTCCGCACTTGTGTCGAATGCGCATGCAAATGCGTGATCAAATACTGTCCAAAAGCAGTTAGCTGCTCATTGCTAGCCGGGGTTATCTGTTCAAAACCCGAGGTGAACGCCTACCGCTTGATCGATTTTGTAAGGATCGCGGATGCGGCTCAGCGTCCAGGCACAACCGCCAAGAACTGCTGTGGAATCACAAAGCGTCCCGAAACTATTGTCGAGTTTCGCGTTACCAGAATCGAACACCGACAAAATGTCGTTCATGATGTGTTGTGTGTGATCAGCTGGGTGTCACCGCTTACCTTGATGGTGGTGGTTCTCGAAACGAAGGCACCAGCAGATGCCGCTAAGCCACGCACAATGCGCCTGACTATTTCACCGCAAAACCAACGCGGTATAAGACACTCGGCTGTCATGTAGGAAACGCTGCGTGAGCCTGTGCGCATTTTTACGAGGATGTGAACATCCCGTGCAATCATCGTTTGACGACTTTCCCTATAGTCCAAACATGTTGCTGTGAATAAGCGGCGATGCTTTCATCAATCTTTTGCTTTCTTCAGTGGGCCGACTGCGGTTTCTTCGCCAATACGCAATCGCAAGGCGTGAACATCGTATGCCCTCCGTCATTTCATTCGTCAAGTTTCAGCATTTGATATTGATGTAATTCAGCTATTCACACGCATCGCATGCGTATCGGACCATTCTCAATGCGAACCCGAACGCCTATTCAAAATTTTTACCTAATGAAAGGTGCGTCATGAACAGAAGATTGAAGCGGAACGCGTTCACGCTCGTTGAACTGCTAGTAGTAATCGCAATCATCGGAGTCCTCGTTGGTCTCCTACTGCCCGCAGTACAAGCGGCACGGGAAGCGGCCCGACGAATGAGTTGTAGCAACAACTTCAAACAGATCGGTCTCG
>JBICHZ010000188.1:0-33726 GCA_043101355.1 Rhodopirellula sp. JB044
CCAAGGGCCGCGGTTCGAAAAGAAAGTAGCCGACCGGTTTTCGTCACGTGCTCGGTTTTTTCGCTGATGAGACGGAGGTAGGCTTTTTCGGGGTGAGTCTGCGTGTCTCGGGTGGGGCTGCGTGATGCGGGTGAGATTGCGTGATGCGGGTGAGATTGCGTGATTCGCGGGGCCACGGATGCGTGGGTAATTTTTGCTGCCGAGTCTGCTGCCGTCGCTCTCCGCAGACGTGAGAGAATTTACTCGCAAAAAACTCGATCCTTGTAGCGGGAAACGGGGCTCAGAACCGAAAAGAAGAGTGAATTTATTTGGACAAACGATTGTTTTCAATGGAGCGATCGCAGCCTTCGTGGCGATATTAAGGCTGCCTGACTGCCTTTGGGCGAATGGCGAAAAATTCTCATCGATCGGTCTTTACTCGGACCGATCTGAGAGAATAATTCTCGCGTTGTCGACGAGCACTATCGAGCTTTGGCTGCCTCGGTTCGTCGATCTTTTCACCAGCCTAACGACACGCTCCCAACCTAGAGATCGGTTCACCGCAGGTGAGTCACGTGTGCACGCATGTTTTGCGTTCACCGATGGACTCGCATGGCGAAACCGAAGGTCGATGGTCAGCGTTTTTTACACCTAGTCATGGATCCGCTGTTGGACTGCAGCGAATCGTTGGATCTGTCACAAATCGTTGTTCGATTTTCCCCTGTGCCACCGTTGGCATGAGATCGGGCAACCGTTGTTTCTCCCCACATCAAAAGAGAACCGTCTGTGAACGGCTTGGTCGCATTGGTGGCGGTTGCTGCCATCGTAGGTTTGGTTGCTTTGCTGGAAGCATGGTGGTACCGACGTCAGCTCGAAAAGATTCCTTTTCGCATCCACGTCAATGGAACGCGAGGCAAGTCCTCGGTGACCCGATTGATCGCCGCGGGGTTACGAGCGGGCGGGATTAAAACCTGTGCTAAAACCACGGGAACATTGGCTCGCATGATCTTCGATGATGGGCGTGAGTTGCCGATCTTCCGCCCTGATCGCGCCAACGTGATCGAACAAAAACGGATCGTGAAGACCGCGGTCTCCGAAGGTGCGGAGGCATTGGTGATCGAGTGCATGGCGTTACAGCCTTTGTTGCAATCGGTATGCGAACTCAAACTCGTCCGGTCCACTCATGGTGTGATCACAAACGCCCGCGCCGATCACCTCGACGTGATGGGGCCGACCCGACTCGACGTCGCTCGCGCTTTGTCGGCAACCGTTCCCGTTGGTGGTACGCTGCTGACGGCGGAAGACCGCGCGGATAGTTTGCAAGTGATGGGAGCGGCGTGTGCGGACCGAGGTTCACAGTTGCAAAACATCACCGCTGACGACTCGGCGAAGATCACCCCCGAAGAG
Organism: Rhodopirellula sp. JB044; assembly: GCA_043101355.1. Lineage (GTDB taxonomy): Bacteria > Planctomycetota > Planctomycetia > Pirellulales > Pirellulaceae > Rhodopirellula. Next base: position 1,387 of record JBICHZ010000188.1, read on the forward strand.
CTCGCGCAGTTTTCGTATCTGGAACACGCCGAGAACGTCGCGTTGTCCCTCGCCGTCTGTGAAAAGATGGGAGTTGACCGTGAGGTTGCCCTGCGGGGCATGTGGGAGGCCACGCCGGACCCGGGTGCGATGCGTGTTCATCAACAAAACGTCTACGGTGACTCGTGGCATTTCGTCAACGCGTTCGCCGCGAACGACCCCGAGTCGACCACTCGCATTTGGGATGCGGCATACGATTACTTCCCCGGTGTCAATCGCCGCGTGTTGGTGATGAACTGCCGCGTTGACCGGATCGACCGCTCGGTGACGATGGCCGACGCGTGTGTTCACTGGCAAAAGTACGATCGCGTTGTGATCATCGGTTCGGGAACGGACGTTTTCCTGCGTCGTTTGCTCAAGGGCGGGATCGATCAGAATCGGATCCTCTGTTTGGGGAACGCGACAGGCGATGAAGTCGTCTCGATGCTGCTCGAATCCTTCGCGGCGGAAAGCAAGAGCGACGTTCCTGCTTACGCGGCGGCAGACTCACTGCCGCACGAAGAAGTGGTCGCAAGGTGGCACGGTGAGGGCGAATCCTATCGTGCCGAGTTGGCTGCGGAGTCGGTGGTTCCTCCGACGAAAATGAACCAAGAAGACGCGTCGGGCATGCTGTTGGTGGGCGTCGGCAACATCGCCGGTCCTGGGATGGCATTGGCCGATTACTTTGAAAAGAGGGAAGGTTGGGAACGATTTCAGCGTCCCCAATCGGCTCCTGTTCGTGTGATGGAGATGGTCTGAGATGGAATGGCTTGCGTTGTCGATCGGCATCGGGTTGGTCGTCAGTTTGCTGTTTACCGAGGCTTTCGGTTTGAGCGTCGGCGGGATGATCGTTCCTGGGTATCTCGCGATTTCGTTTGATCAACCTTTGACGGTGATCGCTACGATCGTCGCGGCGTTGCTCACCGCGTGGTTGGTTCATGAAGTGGATCGTTACGCGATCCTGTTCGGTCGTCGACGGGTGGTGTTGACGATGGTGTTTGGCTTTGCCGTTGCCGCAACGCTCCGTGCGATTTTGGAAATGGTTTGGCCGGGCGTGAGTCTGGCGCTAAATGGCGGTGTCGCGATGGATCCTGCCGGATCGTTGGGGTGGATGCAAAACATGACGGTGATCGGTTTTGTGATCCCCGGGCTCGTTGCTCTTTGGATTGCTCGCAGCGGTGTGGTGCAAACCTTGTCGCCGTTGGTGATCGCGACCGCGTTGGTGCACCTGACGTTGGTTGCGATTGGGGTCACGCGTCTAGCGTGAGGTTGCTCGGTGGCGCTCATATGACCAGAGTGCGGTTGGTCAATTTCGTTTGACGGTTGATTAAAAGCACAAGCTTCCAAACATGAAAAAACTGTACTACCGGCCGCAGAAAATCTCTTCGGCGTCGCTTCTGTTTCTCGCCGCGTTGTCCATCACGGTTGTGATCGTACTTCGCAACATGCCGAGTCGTTGGACCAAGCTAGAAAGCCTCGCAGGAAAGGCGATGCAGGTACCCGATCTCGAGGACCGCATGCTGATCGCGTCGGAGCGTGCCGAAGAAGCGTTTGATGCGATCCATTGCCAACGCGTGATGCTCGGTCATGCCATGCTCGATATCCACGACCCAGCGGATACCGGCATGGTCGGGCCTTCGATGTCGATGGTGACCAGTTTGCCTGGGCACCTCGAAGCGAAACTGACCAGCGTCAATCCGAACTTCGCCGCTGTGGCAATGCGTTTGCTGATCGATGCGGGCGTTCGTCCCGGCGACCGGATCGCGATCGGGTGTACCGGTTCGTTCCCGGCACTCAACATCGCGGTGTACTGCGCCGCCGAGGCGATGGACCTGCGTCCGGTCATTGTCAGCAGCGCAGCGTCGAGCCAGTTCGGTGCCAACTCGCCGGATATGATGTGGCCTGACATGGAAAAGCTGCTCTACGAACAGGGCATCATCAATCATCGCAGTGAAATGGTATCCCGCGGTGGTTTTGAAGACCGCGCCGCCGGCATGAGTGATGATACTCGTAAGATCCTCGAAGCATCGATCGTGCGAAGCGGTTTGCCGCTGATGGACAGCAAGAGCGATGATGACGCGATCGAGCGGCGGATGATGGTTTATTCACGGGCGGTGGAAGACGAAACGTTTGCCGCCTACATCAACGTCGGTGGTGGTGACGCGTCGGTCGGCGGTACCGAGGGCAACGATGCGCTGGGCGAGGGCGTGATTCACCCGATGTCATCGTTCCATCCTCGAAACCTGTTGGGCATGAACCCGATCGCTGCGGCGACGTCAAACCAATCCGGCGTTGCAAAGAACGGCGCGGGCGACAAAAAGGATGCGGAGAACGCGAATGACTGTGTGGCCACTCGCTTTTTGGCCTCAGGCGTGCCGGTGATCAACATGATCAACGCGGTGAAGTTGGCTAACCAATATGGGTTGCCCGTTGCGTCGACCGAAATCATCCGTCCCGGTGAAGGTGGCGTCTATGTAATCGCAGACATGCGACGACCTCTCGCGGTGGCGGGCATCGTCTTCATTATGTTGTCGACGTTGCTGGTCGTGCGTCCGCCTGCTCGCTTGGTGGACGCCGGAAAGAAACGCGGTTGGTTTGGCGATGATGCCAAGTCCCAACCGCAGTTGATGGTGTGATCGGAACGGGATGTCTCGTCGTGGTTGTCTGGGGCAGCTCTCGGTCGTAGTAGGCGGTAGTGGATCTTGTGAAAAATCCCGCTGCATGAGGATCTTTCACAAGATCCACTACCCTAAATTCAAGCAGCCGAAGTCTGGCGACATCGGCGACGTCTTCTTTGAAAACGCTCTAGCAGACGCTGTCGCGTAGACGCTTAGGAAAGTCCGGGAACGCGGCCCGGATTCGGGTCCAGTTCGGGATCGCAGGATTTCCACTGGGGTCGTTTGCGAATGTTTCGCCTGCTTGGGTGACACATCGCGCGAACGCTTCGATCGCCGCCTCTTCGTCGTGACGGTTGTAGCTGAGTGAATTGACGCGTGCATCGGCGGCGTATTGTCGGATGCAATCCTGCGCGATTCGAAGGAACGACGCACGCAACGTGACGAATGTCGAGTGGCTCAGCACAATCCCCTGGCTCGCCAGCGTGCGGTAGATCGTGGTGAGAATATCGAGCGCCATCTTCATCAGTCCACGCTTCGAATCGGTGATCGACATCTCTTGGTGTTTGTGTTCGTACATGCATGCCAAGTCGACTTGGCAAACTCGTTTGAGCGAGGTGTTGCGATAAACCTCCGCGAGCGTTCCGACCTCGAGTCCCCAGTCGCTGGCGACGCGGTTGGTGCGTGCGAGGTTTCGAGTCAGAGAGAACTCACCGGCGAGCGGATAGCGGAAGTTGCCCAGGAAGCGTACGAACTGATTCTCGGGGAAGCACTGCATCAATGCACGCAGCAGTGGCGCGACCAGTAACCGTACAACGCGGCCGTGCATGCGATCGGTAACCCGCGCGTAGTAGGCCTTGCAGAACTCGTAGTCCAAACTCGGGTGTACCATCGGCAGGCAGAGTCGAGCGAGCATCTGCCGGTTGTAGTCGACAATGTCGCAGTCGTGGAGGACGAACGTTTCGACGTTGGGGTCGTCGAGCAGATAACCAAACGCCGTCCAAACGCTACGCCCCTTGCCTGGTGTCGACAGCGGGATATCGGAGTCGATCAGTTCGTTGTACAGAGATTGCACCGCCGGACCGTCGGTCCACAGCACTTTGGCGCGATCGCCCAGCGGTGCAATCTTCTGGCAGGTTTCGTCATAGTCGGACTGATCCGGAGCGACGCCAAGACTGACGACGATCGACCCGATGTAGTCCGCCTGTTCGAGTTCGTTGACGATCTTCGCGAACGGTTCCGCCCGCATGTCCGAGGCGGTGACCGGCAGTACCAAGCCGATCTTTTGTTTCTGAGTGGATTCCCGCAGCATGTCTTCGAGGTGATCGAGGCTGGCACTGCGTAGGTCGTGGATCGTTGTGATTACATCGTGTTGGTAAAAATCGGGCATGAATGAAGGGTTCCTTATCCAGAAGAGTTGGTCTTGGCAGTGCCAATGGTAACGGAAGTGCCGCCCCGGTTGTGTTGGCGACGGATTCGACGGTGCCGCGACTGTCTCAACGGTACCCGCCTTTCCCCAAGCGGCGATCCGATGACGAGGATTTTACCGATGCTGACAGTCGTGATTGCGCACAAATTTCAGTCGGTTTTTTAAAGCGTGTCGTTTGGCGTGATGTAGATTTGAATGCTCCATTCCCAATGGAGGGGGCAGTGGGTTTGCAATCGGGACAAAATAATGTCGCAGGATGTGATGTGGTAATGTTTTGTATCCTATCGTTGCACATTCACTTTTAGTCTGGATCGTTTTCAGCACGATTTCCGCTCCATGTTTGTCACCGACCTTATCGCGATTAGCGTTTCGACGCTCTCGACCAGCTCACCAGTGGGTGCGGATCTGTATTGTCGTGTCGACAATTCGGATCGAGCGCAACTGTTCCGCGGTGCGAACTATCCGATGGCGTCGGAGGACCTCAACCGGTTGAAATCGCGCGGGGTCAACCAACTCTATATCGAACGCGAGTCTCGGGCACAGTACCAGGAGTATCTTCGCGAGTTGGCATCGGGTGATGATGATTCGGCGACGAACGAGCAACGTTCGGCGGCGTTGAATGAGGTGGTGCTCGATGTCTTGGCCACAAATTTTAAAGGCAAGGACACGGACAACACCGTCGACGCGGCTGCCGAACTCAGTGGCATCGCCGCGAGTCTGGTCACGCGTGAGGACTTTGCCGCCGGCGACCTCTTCCGGGTGCTCAATCACGACTACGCGACGTTCACTCACAGTGCGAACGTGGCGTACTACGCCGGGATGCTGGCGACCAATCTAGGGTTCTCACCGGCGGACGTTGAACTGGTCATCGCGGGTGGGTTGTTGCATGACCTCGGCAAGCTCCAGATTCCCGACGCGATTCTGACCAAGCCTGGACGTTTGGACGAAAGTGAATTCCGAGCCATCCAGAAGCATCCGCTGACCGGTTTCCGACAGGTTGCCGAGCGCTCGGACCTGACCGAGGCGCAGCTCATGATGGTTTATCAGCATCATGAACGTTGCGATGGCGGTGGGTATCCGGTCGGATGCACCGCGGATGAAATACACCCGTGGGCAAAGCTCTGCGCCGTGGTCGACATCTATGAAGCGGTCACGAGCCAACGCCCTTATCGCAAACCCATGCCGCGTTCCCAAGCGATCGAGTTGCTTGAGCGTCAAAGCGGCGATGCACTCGATCCGGAGATGGTGAAATGTTGGATTTCGATTATCCAAACCACTATGCCAACCTAATCCGTTCGATCGATTGGGAGATCGAGTTGCCCGCCGCGTGGGACGGGTTCTTCAGTGAAACGGGGATCGTTTCGAATCTCGATCCGGAACGGCGTGGCAACCAACGGCGAATCGTACGGTTGAAAGGCTTGATGGCGATCGACCAACCGTTGCCGTCGATCGCGAGGAGGAAGTATTTCTTCGGCGTCTACACGAAGGACTTTTCCAAAGATGCCTGTGGTGTGGTGACGCCTTTTCAACTCTACCCAGAAGAACGCGTGCGATTGGTTCTGCCGACGTTCTGGTTGGAACTGCGTGTTGTTCGTTGCCACCGAGAAACGAAGACCTGCTTCGATACCGGTTTTGAACTGCTGCACCGCCACGATCCGCACCGAAGTGCGTTCATCTCAGGCGGAAATTTCTTGAAGGTATGAATCCTCGCAGGGTCGGGATTCGTCTGCTGAACGAACCGGCATTTTAGACGCGAGGCCGAACCATTGCGGCGTCTGGCCTTTGGTTTCCACACGGATGGATACCGGTCCGCCAAAATCATTTGCCGTGACCACGCGTTCGCGTTTGCCTCCGATAGTGATGGTCACGCTCTCGAAGCAAGTCGCACCGTTGATTTGTCCGACCGGAACGCCGAACGAGACAAATGGGAATCCGTTGAGCTTGCTCGTGTGGAGTTCTTTGTTGCGGCGGTGATAAGTGATAAAGGAACGATTCATGAAAAGGGCCCCCTTTTGCGAAAGACAGTTAGAACACTGTCAGTATTGGTGACCCGGTGGACACGTTTGGTCAAAAGGGTTGGTTTTCGCCGTTGGATGCCGGTTCGGTGGCCTGCCAATAGGCCGCACGGAGCCTGCCGGCTGCGTCATCGGCATTACCGGCAACGTTTAACAGGCAACCGAGCAACGGGCCGCCGTCACACCGTGCGGAGGTAACCGATTCGGTCGCGAGGATCTCGCCAAACCGCGACGCGACCGCCTCCATGATGACACTCGTCGACTCGTCCCGGGCGTCGACAACCATCACCTGACGTTCCAACGCCACAACGCTCCACGGAACCTCCGTCGGAATCGCGTCGAAAACTCGCAGGTAATTTCGGCATAGAGCGGTGGCGTCCATCGGGGCGATTCTATCAACCCGCGGCGGAAGGCAAGTGTCGAAAGTTTTCGGTGCAGTCATTGGACCGGGGAGTTGCGAGTTTGCTTCGGTTGCGTTGTTGCAGGAGACTTCGCGCGACTCCGAGGGCAAATCATTCTTCCAGAGCGGCCATCTCCTGAGGGCGGGCGCGAATCGCTCCATCGCCAAAGCATACCAGATCGCACGCCGATTTGTGCGGCCGGCCAAGTTGCCACGAAGGGGGATGCCACGGCTCGAATGCTATCCACTGGTGCCGTCTTCACCACCCCCTGCAGTAGCAATGCGACCGCACCGGGAGTATCGTTGGGGGGCGTCGTTCAATGGCAACGCAAGACGATTATTGACAGAACACCACGAGGGGCATCATGGAACCGAGCCAATCCGGACAACCGTACGGTTATCGTGCTGAAGAGAACGAAACTGAATCCTTTAACCCGTTCGCACCATCCACCCAAGTCGATGAGGCGCCCGCCGAACCCGCGAGTGATGACGTGCGTGCCTACCGGCAGTACCACATCGCTCACGAAGCGTCGGTCAAGTCAATCGGTTTGCTGCATTGGCTCAGCGGCGTGCTCATGCTTCTTGTCGGTATCGGTATGTTGATCGGTAGCATGACCGCGGTTGGGCCGGATGTCATGTGGATGCTAGTCGTCGGCGGAGCCCTCGCCGTGTTGGGAGGTCTTTGGATTTGGCTCGGCGTCGCGATCCGCCGGTTCAATCCGATTGCAAGAATCGTGACCTGTATCCTCAGCGTGATCGGCCTCCTTTCGTTCCCGATCGGAACGCTGATCAACGGCTATTTCCTCTATCTGCTGCTCTCGCAAAAAGGGCAAGCGATCTTTGACCCGAGCTACCAACGTGTGATCGCCGAAACGCCGGACATCAAATACCGGACGTCGAATTTGGTATGGGCGGTGCTGATCCTGTTCATTGCACTTATCGGCGCAGGTGTTGTCACTGCAATCGTGACAGCATGAGCCAATGTCTCGGCAGAATAGCGGCATACTCGCCAGCGTAAGGAAAGAGGACGAAGCCGATGTTCCCGGGCTCCGGTGGTGTGAGCTTTGGTAACTCCGGTTCCTCCGCTTCGGATTCGCCGAGCTGCGAGAAAACCTCGCTGTTAGTCCGGCCGTTCCCATTGATTCCGTGTTCGCGCATTGGTTCAGCGGCCCGGCAAGAGTGCCGATGGGGCTCGTAAACGGTCTTGGTGATTTGCCACCTACGGCCGTCTCAACAAGGACTCTTTGCCGTCGCTAATTGCTAATCGCTAATCGCTAGGACCGCGGGACCTCGATGCCTCGCATCATCGCCCGCAATTCTTCGTCGACCTGTTTGCCTTCGATTTCGGCCTCTGCGGTCAACGACACGCGGTGACGCAGGACAGGCAACGCGATTTGAATAACGTCGTCGGGAACCGCGAAATCTCTCGAAGAGAACGCCGCCAACGTTCGCGCCGCTTGCATCAACGAAATTCCCGCTCGCGGAGATGCCCCGATATGGAACCCCGGCCAGTCTCGCGTCGCCCGCACGACAGCGCTGATGTAGTCGACGAGGCTGTCTTCCACTCGGACCTTTGCACACGTTGCGATCACCTTGGACACCATGTCCGGCGTCGTGATGGGAGTGATCTCGCTCTCGAGTCGTTTGCTAAAATCGAGTTGACGCGAATGCAGTTTTAAAATCTCGCTCTCTTCGTCCGCCGTCGGATAGTCGACGTGGAGTTTGAACATGAACCGGTCGAGTTGCGCTTCGGGCAGGTTGTACGTACCTTCGCTCTCGAGTGGGTTCTGAGTCGCGAGCACGAGAAACGGACGCGGCACCGGGTGCGTCGTCCCGTCGATCGTGACGCTGTACTCCTGCATGATCTCCAACAACGCCGCGTGCGTCTTGGCCGGCGAGCGGTTGATCTCGTCGGCGAGCAACAACTGAGTGAACACCGGCCCGGCACGGAACCGGAACTCGCTTTTTTGCATATCAAAAACAGGTGCCCCGGTGATGTCCGACGGCATCAGGTCAGCCGTGAACTGGATCCGTCCGAACTCGCACCCGAGGATCCGTCCGAGCGTTCGAACGAATAACGTCTTTCCGAGTCCCGGCACCGATTCGATCAAAACGTGCCCACCGGAGAACAACGCCGTCAACGTCCCGAGCACCAACTCGTCTTGACCGACATACAGTTTGCTGACTTCGGTTTGGATTCGCTCGAACAGTTTTCCGATCGCGGCGAATTCAGGATTCACCGAGGGCGCACCGGCGGCATCGGTCGGTAGGACAGGCGGCAGAGACGACTCACTCAAGGTTGATCACTCGGGCTGGAGTAAAATGCGGCGTGGATTGATCGCAGCCAAGGATAACCGATTAGCCGGTATTGCGCCCCACCTGCAAGCCGTCGGGGGCGAAGATTCTGCGTCCGCCGTCGACCGGCAAACAGACTCCGGTGACGAAGGTGTTCTCACACAAAAACGCCACTGCCTCGGCGACGTCGTCTCCACAACCGATCCGCCCGACCAACGTGCTCTCGACCAACGATTGAACGGTTGCAGCGTCCACGTCGGGAGTCAACATGACCGGTCCGGGCTGGACGCAATTGACGCGAACCCGCGGGTTACGGGCGGCGAGTTCCACCGCGAGCGAACGGGTGATCACCTCGACGGCGGATTTGCTCGGGAAGTACGCCGCATGATCCGCGTACGGACGCTGCGTCGCCCAGTCGCCGATGTTGATGATCGCGCCACCGTTGGTTTGGTCGCTCATGAAACGTCCCGCTGCGCGAGCGCACAACAACGACGCAACCGAGTTGATTTGAAAGTAACGCCGAACTTCATCGCCGGTGATCTCATCCAGCGCGGTCGGTTTCCAAATCGCCGCGCTGTTGACCAAAATATCGATCCGGCCAAAGTGAGCATGCGTTTGCTCAACGATCCGGTCGCAGGTCGCGTCCTCTTCGAGCGAACCGGTGACTACGATCGCATCGCGATTGAACTGATCCCGCCACTGCCGGGCGGCTTCGGTTGCTTCGTCAGCGCTCGTGTTGGCATGCAACGCGACATGGCATCCACGACGTGATAATGCTTCGGCGACGCATCGCCCGACACGCTTCGCACCGCTGCCGGTGATCAACGCGACCGGCGCATCGGTGTCGAAGGTGGATTGCAGTCGCGTGCGTGCGACCGTCAAACTCTTCGGTGTGGGCAGGTCCGGCGATCCCGGACTCAACGATCCAAGCTCACTTCTTCACACGATCCGGTGATCTCAAAACCGAGATCGGTGATCATGTCGTAGTCGGCTTGGGGAGCCTGCCCTTTGGTCGTCAGGTAATCGCCGACGAACAAACTGTTTGCGACATACAGACCCTGCGGCTGTAACGAACGCAGGTGCAATTCACGGCCGCCGGCGATCCGCAATTCCCGATCGGGAGCAACGAAACGGAACATGGCGAGGGCCTTCAACGCGTCCTGTGCCGACATCGCATCGGTGCCTTCGAGCGGCGTTCCGTCGATCGCGTTGAGGATGTTCACGGGAATCGACTTCACGCCGAGTTCGGCAAGGTCGAACGCCATCGACACGATGTCTTCTTTCGCTTCGCCCATTCCGATGATCCCACCGCTGCACATTTCCATGCCTGCGTCGCGAACGTTGCGAAGGGTTTGAACACGGTCGGCGTACGTGTGCGTCGTGCAAATCTTTTCGTAGTGCGATTCGCTCGAGTTGAGGTTGTGATTCACTCGATCAACACCACACGCCTTCAGACGTTCGGCTTGTTCGGTCGAGAGCAATCCGAGGCAGGCACAGATATCGAGGTTGTACTTCTGTTTGATTTCGGGAACGATCTTTTCGACCGCATTCATTTCGCGTTCGTTCGGACCGCGTGCACTGATGACAAGGCAGTAGGTTTTCGCGCCGCGTTCGGCGGCCACACGAGCCGCTTCCATCAACTCGTCTCGTTTGAGAATGTTGTATTTCGGAACGGGAGCGTCGCTGACTTTGGACTGGCTGCAGTAGTGGCAATCCTCGGGGCACAAACCACTCTTCGCATTCATCAAGAAATACAACTGAACGGAATTGCCGAAGTGGTGATGACGGATGCGGTAGCCGGCGGCCAAGATCGCCGGCACGTCCAAATCGGGGGCCTCTAGGATCGCCAACGCTTCTTCCCGCGTGATCGATCCGCCCGCGAGGACGCGGTCAGCGAGTGCATCGTAGGTTCCGGCGGGTGAGAACGTGGCGGTCGATGCGGCCGGTGTAGCGATGCTCATGGAAGGGATCTGTCGTGTGAGCGAAAAGAAACAGCAGGAAAACTCAATCGCGCCGGGCGTTTTCGGGAACGAAACCGCCCGCACTGCGGTCATTTATCCTTGTCTACGGCCCGCTCGTCGGCAAGAGGGGCCGAGGGCGTCATTGTGCGCCAAGTCGACGCAGGCCCCTCGCTCGGAAAAACAACCTCCGACATCAATAACCCCGCCACGATCGAAACTGCCGTCAACATCGTGTTGAAAAGGAAGCGGAGTCCACCAGGAAAATCGTCCCCGATCAAGATCGCCGACATGCCGAAAAAACCGAGACTCCCCGGCACGAGCAGCAACAAACCAGGCATCAACATGATCGCCGAAGGGAGGCCCTTCCAACGGGCAAACAGATTGCTCACCACTCCCACGGTCAACGCCGCCACCGAGACCGCACCGAACGGCCCCAAGAATTCGCTCGTGCCACGCAGCCCTGCGAACGCGATCAACATCGACAACATAATCCAAAATCCGTCCCGCACCCTCGCGCGAAACAAAACCCCGAACGCGACCGTGATCGGTAACAACGCGAACACCGACGCGGTCATGTTCGCCGGCTGCGGCAACGCCGACGGGGGAACGTTCACGAGAGTCGTTACGAAACCGTGCCCCATTACCACTCCGAAAATCATCGTCAACAAAGTTGTCATCGCTCCGGCAAACCGCGCCGAACCGGACGCCAGGTTCTGTGTCGCGAGCTCGTTGATGCTGACGGTCAATTGCAAACCAGGCACCAACACGATCAATGACGACAAGACGGTCAGCGTGACACTGCCGCCGGGAAAGTAACTGTGGCAGGCACCCGCGCACACCATCGCAACGAAGCCCGAGATGACGTTAACCAAGTGCGTCGGAAAATTGAAACGAAGCAATATCGAAACGACCAAGCCGACGATCAAACCGATTGCTCCTGACGTGCCCTGCACAATCGAGTTCCCACCGACCAGCACCGCGATCGCGGACGCAGCCAACCCGTAGGCGATCACGTTCAACCACATCGGGTATTCATCGTCGGTGCGTTCGATCTGCTTCAGTCGCGACCACGCCTCTTCGATCGAAAGCGACTCTTCATCGATCTCTCGTTGTAACTCGTACAGGCGAGCGTACTTTGCCAAATTCGCGTCAACGGGATACACACGAATCAGACGTGTCGAATGAGACTCGGCTTCAAACGTGACAAAGATTGCCGTCGGCGTCGAAAAGAAACTCGCCGGATTGTCTAGCGAGCGGGCAACCGATTCCATCCGCTGATCGAGTTCATACGCAGGCGAACCGCTCGCGTGTAGGTTTCGCGCGAGCTCGATGATGAACGGTGTACTGGCAGGATCGTTGATCGTTGTGGCGTCCTAATTTCGATAGTCACGATGGCATTGTTTGCATGATGTTTGCAGTTCGCCGATCATGACATCCGCGTCGGCCAGTCGGTTCACCTTCAATGATTCGTGAAGCCGGATCGCAATCGCGCGAGATGACTCCATCAACCGCTGCAGTTCTTCGTCCGCGTCCGCATCGAGATGCCGCGTCGACTCTTGCATGCCTTCGCGAACGAGCAACGCGATCTGCACCGGATCCAGGTCCGGGTGATCTTCCGGTGCCTTCCACCCCGCCGCGCGGCATAGTAACAGACGCTCCATCGCGAGTCCCGTGTTGGCCATCGCGGTGACAAAACTCTTCACCGGAGCAACCGAAACGAGTTCCGGCAGTTTCGCATCCTCCGCAGGAGGTACATAGGCGGCGACGTCGCGCCACAAACCCGCGTAACTTTCGCTCGTTCCGGCACGCTGCAAAATTTTTGTCGCTGCTTCGTTATCTGCAAACCCGCCGGCGATGCAGGCCACCGCCGCAGCCGCTGGCCCACGGTGATGTCCATGATGGCAGTGAACATAAATCGGACCATCGGCTTCGCGCACCAACCGTGTGAGAGCGAGTCCCGCCTCGTGATCGACGCCATCGTATCCGATGGGGATATGCACGTAACGCAAGCCATTCGCTTCCGCGGTTGCGACATCCGGCACCGCCCCGTCGACACTCACAACGGTGCACACGCCCATCGCGGCCAGCGTTTGAAAGTGTGTGTCCCCTTCGGGCTGTGCGCCGCAGTAAATATCTCCAGGTAGAGCGAGCATGTTCTCAGGACGGTCCGCATCACCGCGCGGCACCCGCTCGCCATTCGGGGTTTCCGCCACGCTACGCGATGTCAGAAAGCAAAACGTGGCAATGCATAACACCATCGACAACAGGCTGATTCGTTTCATCATTGCATCCACTGGGAGCGAGGTGGAGTCTTCGAGTGTACCCGAGAAACACTAGCTTGTTTGTAAAAAACATGTAGCCGGTGTCGTCAGAATCCCACGCTCTGGATTTTTCCGGACCCAGCAACAAAGGCTGCTCACGTAACAACCCAAAGGACGCTGGATGAAAGAGGCTTTGTGACGCCCATCTGGCAGTCGCGTGATTGCCGGAACGTCGCTGCGTTTGGTCCGGACTACGAATCTAGAATCTTACCCGAGACCTTTGACCGACAACTCGCCAACAGGTCGTCGGTTTTATGAACGGCGAAGCAAGAGCCGCTCACGACAACGTCGAGCCAAAACGATTCAATTAGCAACTCGCCCGGTGTTTTGGTAAGCCACGTGAATCGCCGAAGTTTTTGGCGACTTGTCGATTGAGTCGCATGCTCAATGACAACAATTAGCTGTTTGGGCGTTGGTCCCGGGCGGCGTCTGGTTGACCGCCGCTAACGCGGTACGGCTGATTCAATCAACGGCCGCCAAGAGTTTCGGCAGGGCTCTCTCAGGACGCGCGGGGCGCACTGTTTGCGATCACGATCGACGCCCGCACGTTTGCACGACGCGTTCGTCATGCCGAGTTACATTCCCGCGGTTGCGGCGGGTTCGTCTACTTTGGGCTCGAATGATGGCGAGGTCATCTTGCTATCGCTCAACGTGAAGATCACGAACAAACCGACGAACACGAACGAGGACAAGAACACGATGATGTTGAACGGCTTGTCGTAGATCAAGTGCATGAAGATGCCTGCCACCAAACATGCCTTAATCGTCGCGATACCCATCACGACCGCAATATCGAAACTGCCGAGGTCGAGGCTCGCCTGAGCGACCGTGATGATCGTTAAGACCACCAACGCGATGAAGACACCGAACAAAACCGGCAAAGGCATCGGGTGAGCGAAATCGGTTCCGTCGTCTGAATGTCCGTGAGCTGACATGGGAGCGTTCTGAATTGAAATGGATGGAAGGGAAGTTAAGTCGGTCGGCTAGAAAGCACTCGGGCCTTACCGGATCAGATACAACAGCGGGAAGAGATAGATCCAAATCAAGTCGACCAAGTGCCAGTAAAGACCGACGTAGTCAACCGGGCCGAAATACTGGCGATTGAAGTCGTGACGAATCGCTCGCACCAACAACCAAACCAGGACACCAATACCGGCGAGAATGTGAATCGCGTGCACGCCCGTCATGCAGTAGTAGATTCCGAAGAACACACCGGCCTGACGTTTGGTCTGAACGTCGCCTTCTACCTTGTGAATCCCGAGATCCGCTTCCACGCCGGGGGCCACGATTTGGCCGGAGGCCATGTCGGCTTGGGCTTGTTTCGCCTCGAGCATCGCTTTCGCGCCGGTGTTCAAGTCGCTCTCGGCGAGCAGTTCGATCGCAACATCGTTGCCTTCCGCACTCGCCACGACCGCGTCGGCATGTGTTTCCTTACCATGCTCGTGAGCATGATCTGCCGCGTGGGCGTCGCCATGTTCGCCCGCGTGCTCACCGCCTACGTGCTCACCATCCACGTGGGCTACCGCATGCTCGCTGTGTTCGCCACCGCTTTCGAGCACCATTCCGAGGCCGACGCCACCGAAGAAACTCAGGCAAACAACCAGCAACGGTTTCGCACATTCGTATTGGAACTGCTTATCGGTGACCTTCGAGTACACCAACCAAATGAACACACCGATCGCCAACAATGCGAATGGTGCACACAGGTAATAGAGGCTGTGCGTCAGGAAGTAAGCGGTGCTTTCGCTAAAACCATGTTGGTCAACGAGTTGTTGCATGGTCGGGTGTGGGTTTGCTTCGTCGTAGAAATACGACCCTGGTGGCAACAATCCCATGCCCCATTTGTGCGAGTACTCGATCGACTTCACGCCGAGGAAGACCATCGCACAGGATAGAGTGCTGGCGATCATCACGACGAGTTTCTTGTACTCTTCGGTTTGGGCACAACGAACCGCCCATGCCATCGTCAGCGAACTGAACAACAGCACCCCGGTATTGATCGCACCGAGTTTCGTGTTGAGGAACTGGCTGCAGCCTTCGAACACCTCCGGACGCAGCATCCGGAACATCGCGTAGGCACAGAACATTCCGCTGAAGAACAGCACTTCGGTAACCAGGAACAACCAAATCCCCAGCTTACCGCTGTCGAATTGTTGCTCAGGCGTGTCGAAGTGGTGGGCCAACCACGCGGGATGGTCATGGTCGTGACCATGTTCGTCGTGCGTTTCCGATTCGGAGGAGAGGGAGTCGATCGTTGCCATGTGCCGAAAACCGTTCGCTGATGAACCGCCCGAGTTCGGGCGACCACGCATGTATGTGTCGAAGTGAAAAGTAAACCAATTCGCAGGGCGGCCGAAGCCCCCCGATTCTGAATGCGGCCGCAGGATCAACCTGAACCGCACCCAAAGTTAAAACTCAGTGATGGGTGAGACTCTAGTGATGAGCCGGAACCTCTTCCGGTGTCTCTTCGGGAACCAACTTACGCTCGGGTTCGGTCGAGATGTATTTCTCTTCCTGAGCGTCCCACTCGATGTTGTGGAAGTCATACGGGTCGCCCACAACCGGTGGACGCTCGAAGTTGTAATACGGTGGAGGGCTCGTGCACGCCCACTCGAGCGTCGCACCACCCCATGGGTTCGCAGGCGACCGGCGGCCCTTGGCCAACGAGGTCATCAACACGATGAACGCGTAGAGCAAACCACAACCGAGCAGCAACGCACCGTAGGTACTCATCTGGTGCAGGAACGCGAACTCAGGATCGTAAGTTGCGTAACGGCGGGGCATCCCGCGGCTACCGAGCACGAACTGTGGGAGGAAGGTCAGGTTGAAACCGAGGAACACCAACAACGATGCGATGCGTCCGTGGGTCTCGTTGTACAACTTGCCGACCATCTTCGGCCACCAGTGGAACACACCACCGAGGAACGCGATCAACGTTCCACCGACCATCACATAGTGGAAGTGAGCGACCACGAAGTACGTGTCGTGCAGGTGCAAGTCCGTCGCGAGCGTTCCGAGGAACAATCCGGTCAAACCACCGATCGTGAACAAGAAGATGAACGAGATCGCATAGCACATCGGGGTCGTCAGACTGATCGAACCCTTGTACATCGTCGCGAGCCAGTTAAACACCTTGATGGCCGACGGCACCGAAACGGTAAAGGTCAACGCGGAGAAGATGATCGTGGTCAGCGAGCTCATGCCCGAGGTGAACATGTGGTGGCCCCAAACCAGGAAGCCCAACAACGCGATCGCGATCGACGAGTAAGCGATGAAGCGATAGCCGAAGATGTGCTTGTGACTGTGGACGCTGATCAATTCACTGATGATGCCGAATGCCGGCAAAATCATGATGTACACGGCCGGGTGGCTGTAGAACCAAAAGAAGTGCTGGTAGGTGACCGGGTCACCGTTGAACTCCGGATCAAAGATCCCAACGTGCATCGTGCGTTCAGCAATCAGCAACAACAACGTGATGCCGAGAACCGGAGTCGCCAAAACCTGAATGATGCTCGTCGCGTAGGTTGCCCAGAGGAACAAAGGCATCTTGAACCAAGTCATTCCTGGCGGACGCATCGTGTTGATCGTCACGATGAAGTTCAGACCGGTGAAGATCGAACTGAAACCAAGGATGAACGCCCCGAGGGTGGCGAGAATCACCGAGGTATCGGTCGTTGTGCTGTACGGCGTGTAGAACGTCCAACCGGTATCCAGACCGCTGCTGAAGAGTGCCGAGACGAAGAAGATCGCACCGAAACACCAGAGGTAGAAACTGCTCAAGTTCAGTCGCGGGAAGGCAACATCTTTCGCCCCCAGCATCACCGGAACCAGGAAGTTACCCAGTGCCGCCGGAATGCTCGGGATGATGAAAAGGAACACCATGATCGCACCGTGGAGGGTGAAGACCTGGTTGTAGATATTGTTCGCTTCCGCCCCGGTGAACATCCATCCTTCCGGATCGAGCAGATGCAATCGGATGCCCAACGCGAGCAAACCGCCCACCGCAAACGAGGTCATCACACCAACCAAGTACATCAAACCGATGCGTTTGTGGTCGAGCGTGAAGATCCAACTCAGGATGCCTGATGAGTTGGTCAGGTAGTTTTCGCGATCAGTCGGGTAGCCGGGGTCGCGGCTGGTGATGGCGGTGGACATGATTGGGTGTCCTCTTGGAAGACGATCGAAATTGATTTTGTAGGATGTCGGTGCTGCCCGCACGACTCATGGTGCTGAATCGTGCCGGCGGATTTCTATTTTGCGTCAGCGTTGGAGCTGAGCGACTTCAGGTATGCGATGATCGATTCAATGTCATCATCGCTGAGTTGGCCTTTGTAACTCGGCATCACCGGTTGATAACCGGCAACCACTTTTGCCTTGGGGGCGATGATCGACTCGCGAACGTAGTTGTCGTCGACGACCACATTGTCGCCCGATGCCAATGCATGTTCTGACGCGTACAGGTCTTTGAACGAAGGTCCGACGAGTTTGCTGCCGTCGTTGGAGTGGCAACCCGAGCAACCACGACGGTTGTAGAGCAATTGTCCCCATTCCGCCGGTGTTTGGTCGTCCGGACGCGAGCTGTTTGCTTTGATCCACGCGTCGAGTTCGTCCTGTGTTTCGTGGACGACCACGACGGTTTGCATTTCCGAGTGATTGGTGCCGCAGTATTCGGTGCAGTACAGGTCAAAAAACGTGTAGCCTTCCGGAGTGAACTGGTACTTGTCGTAGTCCCATCCGTCGCCGCCTTCGCTCTGCTTTTTCGCCTTGGCAAGTTCCTCCTCGGAAACCTTTTCGCTCGCGACGGTCGGTTTGAACCACATGTAGTTGTAACGACCGGGCACGATATCTTTCTTGGCCCGGAAGGCGGGGATGAACAGGCTGTGGATCACGTCCGTGCTGCGCATCGAGAGTTTGGTCGGTTCGTCTTTGACGATGTGCAGTTCCGGGTGAAAGGTTCCCCCGCCGTAATCCATCGTCCAACCCCATTTGAAGGCTTGGACGCCGACGTCATAGGAACCTTCCGGTGGCGTTCGCATGTCGAGGTAGGAGATCGAACCTTGGACGAACATCCAAACGAGCAACACCGACGGTCCGATCGACCACGCGAGTTCCAAAGGCGTGTTGTGCGTGACCTGGCTCTCCGCTTTGGTGCCCTTCTTCTTCGTGTACTTAAAAACCGTCCACACCATGAACGCCATCATCGGAACGAAGAAGGCGATGCAGATGTAAAGGATGAAGTCATACACCCAGTCGACTTCGCTCGCGAACGAGGAAGCCTGTTTGGGAAACCAGAAACTCTCTTCGACGTCTGCGAGAAACGGCATCGGTCGCGTCAAGTTGGTAAGAGCCGGGATCATAGTCGTGCAGGCCGAAGTGGCTTGAAAAAGGAATATGTTGAAAACGGGAGTGGGTGTCTGGTTTGCAAACGGCGATCGTGTGCCGCTGCGTCATTTCTACCGGTGGACCTATCCGCCGAACCACTGAGTCGGTTTGAGCGGCACGGTGCCGTCACCGTTGGGTGCGACGGGGTCGGTGGTTTGGTGTTTCTTATCGGGGCGGCGCGGATTGCCTTTACGGCCGAGCCAGTAAGGCAGCAACGCCAGGGTAAGCAACCCGATCGTGATCGCCCCGCCCAATCGCATGATCTTCCATGCCTCGGGTACATAACTACCCGCGGCCGGGTCAAACGTGTAACAGAGCATCACGAATTGATCGATGTAACTGCCGACCTCCCCCTGACCGGCTTCGACCAGGGCGAGTTTCATCTGGTCGGGAGGAAAGGCGACGCCGAGCGAATATCGGGTGATCACACCTTCGGGGGTCAAAAATGCGAGCATTGCCGGGTGAGCGTACTCGCCCGTCGCTTCGTTGTAATTGTACGAAAATCCGACTTCAGTGGCTAACTGATCGATGACGTTTTGTGTCGTGCGACAAAATGCCCACCCCTCTTCTGCGCTGCTATGCGAGGGAACTTGCTCGACATAACGGGCCTTCGTCTCGACCAAACGTTCGTTCGTTTCGGTAGGGTCGATGCTGATACTGATGCACCGGAAGTCTTCGCCGATTTTCAGGTCGCCTTTCTCGAGCGACTGTGACAACTGGTTCAACTGCACGTTACACAGCATCGGGCAGTTGCTGTAGTTGAGCGTCAGAATCAGCGGGTGCTCGCCATCGAGATAATCGCCGAGGGTGACTTCGCGTCCCGAGGAATCGATCAACGGTAGATCCCGCGAAACCTGATCGCCAAGGTTTTGCTTGACCGTCACATCGCGGACTTGGCGAGGAACCCGATCGTTGAGCAAAACGTCGGCCGAACCGTCCTGCGACGCGGCCGAATTCGGCTGAGCCTCGGCACGTTGAATTCCCAACACCGCAACGAGCACAATGCAACACACGCCCAGGCGGAAACCTGCGTGAATCGTTGTACGGTGCGTCGCGGAAAGGAACATCATTTCGGCTTGTTGTGGGGGGGGATCGGAGGATCGAACTAGGAAAGCGGTTGAGTGGGAGCCGTCAGGCTGGCCTGATCTTCATTTTGGCGTTTTTCGGCTTCCGATGCCATCTTCTTCATCACTTCACCGACCGGAACACGGATATTTCCCGTGTCCGGATCGACGCCATAGCTGGTGACCTCGTCCGCTTGCCGTGACAGGACTTGGTTGGACCGAGTGTACGACGAGTCCTGAATTTTCTTCGTGTCGACCAAATCAGCCAACGCAAAGTAAACGACCTGGACCGCAAGCACGGTAACCGCAGTAACCACGATCGAGATCACGCTGATCATCGCAATTCGTTTGCCATTGAGATCGTCGTAGGCAGCCATGGGATATTCTAGGAGTGAAGGATTCGGAGATGTGATGAAGAAACGATGAGTCCGAGCGGGCGGAACTCGACCAATTAAATGTTTTCAAACGCGAGCGATTCGCCCAATCGGGGGTCACGCACCGGAATCAACCGGGTTCCCGAACCGACCGTGATCACCAAACCGAGCATCAACGCGACCATTCCAAGGACGCACAACAACGAAGACGCGATCCCGACGGCGCCCCCGGCACCGACGTGGGCTTCCGGCATGATGGCCCAATACAGATCGACAAAGTGCATCACCAGAATGTATGCCGACCACATCGCGACCGCCCAAGGGCGACGACGGACGTGGCGGCTCATGATGCCGAGGAACGGCAATCCCCAGTGAAAGATCATCAGGGCGATCGAGATCGGCCCGAATGTTTCCGACCATCCCGGATAACGAGTGCCGAACCAGTGCGTCTCCTCAGGAATGTTGGCGTACCAAATCAGCATGTATTGGCTGAACGCGATGTAACCCCAGAAGCAAACAAAACCGAAGATCAGTTTTGCCAGATCGTGGTAGTGTTCGACGGTGACTTCGTCGCGGATCGCACCCTGTTTCTGTAACACGAAACTGAGCAGGGCGATCGCGCAGTGTGCGGACAGGATGCTGCCGGTGAAGATGTAGACGCCAAACATGGTCGAGAACCACATCGGGGCCAAACTCATTACCCAGTCAAACGCCGCGAAGGCGGTGCAGAACGAGAACAGGATCACGGCGGGGCCGCTGCGTGCCTGCATCGATTCGGTCAGGGTGATCTCGCCGGTTTCGTCTTGGCGTTGGCTCTTGGAGTAGTACCACCATGCCGTCGCACACCAAATCACGAAGTACAGCACGGCACGGAAGGTGAACCATTGCGGGTTGAGCCAACGAATCTTCTCGGCCCATACGACCGCGGGAACGCCGTGCTCGGCCTGATAGCCGGGATCGGTCCACGAGTACAGCGAACCGCCCCACACCGACCATGCGATCGGCAAGAACAAGATCGCCAAGGGCAGCATCATCAACATCATCAGTTCTGCGACTCGCCGAACCACCACGCTCCAACCGGCACGTGCGAGGTGTTGAATCAACACGAAGAACAACGACCCGAGGGCGATCGTGAACGCATACATGTACGCGGTCAGATAAGCCGACATGCCGAATTTGCCGCCGAGCGACGTCGTCCCCAAGAACGCACCACCGACCAATGCGATCAGGCCGCCGATGCATAACGGAAGAGACATACCGGACAGCATCGCTGGCATCGTGAACGCCGGATCGTCAGCGGGCTTGGGAGCGACTGCTTGATGGTGAGACATGGGACGAGTGAGTGCTGAGTACTGTGGGCTGAATGAATGACTGAGACGACGTGACTAGGTCGCGGACTGCTGGGCTTTCGCTTCGGCTTCGGCAGCGGCCTTTTCCAAAGCAGCTTTCACATCGGTTTGTTCTTTTTCGATCGCTTTGCGTTGTGCCGCCGGCACATCTTCGAGCGACGCGTTTTGGCTGGCTTGCAACGCCCGCACGTAGGACACAATCGCCCAGCGGTCTTTTGCTCGGATTTGCGACGCGTAACCAGGCATCTTGCGGATCCCGTTGCTGATCGTGCTGAACAGTTTTCCGTCTGGATAGGCGTCTTGATACAGCGTTTCGTCGTGCAGGTTCGACGGCGGTGTCCAAGTCGTCGCCAAGATTCGCTGAGCACGCTGGTTCACCAACCCGTTGCCACGTCCGTTCATGCCGTGACAGACCGAGCAATAGACATTGAATTGTTGCTGGCCACGTTCGAGAACCGCTTGGTCAATCGCCAGTGGGTTTTCGGTCAACCATGGGGTCGTGTCGACGGTCGGTCCGGAGGCGGGAGCCAACGCAGCCGGGGCTTCGGGCTTTTTAGGTTGCGGTTCTTCCGATTCGGCCGGTGCCGGTTCGGACTCTTCGGCTGCAGGCTCGTCTTCAGCAGGCTTCTCGTCCGCAGGCTTCTCTTCGGAAGCCTCTTCTTCACTAGCGGTTTCGCTCTCCTGCGAGCTTTCTTCTTCGGCTGCCTCTTCCTTCATCTCCGCTTCCTCAGCGGCAGGCTCTTCCGAGTTTGCGTCTTCCGCTTTCGGCTCTTCCGTCTCGGTCGTTTCCTCGACGGTTTCTTGGGCTTCTTCAACCACGTCGTCGGCGACCTCACCGTCGGCCTGATCGACTGGTTCGTCGGACTGCATCATCGCGACGAGTTGGCGTGCACGAGGAGCGTCGATCTGAGCGAGTTTTTCCATGTCGATTCCGGTGTGGAAATCGACGTCCCAATCCAGGTCGCCACGGCTGACCGTGCCGGGAACGTTCGGACGCATCGCACGGCCGTCGACGAACAGCGTTGAAATCTGCTGTGCGTCCTTCGCGGGCGAGAAGTCCATATCGGGGAAGATGTGGAATCGAGGAGAGCTGCTCTTGGTGACACGCATGCGAGCAACCGCGAGAGCAGGAATCAATGACAGTGCGATCACAACAGCGAGCCCAACGAGCAAGCCGGTCGGAATCTTTTTCGACGAGTCGTCGTCGACCACCGGTTCGATGTACTCACCACCGAGGTCGCCGAGCAATGCCTTCGCACCTTCTTCGTCAAAGCGTTTGTCTTTGGCGTCGAGATACAGGAAGAACGTGTCGTCGGTCGCCCGATCAAAACGCGGGCTGGTGAACATCGGGTTGCTGAATTTTGGCAAACCGTTGAGTGCCCACATCCCGAAGAATGTTCCGAACGAAGCGAACAGAATCGTCAACTCGAAAGAAACAGGGATGAATGCCGGCAACGAGATATAGGGTTTGCCCGAGATGATGTATTGGTAATCGATCCCGTTCATCCAAATCTGCATCGCCAACGCGGTGCACGTTCCCAGGCCTCCGGCCGCCAACGCGATCCACGGCAGAACAGTCGGTTTGATACCGAGCGCCTTGTCGATCCCGTGCACCGGGAACGGCGTGAACGCGTCCGCCTTCGTGTAACCCGCATCGCGAACCCGTTCGCACGCGGCGAGCAACGAATCGACGTCGGAAAACTCCGCAACCACGCCATGAACGGTTTTCCCGTCGGTGATGGTTTGTGGAGCTGGTTTGGTTTCACTCATCAGAGATGACCGTTATGAAAATTACGAATGTCAGAAATCAAATGGGAACAGGAGTCGAAACAGGTCGCGAGAACCTAGTGGGCGTCCTTGTGAGCCATGTGCAGTTCTTTCGCGAGCGTTGCTTTCGTTTCGGCCATGTTGATGATCGGCATCAATCGGCAGAACAAAAGGAACAGCGTGAAGAACAACCCGAACGAGCCGATCAGCATCGCCCAGTCGACCCACGTCGGCTCGAAGTACGCCCACGCACTCGGCAGGTAGTCGCGGGACAAACTCGTGATCGTGATCACGAACCGTTCGAACCACATCCCGATGTTCACAAAAATCGAGACAACGAACATGATCCAAGGTGTCGTCCGGGCTTTCTTCCACCAGAAGATATTTGGCGAAATCACGTTGCACGAAATCATCGTCCAGTACGCCCACCAATAAGGTCCGAACGCGCGGTTGATGAACGCGAACTTCTCTTCGGTGACCTGCCCGTACCAAGCGATAAAGAACTCGGTGCCGTATGCCAGGCCGACGATCATTCCGGTCGTCAGAATGATCTTGCACATGTTTTCGAGGTGCCGGATCGTGATCAGTTTTTCAATGTTAAAGATCGTCCGTGCAGGCACCATCAGCGTGATCACCATCGCGAAACCGGAGAAGATAGCCCCGGCAACGAAGTAAGGCGGGAAGATCGTCGTGTGCCAACCAGGCACCTGCGAAACCGCGAAGTCAAACGAAACGATCGTGTGCACCGAGAGAACCAGCGGGGCGGCGAACGCGGCGAGCAACGCGTAGGCTTTCTCGTAACGCATCCAGTGACGCGACGAACCGCTCCAACCGAGCGACAGCACGCCGTAAGCGGCACGGCGAAGCGGGTGTTTGCTGCGGTCGCGGAAGGTCGCCAGATCGGGAACCATCCCCATGTACCAGAACAGCAACGACACGGTCGCGTAGGTACTGACCGCGAAAACGTCCCACAGCAGCGGGCTACGGAATTGAGGCCACATCCAAAGGTTCAAACTCGGGTAGGGAGCAAGCCAAAACGCGAGCCAGGCACGACCGACGTGAATGCCGGGGAAGGTCCCCGCACAGACGACCGCGAAGATCGTCATCGCCTCGGCCGTGCGGTTGATGCTGGTACGCCATTCTTGGCGGAACAAATACAAAATCGCACTAATCAACGTTCCCGCGTGCCCGATACCGACCCAGAACACGAAGTTCACAATCGGCCAGCCCCAGAACACAGGGTTCCGGTTACCCCAAACACCGACACCGGTGTAGAAGAGGTACGCAATGCACAGCCCCAGCATCGTGGCCAGGTGAACCGCCACGATAAAGCTGAACACCCACAACTTTGACGGCGGGGTCTCGGCAACCTTGCAAACCGCTTCGGTGATCGAATGGTAACTCGAGTCACCCAGCACGAGCGGGGCGCGTGTGCCGGGGCGTTCGACCGAATTGTCCAGACCGTTGGGAACTGCGAGCGACATGGAACGAAGTGGGAATTGAGAAGTGAGAAAAATTAAATGACAGGAGACGCGACCGGCGGACTAAACGATCGGCAATTGGAACTTGCCGCGGATGCGACGCGAGTGCTTTTCACCTTTACCATGATCGTCGTGCCCGTGGCCTTCATCGCCATGGCCTTCATCACCGTGGTCATCATGGCCGCTTTCGTGTCCGTGATCATCGTGACCGCCTTCGCCATGACCGTGATCATCACCGTGGCCGTGCCCATGATGCGGTGCCTCGAGCGTGGTGAGGTCGATCAACTGAGCCCGCGACATCAGCGACACAGGAGTGTTGCGGATGCGTGACAGGTAAGTCGTCCGCGGCTTGACGTTGAGCTGCGTCAGCATGCCGTAGCTGCGGATGTCTTCCTTGGCTTTGGAAACTCGCGAATTCGGATCGGCGACGTTTCCGAACTCGATCGCTCCGGTCGGACAGGCTGCCTGGCAGGCCGTGATGATTTCGCCGTCGGCGATCGGGCGGCCGCCTTCTTTACGAGCGTTGATTTTGGCCTTCTCAACACGCTGCACGCAGTAGGTGCACTTCTCCATCACGCCGCGTCCGCGAACGGTGACTTCCGGGTTGAGAACGAGAGCCTGCAACTTGCGGCTGGCTGATTCGATCGTTCCCGGGTAGGCGTCGATGCCGTAGCCGACCCCGACGTCTTGGTTGTAGTTGAAGTAGTTGAACCGGCGAACTTTGTAAGGACAGTTGTTGGCACAGTAACGTGTACCGATACAGCGGTTGTAGGCCATCGCGTTGATGCCTTCGTCGGTATGAACCGTTGCCGCGACCGGACAAACCTGCTCGCACGGTGCGGTTTCGCAGTGCATACAGGCGACGGGTTCCTGAACGATATCGGTAACGTCTTCGTCGCCTTGGAAGTAACGGTCGATCCGCAGCCAGTGCATTTCGCGGCTATTGCCGACCTGCTCTTTGCCAACGATCGGCACGTTGTTTTCGCTTTGACACGCGATCACACAGCCGTTGCAACCGAGGCACTTGGTCAAGTCGATCGACATGCCCCACTGGGGCAGATCCTCGCGGGCTTCTTCGATCGCAGCGATCGGCTCCTGCCACAACGTCCCGTCTTTCCCAACGGCAGGGACGTGAGGCCCCTTCGCTTCGGTGAATTCGGGTAACTTCTTCAGCAATTCGGTTGTGCCTTCGCGGACCAGCGTGAAGCTGCGAGCTTCCGCTTCGTCTCGACCGAGTTCGTCGATCGCCCAGTGATCCTGAGTCGTGCACAACTCGTATTCATTCAGCCGTGGACGGGCTTCGACGGGAGCAAGCATCATCGCCGAATCCGATTTGCGGATCGGCGAGACATCGACACCGACGACAGGCACATCTTCGTCCGGCATGCCGCCGACCATCCCGACACGCTTGCGACCGTAGCCGATCGCCACGCTGACGACGCCGGGGGCACAACCGGGCATCTCGAAGACAGGCAACTCGACCGTCGTATCGCCTTGGCGAAGGGCGACCATCAAACCGTGCTTGGTTCCGATCGCCTTGGCCGAACCGGGGCTCATGATGGCTGCGTTGTCCCAAGTCAGCTTGGTGACCGCCTGAGGCATTTCCTGCAACCAACCGATGTTCGCAAAGCGTCCGTCATAGAGACCTTCCGCAGGCGTGAAGAGAACCTCGAAGGAGTCACGGAACGTATCGCCGGAATACTCTTCCTCAAACGTTTCGGCGACCTTGGGGGCCTCCGAAGGCATTTCGACCGAAGCGCCCTTCGGCTCGAGCGACTTCGGCTCGACCACCATGCCGTCGGCGTATCCGTCGTGCAGCAACTTACGCCACTCACGGTCGCTGATTGCCGACCCGGTCACGCTGTTGGCGGTTTGCCGAACGATCTGCTCGCCGTCAACGACATCTTCTTCGAGCATCAACGCGAGCACTTCGGCAGGCGTTTTTCCACCGAGCAGCGGCAAAATTTGTGGCTGGCAGATGCCGTAGTGACCGTCGCGGCCCACGCAATCGCCCCAGCTTTCGAACGGGTGACACATCGGCAACGACCACTCGCATTCCGCGGCGGTTTCGTCGTCGTAAGTGCCGAGATAAATCGAGTGCTCGACATGGGTCAACGCTTCGGCGAAATCAATGTCGCCGGGTGCGGTGTAGACGACGTTGGTATCGAACACCAACAACTCATCGACCTCGCCACCTTTCATCTTGGCGACCAATTCGCCGAGAGAAACATGATTCTTCAACTGGTTTTCGGCAGCCGGCACGAACTTCTGCAGCGTGCCGAATGAACCCAGTTTCGAGTTCATATCGATACCGGCGGCGACCATGTCAGTCCCGAGCGACTCGCCGACAACAACGACACCCTTGTCGCCCGCTGCGGCCAAGTCCGCGGCCGCCGAATCGAGGAACCGTTCGAGGCGTTCCTGCGGCCCGAGCTCGCTGTACGCTTGGCTTTCCTCGACGACTTTTTCGACGTCCAAGTTGGCACCGGCGAGGTCACCCGACTTCGCTTTCTCGACGCGGCGTCCCAACTCGGCGAGCAACGCCGGCATTTGGCTCGGACGAATCGCCAGGCGTGCGTCGGCGGCGGTTCCCGTCGTCGTGTAGCCGCCTTCGGCCACATACAGACGGCTCATTTCGCCAGCCATCGGGTCACGTTTCTTCGAGAACGTCGCCGAGTTCACCAGCGAACCGGCTTGGTTGCCCAGGAAGTCCGCTTCCAAGGAAACGATCACTTCGGCTTCGCTGAAGTCGTATTGCTGACGAGCCTGCTCGCCGAACACCTTCTGCGTCGCCTCGCTCATCGTGCCGCCGTCGATCGGGTCATAGAAGCAGACCGTCGCGGCGGGGAATTTCGCTTGCAATTTCGACAACATACGAAGCGTCGTCGGCGAAGTGGTCGGCCCCGACAGCACCGCCAAACGCTCACCCTTATCGGCCGACCGCAACAAAGCCGCGCCGTAGGTGATGAACGACTCCCAAGTCGACTCTTTCCGCTTCTTCTCTTCGCGATGAATCGGCACGCCGACTTCGCCGCGGGCACGATCCGGATCATAAAGACCGAGCATCGATGCCTGTGCATAAGTGCCTGCGATGCCCTTGGCAGGGTGCTGCGTGTTGGGTTCGACCTTCGTCGGGCGGCCGTCGACACAGCTCACCAACAGGTGACAAACTTCGCCGGCGATCTCAACATTCGTCGCCGAGAAATACGATTCACCGGGAACGCGTCCTTCCGGGCGAATCACGAACGGCGAAATCAGTTCTTCGGGATAACGGCAACCGGCCACACCCGCCATCGCCAGCGAGGCACCCATGAGTTGCATCCAACGCCGACGCGAGACACCCTCGGGGAACTCCGACGCCGCAACGGGGAACTCCCGGTGCAGAAAATCATTGACGAACGACTCATCACCGTTGAGCTCGGACAAACTGCGCCAATACCGCGGACTGGCCGACCCTGACGTGGCATCAGAACCGTTGGCGCCGGACGAAGCGTTGGTGTGCGAAGAGGTGGTCATATTCTGCAGGACTGGATATGCGGTTAGCTGGAAACGATCGGCTCGTCAAACAGACAGGCTAGAAATAAAAACGCGGGCTCAGCGGTGACAAACGGCACAGTGAGTTTGCGGATTGATGTTGTATTTTTCGCGGTGAGCTTTCGCAAACTCTTCCTGGTCCCAATCCTCGGGCGGCGTCCAATCGAGCTTGGTCACGAACTCTTGCGGACGCAGGTGCTCGTTCGGGTTGCGGTGACACGTGATGCACCACGCCATCGACAGCTCCTCGGCCTGATAGACGACTTCCATCTGGTCGATCCGGCCGTGGCAAGACTTGCAACTGACCCCGGAATTCACGTGGGCGGCGTGGTTGAAGTACACGAACTCGGGCAGGTTGTGGATCCGCTTCCACGCCATCGACCGGCCGGTTTTCCAGCTCTCGTGAATCGGCTGCAACTTCGCACTCTCGGTGTGCACGGCGCCGAGTGCCGGCGGCTGACCGTCTTCTCCTGCCGGCGAGTGGCAATTGACGCACGTCGCCGTCGGGGGAATCGCAGCGTGAGCGGCGTCAAAAACCGTGTTGTGGCAGTACCGGCAATCCATCTTCAACTGGCCGGCGTGCAACGCGTGACTAAACGGCACCGGTTGCGTTGGCATGTACCCGACGTTCAGCGTTTTCGGATCAGTGATCAAACCACCCATCGCGGCAGCGTACACGCCACCACCGACGACGGCTAAACCGAGCACGCCGAGGAATGGATTCATCCAACGAGGGAACAGAAATCGCTTCATGATCGACCTAATGAACTCTGCGGCAAAAAACTCATGCGACTGCGACCGAAACAGCACCACGACCAGACGTCATATCTGGGGAAACCGCAGTGTTATACCGAACCGCAACGCTGCCAACGAGCGAGAGAATAGAGAGTTGTCACCTAACGAAGATTGAGGGCGGGGATTATCAGTCGGAGACCGCCCCGACGACAAGGCCATCACCCGCTCCGCGACATTGTGTCGCACAGGAGAAACCATAATGTCGCGGATGAAAAGGGCGCTTCTGGCATCGTTTTCGCCGATTGGCTTCGGGGCAGTGCTCTAACCCTCGCGAACCTCCTAAAACACGCAATTGAACGTGCCCGATGGCACACCCCGATAGCGCACCACTGGGCGTCGGTGTCACACCACCGCGCCCAACTGTGCGTTCATCTCCTCCGTCGCCGCACGAACCGCGTCCTGCCAACGGGCATCGCCGAACGTGTCGGCGTACTCCTTCCGCGCGTGGGCGAAGATGATCCCTCGGGAACTGTTGATCACCGCGCCCCGGCCCGACGCGTCCAGGGCGGCTTTGACGTCATCGGCGGCGCCGCCCTGAGCCCCAAATCCGGGCACCAATAGAACGCTGTGGGGCATCGCCTCGCGGAGTTCGGCGAGCTGCTCGGGGTACGTTGCTCCGACGACCGCGCCGACGGGGCCATACCCGTCCGCATCGAGTCGGCCGGCGTTGAGCTGCGTCACCAAGTCCGCGACGCTCCGGTAGATCGTTTTTCCGTCGCTCTCGAGATCCTGCAAGTAGCCGCCACCGGGATTGGAGGTTTTGACCAAGACGAAAATCCCAGCCGCCCTCTGGTCGCAGACTTCCACAAACGGCTCGAGACTGTCTTGGCCCAGGTACGGGCTGACCGTCAACGAGTCGCTCCCCCACGGGCTCGCCTTGTCCGGGTCGCCTCCGGCAGCGGAGATCCCGGCTCGGCTGCCGAGGTAGGCGTCGGCGTACGCGGTCGCCGTGCTGCCGATGTCGTTCCGCTTTCCGTCGGTAATCACGACCAGCCCCGCTTCGCTGGCGTAACGGATCACTTCGCCGAGTGAAACCATCCCGGCCGGGCCGAGCTGTTCAAAGAACGCCGCCTGTGGTTTGACGCACGGCACGAGATCTTTCACCACGTCGACTATCTCGCAGCAAAACTGCGTGTACGCGGCCGCCCACGCGTCAGGCGACTGGCCTTCGGCCGCGTCCCGCAGCGGTGCGGGCAACTGCGCCTTGCGTGGGTCCAACCCGACGCAGGTTACGGATCCGGTTCGGGAAATGGCTTCGTTGATTCGCGTGGAAAAGGTCATGGCTACCGTCGGTTGTGTGGCTGGAAGTGTGGGCAAGGCGTAGGTCGCGTCGGGCACCGGTCTGGGCACCGGTCTGGGGCGACCGGCCTCGCTCGGTCGGCCACAACATAGAAAAACCGCCCCACTCCAGCGAGCCACCCTCCCGGAAGGGTATGCTAAAGAGCAGGCGGGATTCCGGCACGCGGCCCGGACAACATGTCCCTCCCGCCGACGTTTCGCACATCTAACTTTTTGCAGCGTATTAACCAGAAGCAGTTTCTTTCAAAACACTCCCCACGTTCGTCCCCACGTTGGTTATGCCACACACCGCTCAGGACTTTTTCCGACAAATCGACGACGAGTTCGCGTCGGCCGGTGGGCTGATCGAAACGATTCGGCAATCCAACCGCGCCTCCGCCCACCGCATCAACGCCCTCCTCGAGAAACGCACCGACGCGTTCGTGCGACTGGCCAAGCACTACCTGCCCGTGCTGACCCTGAAGACGCTCGCCGACGCGTGGCATGAAGTGCACGGCGAAATCCGACAAATCATGCTGGCCCAACACGACACGTGTCGGCAACTGCAGCGAGAGCTCACCCGACTGGACGCGCGATGCCACAAGATTGAAACACAACTGCGCGAGACAACCGAACGTTTCGAAAAGGCGAGGCGCGATCTGTTGTCAAAAACCGGCAGCTTCCACAAACACCTCCGCGAAGATCCCGAGATCGCTCGACTGTCTGCCGAGATCACCCGTGTCGATCGTGAGATTCAAAACGGGATCGACTCGCTCGAGAGCGTCAATGATGAGGCGCAAAAGAAACTGCCTGACTACGAAGAGTGCGAACTGTTTCGGTATCTCCGAAAACAAAAGTACGGCACCGCCGAATACCGACAAAGCGGGCTGGAACGTCGATGGGACCGATGGATCGCGCGGCTGATCAATTTTGACGAAGCCAACGAGAGCTTTGAGTACCTGACCGAGACTCCGCTCGCGATCCAAGAACTGATCCTTGAAAAACAGGATCGTTACAAGCAGCTCCTCCGTGCACTGGAGTCGGCTCGCACGGCAGCGGCCGACCGATACGGCGTTGAAGAACAGACGCGGCTGCGAGATCAACTAGGTGATGAAGCCGAATCGCTCGAACGACAACATACCGAAGTGATGTGGGACCGTTCCATTTTGGAGTCTGATCTGCAGGAGGCCGAGGATATCAACGGCGAGCATTACCAGAAGGCTCTCGCGATCTACACGGAGTTTTTAAGATCGACGCAGCCGGAAACACTCGCCGTTTACGCCGCCTGCACCGACTCGCCGGTCGACGATGAGATCTGTGCACGAATCCGCAGTCTCCAATCCGAGATCGAAAACGAACAAGCCGAGTCGGTGGCTCATGCCGAACGGATTGTCGAACTCAGGAAATATCGAACCGGGCTGAACGAGCTGTCTCGGTTGCTTCGCAATCACCTCCGCCACTCATCGAGCGAAGTGCGGACGCGCGACGACTTTCGGTTTGATATCGTCCTGAACGACATGCGCGACCTGCATCTGTCGCCGATGAAAACTTGGCGACGGCTTCTCGCGGCGATTAGTGATCCGATCCGGACCGTTCCCTTAGCCGGACAATTCGCGGCGAAGCATCCGTCGCCCCACGCCGGTGAACTTGGTCCGGTCGAAGCGGCCTTTCTCGCCGCGTCGGAGGCCTCGCCGGGCGTGCATGGTGGCAGACCATGTGACCCCACGGGAGTCCTGATTCGCCCCGAACGCGAGCCTTCCGAAACCGGCCGGCAGGCGATGTTTGATACGCTGGCGATCTGCCGCAGCGAGAGTGAGTCGAAGCACATTGTTTCGCTCTTGCAGGAACACGGCATCCGGTGCTTCGCACACGATCACTTGCTCGACCTGCCGGCGGAACCGGGAGGTGCCACGGCGGAAGCGTGGGAAACGAGCGAACATGAAAGCGGCAGCTGGGAAGACCATGCCCAGCAACGATTGGCGGGAGTCGCGGTCGAACACGCCGCGGGCTGCAGCCAGGCAGTTCCGCAGATCAACGCGGTCGACTTTTCGAGCGTCGTCGTCGAGGTCGCGAAATTCCACGAAGCCCGGCATCACTTGCTCAGCCACCTACGACGCCACGACACCGAATGGGACTGCCCCGCCTGCGGCTCCCACGTCGACCGAGGCTACCACCACTGCTGGCGCTGCGGCCAAACCGCCCCGCACACGTAGCCCCCAGCCCGTCTGACGCCCTGCCAGAGCTAAGCGGCTCCCCGCGGTT
>JBICHZ010000189.1:0-67142 GCA_043101355.1 Rhodopirellula sp. JB044
CGTGTCACACAATCCGTTGGCCAGTGAGTGCGAACTGACCATCGTGCAAACGAGCCCGTGTTTCTTCAGCGTCGGAAAATCGTCTGGCCCGAGCAGATCGATCCCGACCAAACCAAATTTTGTCGCGGCTTGGCACATCTCCTCCAAACTGAGTTCGCGATAACACCACTTGCAAACGGATTGATTCAGCCGGCCTTTCTTCGCGTCGGCGGATGGGGGTGCCGGGGCGTCGGCAACCGACTCTGCGGCGACGGCGGATCCCGCCGACGCCAAGGTGGCGGCACCCGCGGCAGTTGCCAGCGAACGAGATAAGAGACTGCGACGAGATACCGAATCTTCGGGGTGAGACATCTGTGAGGGATTCCGTAAGGCGGGAGGCGAATGGGGAAAGGCAGGCAACATTATATACCAACGAATCACACAATCGCACGCGGGCGTTTCCGCCGTCGGACGCGTCACGCGGCAAAGGGTCACCCGAAAAAGCGGGATACGGCAAATCGGGATACGACAAATCGCAGGCGGATCCGCGAACGCCTATTTCACGAATGCTTGGAACGCAAACGCAGCACCGTCCACCCCGACCGCACGGCTTCGCGGAAGTCCAGCTTGCTATCGCCGACTGCTCTTTCGGTGAACGTGATCGGCACTTCGGTGAACGTGGCACCTTGGCGGTGAAGTTTCAGCAGCACTTCCTGCAAAAACGAATAGCCTTCGGAAGGCTGGTCGTTGAGATCCAATCGCGATAGTGCGGCGACTCGGTAACACCGGAACGATCCACTCGCATCATTGACCGGCAACCCCAGTCGGAATCGGGTGATCCAGTTGATCCACCGGCTCATCCATTTGCGGCGAACCGGCCACCCCACGATTTCCCCACCGGGCACGTACCGGGACCCGACCGCGACGTCGAAACCATCGGCAACAGCCGAGACCAAACGCGGCAGGTCAGCCGGGTCATGAGAGAGGTCCGCGTCGAGATTGCAAAAGAGATCGTAGCCGCCTTCGATCGAGGCATTCATCGCCGAGAGGATCGCTCCGCCGAGGCCGCGTTCTTCGCGTACGATGCAGCGAATGGAATCTTGCCTTTCGTTCGCCTCCGCAAACGTTGCCACGCGGGCCGCGGTGCCATCGGGAGAACCATCGTCGACCACCAGAATATCAGCCGTCGGCAGGGCGTCACCGATTCGCTGCAGCATCGCCTTGATGTTTCCCGCTTCGTTGTAAGTGCAGATACCGACGAGAATGCGCAGATTCGATGACATGGATTCCGTCGTCTCTTGGCCGGGAGGCGAGTCCGTTCGGGCGGGGGCTGCGGGGGGATCGATCCGGACGCGGATCGCGATTGCCTGACCAATCACAATGATCCCGACGTCCAGACTCAACGTTGATTTTCAAAAGCGATGTCGCGAGAGAGCGAATGAGATCGTCACGCATCACTCGTTCAGTTTAGCGTGACGGCGAGAGTTGGTCTCTAGCAATCGTCCGCTTTGAGAAGGTCCGGTTGCCGAGCGGCGTGGCAGCCCTGAGCAAACAGATGGGCGCAAGCTGATGGGCAAACTGGCTGATGGGCACACTGGTGAGGGTGCCGCGCCGGCTGAACGAACTGCGTCGACTCATGGGCCAACGCAGAACAAGAATTGAGCGGCAAACGACCTCGATGATGCACCGCATCGCAGCACACTGCGATGCGGAAGGCGATCTATCCGATGGGCCGAACCGCGGGTACTACCTAGAGGGCGAGCAGCAAACGGCTCGGTGCCTGCAGGTAGCTGATCACGTCGTTGAGGAAGCGAGCAGCGGTGCCTCCGTCGACCAAACGGTGGTCGTACGACAGGCTCAGCGGCATCATCAAACGAGGTTGGATGGTGTCATCGGGCATGACGACCGGCAGTTTGCGGCTGCGTCCGACCAACAGGATCGCGACCTCGGGAACATTGACGATCGGCGTGCTGTACTGGCCGCCGATCGCACCGAGGTTACTGATCGTGAACGATCCGCCCTTGAGATCACTGACGGCGAATTGACCGCCGCGGACTTTGCCGGCGGTTTCGGCGAGGGCTCGCGTGATGTCGGGAATGCCCATCCGGTCGACATCGGGAAGGACGGGAACGACGAGACCACGGTCGGTGTCGACGGCGATTCCGATGTTGACGTAATCCTTGTAGATGATCTGCTCGTTGTCGCTGTCGATGACCGCGTTGATGGCGGGGTGCTGACGCAGGGCGGTGGCGACGGCTTTGATCAAGAACGGCATCGTGGTCAGTTTCAAACCCTGAGCGGCGTAGTCATCCTTGCTGGATTGACGCAGTCGTTCCAGGTCGGTGATGTCGGCGTCGTCAAAGTTGGTCACACGTGGAACGCTGGACCAGGAAACGTGCATTTGAGCTGAGATCGTCTTACGGATCTTGCTCATGCGTTCGACGCGGATCGGGCCGAATTCGTCTTGGCCTTCGGTGCCGGGCAGGCTGGCGTCTCCGCCCGATGCCGACGCGGCAGGTCGTGGCGGACGAGCCGATCCACCGGTCGAAGCGGGTTTGGCTTGGCTGGCCGAACGGACCGCGGAGAGCACGTCATCACGAGTGATGCGTCCGCCCGGTCCGGTGCCTTGCACGTTGGCCAAGTTCACGCTGGTTTCGCGAGCGAGACGACGGATCGCGGGTCCGGCAGGGATCGCACCGGAGTCGGCAACGGTGACGTTCTCCGCCATTGGCCGTTCGATCGTTGCCGGAGCAACCGGAGCGGCCGGTTTGGCTGGCTCGTTGACCGGAGGTGCAGCCGAAACAGGCGTCGGTGCTGGGGCCGCCGGAGCCGGTTTCGGCTCAGGCTTTGGCTCTGGGGCCGGGGCCGGCTCAGGCGGGGCTTCCGCTTTGGGTGCGGGAGCGGCTGGCTCGGCTGGTGCGGCGGCAGCACCTTCGGCCGCCTCGACTTCAATCAGTTCGCCACCGATCGGCACGGTGTCGCCTTCACTGATCAGGATCTTGGTCACCTTCCCGCCGACATCCGACGGCACAGGCACGGTGGCTTTGTCGGTTTCCATCTCAACGATGTCATCGCCGGAGCTAATGACGTCGCCGACGGAGACGAAAATTTCGAGGACGTCGCCGGATTCGATACCGTCGCCGAGTTCAGGAAGTTTGACTGCAGGCATGAGTGCAAAAAAGAGATAGGAGGTGAAAGGCAGCAGGTAACAGGTGCAAAAACAAAGGTGACAGACAAAGCGTTTCAGGCCCACCTGTGGCCTGGCCGCTCGGCCCCGTTCGCGACGTTACGCGAAGTACGGGTCGATCTTGTCGGCATCATAGTCGAGGTCTTTGATCGCCGCGGCGACGTCGGCCATTTCGTATTCCCCGGCCTTCGCCAATCGGTAGAGCGTCGCGATCACGATCGACTCGGCATCGACTTCGAAGTGACGGCGGAGGGCTTCGCGAGTTTCGCTGCGTCCCATTCCGTCGGTCCCGAGCACGTAGTAGTCGCCCGGGATCCACGGCGTCAACTGCTCTCCGAGGGCACGGACGTAATCGCTCGCCGAAATGAACGGGCCTTCGACGCCTTCGAGCGTTTTCTCGAGGTAGCTCTTGCGAGGTGTTTCGGTCGGGTGCAGTCGATTCCAACGCTCGCACGCGCCGGCTTCGCGGCGGAGCTGCGTGTAGCTGGTCACGGACCAAACGTCCGACGAGATCGAGTACTTCTCGGCGAGGATTTCCTGGGCCTTCAAGGCACAGTTCAGGATCGCACCGCTGCCGAAGAGCTGCACGCGTTGTTTCGCCCCGTCGGCGTCGACGCTCTTGAACTTGTACATCCCCTTCACGATGCCTTCTTCGCAACCTTCCGGCATTTCGGGGTGCATGTACTCTTCGTTTTCGGCCGTGATGTAATAGATGCACTGTTCGCCGTCGGCGTACATTCGCTGCAGACCTTCCTGCACAATCACGACGACTTCGTACGCGAACGCCGGGTCATAGGCACGCACGGTCGGGTACGCGATCGCGTTGAGCAGGCTGTGTCCGTCTTGGTGCTGCAGACCTTCGCCATTAAGCGTGGTGCGTCCGGCGGTCCCACCGACGAGGAAGCCCTTGGCACGCATGTCGGCGGCGGCCCAGATCGAATCACCGACCCGTTGGAAGCCGAACATGCTGTAGTAAATGTAGAACGGAATCATGTTCACACCGTGGCAGCTATACGCCGTACCGGCGGCGTTGAAACTGCTCATCGAGCCACACTCGGTGATGCCCTCTTCGAGGATCTGACCGTCTTGGGCTTCTTTGTAGAACGCGATTTGGTCCGAGTCGGCGGGCTCGTAGAGCTGTCCGGCGTGAGCGTAAATGCCGAACTGGCGGAACATGCCTTCCATGCCGAACGTTCGCGATTCGTCGGGCACGATCGGCACAACGTTCTTGCCAATCTTCTTGTCTCGGCACATCGCGATCAGGGTTTGCACGACAGCAAACGTGGTGCTGATGCTCTTGTTTTCGAGTTTGCCGATCAGTTTGCCGAAATCTTCCATCGACGGAACTTCCATCGTTGGAGGATTCGCCGGGCGACTCGGCACCGGACCGCCGAGAGCTTTGCGGCGTTCCTGCAGGTACTTCATCTCGGCACTGCTGGCCGGTGGTTTGTAGAACGGTGCGTTGCCGACTTCCTCGTCGCTGATCGGAATACCGAACCGGGTTCGGAATTCGAGCAACTCGGCTTCGTTCATCTTCTTTTGGTTGTGAGCGACGTTTCGGCCCTCACCTGCTTCGCCGAGCCCGTAACCCTTGACGGTCTTAGCGAGGATCACGGTCGGTTTGCCGTTGTTCAGTTCGACGGCTTGTTTGTACGCCGCGTAGACCTTTTCCGGATCGTGTCCACCGCGGCGAATGCGTTCGAGTTTTTCGTCGGAGAGATGTTTGACCAGTTCGAGTAACTCGGGGTACTTGCCGAAGAAGTGTTCACGAATGTAGCTGCCCGGCATCGACGTGTATTTCTGATACTGGCCGTCGACGACTTCGTTCATGCGTTTGGCGAGCAAACCGGTCTTGTCGCGAGCGAGCAGTTCATCCCACTCGCTGCCCCAGATGACCTTGATCACGTTCCATCCGGCACCGTGGAAGATCGACTCGAGTTCTTGGATGATCTTGCCGTTACCGCGAACCGGTCCGTCGAGACGTTGCAGGTTGCAGTTAATCACGAAGATCAGGTTGTCGAGTTTTTCACGCGACGCCAGTCCGATGGCACCGAGGGTTTCCGGTTCATCGCATTCGCCGTCACCGAGGAACGCCCAGACCTTTTGGCCCTTGGTGTTCTTCAAACCGCGGTCGTTGAGGTATTCGTTGAAGCGGGCTTGGTAGATCGCCATGATCGGGCCGAGGCCCATCGAGACGGTCGGGTATTCCCAGAACTCGGGCATCAACCAAGGGTGCGGGTAACTGCTCAGTCCGCCGCCTTCGGAAAGTTCGCGGCGGAAGTTCTCGAGCTTCTCTTCATCGAGGCGACCTTCGACAAACGCACGCGAATACATCCCGGGGGAGGCGTGTCCTTGGAAGTAAACCGAGTCACCGGAGTAGCCGTCCGCACCGCGGCCTTTGAAGAAGTGATTGAACGCGACCTCGTACAACGTCGCGCTACTGGCGAAGGTACTGATGTGACCACCGACGCCGCCGCCACGTTTGTTGGCCCGGACGACCATCGCCATCGCGTTCCAACGGATGATCGATTTGATGCGGCGTTCGAGTTCGCGGTTGCCCGGATATGCGGGTTGTTTCTGAGGAGGAATCGTGTTGACGTAGGGCGTCGACGTATCCGCCGTCAACGGCACGCCGTGTTCCGCGGCCCGGTCGCGGAGTTGATCGATGAGGAACTTAACACGTTCGGGGCCCTGACTTTCGAGCACATACTCGAGCGAGCTGAGCCACTCCTGCGTCTCATAGGTATTGATGTCGATGTCGGCGGATTTCTGCAATTCGCCGAGGCTGTGTGCGAGTTCGTTTTGGGCGACTTCGACTTCGGCGACGTTATTGGAATCGGTCATCAAAAACGGGATAGATCCCGGCCTCACGGAACGTGTTCAAAAACAACTATTGGTGCGAAAACTCTCTGGCGCCGTACACTTTAGTCGGACTACCACCGATCCAACAAGGTATCCTTCACCGCCATCATGGTCGCTTAGCCCCCGGTTTCTGGGGCAAATTCGACATCGATCACGAATTGATTTTCGGCGGGTTGGACCTCGAGCGTGATGCCCGAGGAATCGAAACTGCGGTAACGCGGGTGCAGTCGGTTTTCCGGAATCATTCCGGGACGCTCCGCCCCGGTCCCGATCCGATGGCTGCTGAACACCGCGACCCGGTGTTCTCCCGCGAGGGCCCCATCGGCGGCGGCGAATGTTCCGAGGGTGAACGTACCGTCAGGTCCGATTTGCCCCGTTGCGGTGACCGCGGGTTTTCGCCCGACAATCTCAAATTCGACCGAACCGTCTCGCAGCACCGTCCCGTCGGGAAACCTCACCAATCCGGAAACCGGGTAGGTGTCGCGTCCCGGATCCGAACACCCGATTAGCGCCGACGTCACAACCGCAGAGAGCAGGAGCGACATCACAGAAAGTCCCGGACAGGCGTCCCTCAGACAGAAATCCCCTGCAAAGCGATTGCTCGTTGGGCCCGGTAATTGGGCAGGCGCGAGTCGGTCCATAAGGCCTCTTTCCTTGACAAACAATCGTTTCATAAAAGGTTCGAGAAAGCCAACACCCGCGGTCAAACGGGTCGGCGAATTTGATCCTGGCGTGACAGACTCGACAGGAGCAACTCCACGCAGAGAAAACCCCACGCAGAGAGCACTCCTCCCCAAAGTTCGCGGCGAGCATGCCTTCCGCGGTCAACTACTCAGGACGATTCGTCGAGATCCCGCAACGCGATTTCTCGGAGCGTCCGAATCGCATCGGTTGGTGTTCCATAAAGAATCGTCATCCCGTCAGATCCCACCGCGATGTCGAACGCCTGCTCGACCTCCTCGTCGGTGAGCCAGCCGGAGAGTCCGAGGAACCGGATTTCGGCCAACTTGCGTAACGTCGATAGCGAATTGTCGCCTAGCAAACTGGCTACCCTTCGACGGGCGACCTCCGGGGTCAGCGAGGGGAAGTCGATCACGGTAAAACGGCTGTCGAGAACGCCCCAAAACTTCTCCAGAGCTTCACTGAGATAACCGTCAACGGATCCCCGGTTGGCTTGCTGCAGACGCTGCACCTCGCGACTGTCCATCGCACCGGAGAGGACGACGGTTTTTCCGTTGACGCAATCGACGATCTTCACCCGCGTGACGTTCTGTGTTGATCCACCCCGCACCTCTTTGAGCGCGACGTCAAAATGCAGCAGCAATTCGACGTTCGCGTCGACCGCGGCCTTGGACATTTGTTGGATACTGCCTTCGCCGAGATAGACCATGCCGGGAATCCACATTCGGCGTTCCGCTTGTGGGACCCCTTCGCCACCGATCTGGTACCCCTGATTCTTGGCATCCGGATCCACGCTGATCAACGCATTGCCGAATTGGCCCGCTTCGATCCGTGAACGCATCCCGTCGGCGACGGTCGAGGCGACCGCTCCCATCAATTCGTCGAACCGCTCGGTGACTTGCGGGTCGGTGACCTGGGGTTCGGGGATGGAGATCGCTGCCCGTCGGGATCCACCACGTCCGCGGCCGCCGAACTGGCCTCCGAATTCGCCGCCCCCCATCATCTCCTCTTCCATCATCAAGTCGTCCGGCGGGCCGTCGAAACCCATTTCGCCCGGTCCCATTCCACCCGGTCCCATTCCATCAGGTCCCATGCCGGGTGGGCCACCCCGGCCGTCGAAATCGGGACCGCCCGGGCCTCCGAAATCGGGCCTGTCGAACTCATCCATTCCACCGCCGAAATCGTCCATGCCGCCGCGACCGCTCTGGCCGCTCAGCCGAATCGGGGAGTAGTCCGTCACATGCGTGTCACCGTGCAGTCCGATCGAGACGCCCCAACGCAGCGACCAGACAGGGCGTCGATAATAGGCACAAAAGCGGAGTTTCTTCAGGTCTTCGACCGCCTGCGCGTCGGCCAGCGCGGCGTGGGCAAAGAACAGCTCGCGGGCCAACTCGAGATGCCCATAGCGATACGCCACATGGGCCTCGTTGCGGAGGGTCGGGCCTTCCGGACGCGGCGGCGCCGGCACCTTGACGGCTTCGCTGAGACGGCCAATCTCCTGGAAAAGCGGCTGCCAATCGGGCTGGGTCAATTGCCAAACGGCAGCCGGCGTCGGACCGGTCGTCAAATTCGCCGGCGGCAACGCATTCGGGTCGGCGGCTTGCGGTTCGCCGTCAGGCCCAAATTCCGGCGGAGGCCCACCGCCGTAGGGCCCCAAACCGGGGTCCTGTGCGAACGCAGTCGGAGCGGGAACCAGCGGCGAAACGAAAATGAGATTCATCGCCCAAACCACGAAACCGAACGTGGCGAGGCGTCGAACCAAGGAAGAAGACAGGCACGGTATCATCGTGGGGCTACCGAAAAGGAAGTTAAAGAACGAAAGCGGATTGATTCAAACAAGCAATAATCCCCCGCGGCGGAGGGCACGCAAGGCTCAGAGCTTCGTAAAAAGGTCAGGGCTTCGTAAAAAGGCCAGAGTTCGTAAAAGGCCAGAGCTTCGTCAAAAGCAATGGGCAGAAAGGAATCATGCGGGAACAAAACGAACCTTGCAGAATCGAACCTTGCAGAATGCTGCTCGGCGGGACGTGCGATGCCCAAAAACCAACCGTGATGACGTCTCGGATCGTTTCTCAAGATCAGGATAATTGCGACCAATCCATCAGGTTTTGCGGTGACTTAGCGAACCCGCCGGCGTTTATAATAGGCCAACTGAATCCTGGTGACGACGTTTTTCGCCGGTCTTTCTCCCCACCCAGGGGAACTTTTCCCCCTCGTCGAACGTCACACTCCTGCGGTCGAGCGCACTCATCGCCGGGCCTGCTGCGGTTACCAAGACCGACGGCTTTGCGGAATGGACGGTCTCCGGATTCGAAGGTTTCCGCAATTAACGGCGGCTTGCCAAAACCGGCGACGCGTAATGAGATGGGCTCCCCCCGCATCCGATATCAATTCCCCGCACAATCTTTCCCATGCCACGTCCCTCGCGCCGCACCCGCCGCAGGCTTTCGCTCCAGGTCCTCGATGACCGGCGGGTGCTCGCCGCCATCGTGGGCAGCGTCTTTCACGACGCGAACGATTCGTTTCGCAAGGACGATACGGAATCGGGACTGAGCGGACGATTGGTCTACATCGACCAAAACCACAACGCGAGAATGGATTCCGGAGAGCAGTACGCGCTCTCGGACGCGGCGGGCAATTTTGCGTTCGAAGACATGGCCGACGGCGATTACGCCCTGCGGCTGTTCAACGCCACCCGCACCCAAGCCCAGACGACCCCGATGTCGGCGGAGGTCCTGCACGACGCGGTTCTGCAAAGCGATATTTCCGCCGTGATCGCCGCCACCCCGATCGGACCGGGCGGCTCAATCGGGGGTGACAACCCCGAGCAACGAATCGCCCCGGCGATCCTCGCGAGCGGTGCGAACCTGCAAATCGTCGGCAGCGACGGAAACCTCTCTGCGCCGTTCATCTTCACCGGCGACATCGACCATCTCTCTCGGCTCGCCGACGGATCGCTCCTCGTCGCGAACGAGACGAGCGACGGCACCGCGATTTCGATCGTGAGCGAATCGCTGTCGCAGGCGGACGCTTTGTTCACCCCCGGCGGTGGAGTCTCGTTCGGTTCACTCGGCGTGGACGATGTCGGCCGGGGAATCGCGATCGGACCGGCCGACTCAGAAACCGGCGAAAGCGAACTGTATGCAATCGATCGCGGTGACCTCGAGGTCTCGGCGACCGGAGTGATGGTGGCGGCCGGATCGGTGATCACCGGCGACTCGACCCCGCGAA
Source organism: Rhodopirellula sp. JB044 (assembly GCA_043101355.1). Lineage (GTDB taxonomy): Bacteria > Planctomycetota > Planctomycetia > Pirellulales > Pirellulaceae > Rhodopirellula. The sequence continues at coordinate 9,938 of JBICHZ010000189.1, forward strand.
CCAACGACGGGCCGACCCGCAGCGTGATCAGCCACGCGTCCTTGGTCGACGACGGAAACGGCGGAACCACGCAAACCCTGGCGGTCAGTTTTTGGAGCAATTCGGACGAATCGATGCTCTCGGCCCCGATCGTCGTCAGCGGTGCCAGCGAAGTGGTTGCCTTCCACGATGAAGCCGGCCTGTTGGTGCTGCGATCCGGTGACGCCCTCTCGGTTCACGACGTCGACTCCGCGAACCTGGCAACCCTGTTTACGATCGACGACACCGAATCGATCGCGGGCATCGACGCATCCCGCGGATTGATCGTGACGCTGTCGCCGCGTTCCTTCGGCGGTGAAGGTTCTGCCGAAGACGCCGGACTGAGGTTGCTCGACAGCGAAACGGGTTCGGTCGTCGCTGACCTGGCTGTCGACCTGTCAGCACTCGGCGATATCGCTGCCGTTTCGCTCGACGCAAATCTGAACAGCATCGCGATCGCGGGCGCCGCCGGGATGACCCAGGTATCACTGCGACGCACTGGTCCCGCTCACGTCCAAGTCGCCGGCACCCACTCAACGCCCGCGAGCTTTGGCGTCCGGCTGATCGGCGATAACTCCGCCCCCGCGTTCTCGGTTCCGCCGGTATTGTCGGTCGCCGAAGACAGCGACCTGATCATGCCCGCACCCGGTTTGCTCAGCACCGCCGTCGACGCCGAGGCAGACACCGGTTTTGTCGTCCTGCCGACCAGCGCCCCGAACTCGGGGCTCGCCACCCTGAGTCCCAGTGGCGGCCTGACGTATTCGCCCTTTGACAATTTCGAAGGCACCGACACGTTCACGGTGATCCTGCACGACGGGCGAGACTCGACCGAAGCCACTATCACGATCAACGTCACGCCTGTCCCGGACGCCCCCTCGGACATCGAGGCAGTCATTGACCCGGTTCCCGAAAACATCCTCCCGGCTGATGTGGACGGTGAGTTCGACGCGATCGGGATCATCAACATCATCGATCCTGATCAACTGAATCAATTCGAGATCGAAGTCCTCGGCGGCAACCGCGTCCCAGACAACCGTTTCGACATTATCAACGACCAACTGATCTTTGTCGGACCGGGACGCCTCGACTTCGAAACGGAATGGGAAATCCCGCTGATTATCTCAGTGAGCGATCCGGACGCCGACACCACGATCGAGTACGCGACGACCCTGTCGGTTACCGATGCCGATGACCCGGTAACGGACATCCTGCCCGGCTCGGCCAGCGTTCGGGAAAACCGCCCCGGCGAAATCATCAAAACAATCACGGTGATCGACGAGGACTTCGAGGACATCCACACGCTGAACGTTGACGACGATCGGTTCGAAGTCGTCTTCGGCGAACTGAAACTCAAAGACGACCGAGCGCTCGATCACGAAGCAGAGATGACGGTGTCGATCAACGTCACCGCCTCGTTCAAGGACGACTCGTTTACCAAAGAGATCGTGATCACGGTGCTCGACGCACCGGAAACCCCGAGGGATTTCTCGCTGACCGACCATTCGGTGCTCGAACTCGAACCCGGCGATGTCGTCGGCGACATGACGATCGCGGGCAACCCCGCCGCCAACGGGCACCGGCTCACCGTCGACGACCCACGGTTCATCTTTGAGGGCTCGACGTTGCGGCTCGCCGATGGCGAGTTCATTGAACGCACGCCCGGAATCGATGACGAGATTTTGCTGAAGATTACCGCCACCCCTGATTCAGGCGGCATCGATGCGGTCGAGGTTGAATTCAACATCGCCGTTCTCGAAAACGACAAACCGTTCCACAATGACGACCTCCCCGAAGACGTCAACGGCAACGGCAACGTCACCGCGACCGACGCACTCGCGATCATCAACTACCTCAACAACTTCGGCCCCGGCCCGGTCGGCGAGGGCGACCCTGCCTACGGCTACGACGTTAACAACGACGGAATGGTCACGTCGCTCGACGCGTTGCTCGTCATCAACGAACTCAACACGGCGGGAACGAGCACCGGGACGGTTGGCAACGAACCAAGCGGCGAACCTGTTCCCCCTCGCAGCGACTCCGGTGCAGAGCGTGGTATCGCGGCGGAGTCCGACGCAACTGAGATCGCTCCGGCGCCGCAGAGCGAAATCGAAATCACACCGCTGGGTCGGCAGATCAACCTCGACGCATACGCACTCGGCGACACACTCAGCGAACCGCTGAAAAAGACCATCGATGCCACCCAAGTCGAGGCGCTCCAAAAAGCCTTCGAGTCGCTCGCCGCGGACACGCCAGAATCTAACAGCGACGAAGAAACGACGGACCAGGTCTTCAGCGAACCCGGTAACGACCTGCTGGGCTAGAGCGACAGCCCCGCCCAAGTGAGCCGAACGACCGCAAGGCCTCGGACATCGGAAAATCCAAGCATCGATCCATCCACACGTTTCCGTCCGGGCTTGCCCCGGCGGAACGGCAAGTGATGGCTACCTCCAAAATCTCCCACCATAAGGATCTCCGCCGGGCTTGCCCCGGCGGAATCAACGCAACAAGTCGCCCCTTTCCGCGGGGGCAAGCCCGGCGGAAAGGTCCCGCAAAAATGAGCCGTGAGGCCGGGGGTGGAAAATTCGAAAGGGCTCGCAAACCCAACACGCCCCAAACCCGAGCGCTCACGCACTTCGGCTCAGTCGCGGTGATGGAATAAAAGCCTCTCTCGATTCAGCTTTCTTTCTCGCACATCGCGACCACATCTCTCAGGCTCGCGTCGGGGTCACCAACGGGCCAGTACTCCAGACCGACATAGCCGCTGTAATTTGTCTTCCGAATCGCAGCAAAGATCTCGTGATAGTTCAGCTCGCCTCGGGTGAGTTCATTTCGCCCGGGGTTTCCTGCCGCGTGAAAATGCGCGATGTCGTTGATGTTTCGCGTCAAGCGATCGATCACGTGCCCCTCGCTGATTTGCTGATGATAGATGTCAAAGACGACCTTCACATTCTCACTGCCGACTTTACCAACGATCTCAAACGCCTCGTCGCTGCGAACGAGGTAATAGCCGACATGATCGACGAGTTCGTTGAGCGGTTCGATCACCAGCGTGATCCCCGCTTTCTCGAGCATCGGTGCGGCTTGCCGGAGCCCATCGACGAGTGATTGGTGCTGTTCTTCTCGCGGCACCCCTGGACGAAAGTCGCCGACTTGCGAAATCAGCGTTTTGCAATCGATCCGCTGGGCCGCATCGATCGACTCTTTGAGCCCCTGCAGATATTCATCGCGTTTGGCAGGATCCACCAGCGACACGAACTTGGTGCAGCATGACGCGATCGTCAGCCCGTTGTCATCGCCTGCCTTCACGATCCGATCGAGATCCTTTTCCCACCAACACCAAAACTCGAACGCCTCGATTCCGCACTGGGCGACGCGAGAAATCGCCTCGACCTCGTCCACGCCTTCGTAGACCGCGTCGATGCAAACCGAGAGTTGAGGATTCAGGGACACGAGAGAGTCCAATGGAAGAGGGCGTGGGGTAGGGCGTGAAACAGCGGTCAAAATAGACGCCCTCGCATCTGTTTGAAAGCCCGTCCGATCGCGGCGGTTTCCAAACGCCATTGCCCCGACCGAACGCCGGCCACTTGTTCACATCGGTGCATCACAGAGCCGTCGAGGACACCTGTTCTATACACTGGGCCGGCCCGTCTCGGTTACAATCGGCCGTTTAACCGCTCGCCGGTTGTCTCACCGCGACGTTTCCCCCACGCCATCGACACCCACCATGCCCTCCCACGTCAACCAAGCATCGCGCTTCGCCGCTCTTCAAATTGCCTGTCTCGCGGTATGCCTTCACCTGACCATCTGCGATGCCGCTGGCGACGAAACGCAACCTCCCCGGCCGAACATCCTCTGGCTCACCAGCGAAGACAACGGACCCGAACTGGGTTGCTACGGCGACGAGTACGCCGACACACCCAACATCGACCAACTCGCCTCGCGGTCGCTTCGCTATCGCACCTGTTGGTCCAACGCACCGGTTTGCGCACCGGCCCGGACGACGATCATTTCCGGCATGCACGCAACCAGCCTCGGTGGCCAACACATGCGCAGTTCCGTCCGTTTGCCCAAAGACATGAAACTGTACCCTGCGGTGCTTCGCGAGGCCGGGTACTACTGCACCAACCACACCAAAACCGACTACAACTTTGACCCGAGCGATCAGGACGCCGGTTGGCACGAAAGCGGCAAGAAAGCTCACTGGCGAAATCGCCCGAGCGAAGACACGCCGTTCTTCAGCGTATTCAATTACACGATCAGCCACGAGAGCAAGATCCGCAACAAACCACACACCCTTGTTCACGATCCGGCAAAAGCGAACTTGCCGAAGTACCATCCTGATACACCGGAGGTTCGACGCGACTGGGCACAGTACTACGACCGCCTGACCGAGATGGACGCGATGGTCGGCAAAGCGATTGACGAAATCAACCAAGCCGGGCTGGCCGATTCGACCATCATTTTCTACTACGGCGATCACGGCAGCGGGATGCCGCGCAGCAAACGATGGCCGTTCAACTCCGGGCTCCAGGTTCCGCTGTTGGTGCACGTGCCGGACGAGTACCGTGACCTCGCACCGTCGGACTACATACCCGGCGGAGTGTCCGACCGCCTCGTCAGTTTCGTCGACTTCGGCCCGACCGCGATCAGCCTCGCCGGTACCCAGCCTCCTGCGAACATGCAGGGTGTCCCCTTTTTGGGTAAATACGCCGGCGAACCGAAAGAATTCTTGTTTGGCTACCGCGGTCGGATGGATGAACGCATTGACTTGGTTCGTACGTGCACCGACGGACGTTTCGTTTACATGCGGCATTTCTACCCCGATCGCCCGTACCTCAAGCACGTCGGTTTCATGTTCCAAACGCCGACAACGAGGATTTGGAAACAAATGTACGAGGCCGGTGAACTCAACGATGCCCAGTCGAAATTTTGGCAGGTCAAACCGGTTGAAGAACTGTTTGACCTTCAAAACGATCCGGACGAAGTCGACAACGTCGCGTCACTGCCTCAGCACGCTGAAAAGCTCGCTGCGATGAGAGGGGCGACCTGGGAATGGATGCGTTCGACCCGCGACCTCGGTTTGCTGACCGAAGCCGAAATTCATCGCCTCACGCAAAACGTGTCCCCGCGGACCGTCGGGCTGTCTGACCGATTCAACGCCGCCGGTTTGGTCGACGCCGCTTGGGCCGCTGGCGACGCGTGGCAGGCGTGCGACGCCCACACCATCGCCGCGATGCAGGCTCTCTACGACAGCCCCGATCCCGAAATCCGGTACTGGGGCTGCCGAGGTCTCGCGTTGGGATTGGCCTCCCATGGGACGGTGCTTTCGGATGACGAAACCACCGCCGCGGTGCGAACGTTGATGCAGGCGTTGGAAGACGAAAACCCGAGCGTCCGGGTTGCCGCGGCCGATATTTTGATCCGGATCAATGACCCGTCGGTGCAAAAAGCCGCTGCGGATGAATTGATCCGTTTGGCTCAATTGCCCGAGGAAGGCTACTACGTCGCGATCGCGGCACTCAACGTCATCGACACGAACCGCGAAGCCGTTGTCCGGTTTTCCGCAGAATCGCTCGATTCGATCCGTGCCGACCATCCGAACGCCCCTCGGCGGGGCGGCGACTACGTCAAACGTTTGCTGACCACGCTCGGCCAATCGCAGGACTGACGCCACCGGTTGAAAACGACGTCAACCTTCGCCCCGCAAGGGTCTGCCCTCTTCCCCGACGAGGCCGGGGTGGCTAGGCTTTTGCGGGCCCAAAGCGGACACCAATTGGGCATTTTGCGCAATCGCGCGTCGAATTCATTCCATCTCAATATCAACCTCTGACCCCTCGGCACGGTTCATGACAGCGACTTCGACAGATCTACAGACACTGGCGATTGATACCATCCGCGCGCTCAGCATGGATGCGGTTCAGACGGCCAACAGCGGACACCCTGGCACGCCGATGGCTCTCGCGCCGATCGCGTACCAACTGTTCCAAAACACAATGGATTACGATCCGGCACGCCCTCATTGGCCCGGCCGCGATCGCTTCATCCTGTCCTGCGGTCACGCATCGATGTTGCTCTACAGCACGTTGCACCTGATCGGCACCAAGGCAACCGACAAACACGGCAACCCGACCGGCGGCGAGTCGATCAAGCTCGAAGACATCAAGAACTTCCGCCAGCTCGGCTCCGTCTGTGCGGGACACCCGGAATACGCCGAAGCCGCCGGGATCGAAACGACCACCGGGCCACTGGGTGCCGGCGTCAGCAACAGCGTCGGAATGGCGATGGCCGAAAAATGGCTGGCCGCTAACTACAACACCGACGACATCACGCTGTTCAACTACAACGTCTACACGCTCTGCAGCGACGGCGACCTGATGGAAGGCATCGCGAGCGAAGCCGCTTCGGTTGCCGGCCACTTGAAACTGGACAACCTGTGCTGGGTCTATGACGACAACCACATCACGATCGAAGGCGACACCGACCTCGCGTTCAGCGAAGACGTGGGCAAGAAATTCGAAGGCCTCGGATGGAACGTCCTGCATGTTGACGACGCCAACGACATCGATGCACTCGGCAAAGCTCTCGCTGCGTTTGAAGCATGCCATGACAAGCCGACCTTGATCGTCGTCAAGAGCATCATCGGCTACGGTGCCCCCAACAAACAGAACACCCACGGCGCCCACGGTGCTCCACTGGGTTGGGACGAAGTCGCGTTGGCTAAGAAAGCCTACGGCCTGCCCGAAGACGAGAAGTTCTTCGTTCCCGACGGAGTCAAACAGCACTTCGCCGACGGCATCGGCAAACGAGGTGCGGAGGCCTCGGCCGCGTGGGACCAACAGTGGGAGAAGTACCAATCCGCTGAACCGAAAAAGGCCGCCGAACTGCAAGCGATCTTCGACGGCAAACTGCCCGAAGGTTGGGACAAAGACATTCCCGTCTTCGAACCGAGCGAAAAGGGCGACGCAACCCGCAACAGCTCCGGCAAGGTGCTCAACGCGATCGCCGCGAACCTGCCGTTCATGATCGGCGGATCGGCCGACCTTGCACCGAGCAATAAATCCGACCTGAAGTTCGACGGCGCCGGCGATTTCCTGCCCGCGCAGTACAGCGGTCGTAACCTGCACTTCGGCATTCGCGAACACGCGATGGCCGGTATCGTCAACGGGCTGTGCCTGTCGGGCCTCCGCGGTTACGCGGCGACGTTCTTTGTCTTCACCGACTACATGCGTGGCGGGATGCGACTGAGCAGCATCATGCACCTGCCAACGCTGTACATCCTGACGCACGACTCGATCGGCGTCGGCGAAGACGGACCGACCCACCAACCCGTCGAACACCTGACCGCCTGCCGTGCGATCCCGGGCCTGAACGTATTCCGCCCGGGCGATGCCAACGAAGTCGCCGAATGCTATCGCACCGCGATGCTCGACAGCGAACACCCTGCCGCGATGGTTCTCTCTCGTCAAAACATGCCAACCCTCGACCGCGCGGTCTACGCACCGGCATCGGGTTGCAGCCGTGGTGGTTACATCCTCAGCGACTGCGAAGGAACGCCAGATGTGATCCTGATGGCCAGCGGCAGCGAGCTGTACATGGCGGTCGACGCCGGCAAGACTCTTACCGAATCGGGCAAAAAAGTCCGCGTCGTCAGCATGCCGTGCATGGACCTGTTCGCTCAACAGGATCAATCCTACATCGACGAAGTCCTGCCGCCGTCGATTACCAACCGCGTCGCGATCGAAGCCGGTATCCGGATGTCGTGGGACCGCTGGATCGGATCGGCAGGCAAGTTTGTCGGCATGAGCGGATTTGGTGCGAGTGCACCGTTCGACGAAGTCTACAAGCACTTCCACATCAACGCGGATTCCGTCGTCAAAGCAGCATCGGGCAGCTAACCCAGCTCGAAAATCGCCGGCTGATTTCAGCCAGGCGGTGTGACCAACGGCGTCGCGATTGAGCGACGCCTCGTCCATCTGATCCGCCCATCACGGGCATCTGCACCCGGGTCACGACGCAAACGTCGTTGACCCGTTATTTGTTAAGTCTTTATTTATTCGAAGGAAGTTCTCTTGTCCGGTACATGTGTCATTGGTTTGCAGTGGGGCGACGAGGCAAAAGGTAAACTCGTCGACCTTCTGGCACCTCGTTTTGATTGTGTGATCCGTTATCAAGGCGGTGCGAACGCCGGGCACACCGTCGTCGCGGGAGATGAGGTTTACAAACTCCATCATATCCCATCGGGCATCCTTCACAGCGACGTTCAGAACTTCATCACACCGGGCGTCGTGATCAACCCGACCACGATGCTCCAAGAGATCGACGGTTTGGCACCTCGCGGTATCAACGTTGTCGAAAATCTGAAGGTCAGCGAGCGAGCTCACCTGGTCATGCCGTGGCACATGATCGAAGACGCCACGATCAACAAAGTCAGCGTCCGCGGCGAATCGATCGGCACTACCAACCGTGGCATCGGGCCGTGTTATCGTGACAAAGTCGGTCGCACCCACGCGGTCCGCATGGTCGACCTGATCGAAGACTCCCGCGATGAACGCATCGCAACGGTCGCCGAGCAAAAGACAACGCTCCTGCAACAACTCGGCGCGACCGATGAGGAACTCGCGTCGATCGCTCCCGACAAGATGGTGGCATTGGCCGCATCGTGGGCCGAACGTTTGGCACCGATGATCGCCGACACAACCGACCTGATCCTCGACGCAGCCGAAGCCAACCAAACGATGCTCTTTGAGGGGGCACAGGGTGCACTGCTCGACATCGACCACGGCACCTATCCGTTCGTCACCAGCAGCAACAGCAGTGGCGTCGGTGTTTGTGCCGGTGCGGGCGTTCCTCCGAAATGGATCGACCACGTTCTCGGCGTTTGCAAAGCCTACAGCACTCGCGTCGGCGGTGGACCTTTCCCGAGCGAACTCGAGGACGAAACCGGTGACAAAATCCGCAAACTCGGTAACGAATTCGGCACGACCACGGGCCGGCCTCGACGCTGCGGATGGTTCGACGCGGTCGCGGTTCGCTACACCGCAAGGCTTTCCGGGGTCAGCCGATTGGCGTTGATGATGATGGACGTGCTCGCTCACTTTGAGGAACTCAAGGTCTGTGTCGCCTACGAACTCGACGGCAAAGAAATTCATCACGTTCCCAGCCATCCGGACCAACTGCGTCGTTGCAAGCCGGTTCTCGAAACCATCCCTGGTTGGAACAGTCCCGTCGATCACGCCCGCAGCATGTCGGACTTCCCCGAAGGCGCACTTTCGTACGTCAAACGCATCGAAGAACTCGTCGGCGTGCCGGTCGGAATCCTCTCGGTCGGTCCCGATCGGGCACAAACGATCTTTACCGAAGAAGCCGCTGGCATGGGCTTGGCCTAGTGCCTGCGTTCTGCCGTTCAAGACAACTTTTCATCGAGCGACCGCCCACCCGGCAGTCGCTTTTTTTGTGACGCCTTGCACGACGCCTCACACACACCGGTGCGGCAAATCCTCTAGACTGGACGGGCTGGCGTTGTGTGCCCGCTGCTCATGATTCGTTGTCGCCCGCATCGCCAACATGTCGATGCCAAACGACGCCTCGCCCGCGAGGAAATTCGCCGTGCTCTTCTTCCCCTACTCGACCGACGCTCCGGTCTATCACTACCCGATCGCAACGGGAACGATCGCGGTGTTGAACGTGGTTGCCTACGCCGCGACGACAATCCAGGTCGCGAGCGGTAACCTCGCGATCGAAGACGTCCGTTGGCTAGCGTTGACGTTCGACGGGATTCATCCGCTGCAGTGGATCACGCATTCTTTTTTGCACATTCACCCGTTCCAACTGATCGTCAACGTTCTCTTCCTGTGGAGTTTCGGGTTGGTGATCGAGGGGAAAATCGGCAGCCTTCTCTTCACGGTGTTCTATTTCGGCATTCATATCTTCTGCGCGGCGCTTGCGCAAAGCATGTTCTACGCGTTGTCGTTTGCCGTTCCTGCGGTGAGCGAAATGTTTGCGGTCGGGGCCGACAACGGGATTTACATCCTGATGGCGATGGCGTTGATCTGGGCTCCCGAAAACGAGATGAACTGTGTGTTCCTTTTGTTCGTTCCCCGGCTCGGCAAGATGGGCGGTGGGATCATGACCGAACTCCGAATCTCGACGCTCGCGACCGCATACATCTTCATCGAACTGATCATGTTTTTCTTCTTGGGATTGCTCGTTTGGCAGGCGGGCTTTCATTTGCTCTCGCTGCTGATCGGTGTCGTGCTCGCGTTTGCGATGCTGCGAATGGATTGGGTCGACTGTGAAGACTGGGACATCATTTCACGAAACGAATGGCTGCACGGCTATCCGTTTTTATGCAGTGAAGAACGACGGCAGCGGCTGTCGCAAAAAGTCGACCTGCGGCACGACGCGGTCTCGATGGCGCTGGCAACCTCCACCACCGCATCAACCAGCAACGCGTCCTACATGGCCGCGCGTTCTTCGACGATGGCACGTTCGGCAAAAGGGGACACCACATCAATCGCCCCGCGTCAGGGACAACCGCATGCGGCGTCCACCACATCCTCCGGTTCCCAGTCCCCGGTCGGTCAGCCAACGAAGAAAACCAAGCGACGTGGCCTGCTCGGCACGAAAGGCCGCTCCGCCGAACCGCCTCCACCAACCCCACAGCAAATCGCCGCGTCTCACCCAGACTTCAACCGGATCACGATGCTGATGCGTCAAGCGGTCACGAACAAAAGCCTAATGCTCGCCGAACAGCATTTCGCAAAACTGCAAGAACTCGGCCTCGCGATCGGGCTGAGCGACAAAACGTTGTTCGGTTTTGCATCGCTGCTCGGAACAAACAAGAAATTCTTGCCCGCCCTCGCACCGCTGCAACTGATCGTTGAGCACAACGGCCCGATGGCACCCGACGCACTGTTGCGGATTGCTCAGATCCAACTCAAAGTCATGCGTTTGTCGGGCGAAGCGGTCAAGACGCTGCGGCGGATTCAATTTCCCGCCGAGTCGGCGAACTCTCCCGTCACACTCAGCGAATCGGAACAGAAAATCGTGACCCGCCGAAACGGGCTGCTGCAGCAATGCGGCGTCGCGCCGCCTCCGCTTGTCGCAAAACCCGACGAGGCAAAGTAGAATCACGTGTCCCGATTCCCTTCCCCCTTTCCCCCCTCCCTACCGAGCCACTGAACATGACGACTCCTGATTTGCCCCGCCGAAATTTTCTTCAAGCGATCGCCGCAACCGCTGCTGCCGGGGCAGTCACCTCGCGTTGGGCACTCGCCCATGAAGGTGAGCACAGCCATTCGCACGACGAGGCCCCGTTTCAGATCTCACTGGCCGAATGGTCGTTGCACCGCACGTTGCGAGACCCGTCGAAAGAATTGACCAACCTTGACTTCCCCCGCCTCGCAAAGGAAGAGTTCGGCATCGACGGGATTGAGTACGTCAACCAATTCTTCAAAGACAAGGCTCGCGACGAAGCCTACCTGACCGAGTTGAAGAAACGCTGCGAAGACCAAGGGGTCAAGAGTCTTCTGATCATGGTCGACGGCGAAGGCCAACTCGGCAACGCCGACACCGCCGGCCGCAAAAAAGCCGTCGAGAATCATCACCAGTGGGTCGACGCGGCCAAGTTCCTCGGTTGCCACTCGATCCGGGTCAACGCGGCGAGCAGCGGGTCCTATGTCGAGCAGCTCGATTACGCCGCCGACGGCCTGCGGCAGCTATGCGAATACGCGGCCCCCCACGGCATCAACGTGATCGTCGAAAACCACGGTGGGCTGAGCAGCAACGGTGCGTGGCTCGCGGTTGTGATGGAACGCGTCGGCATGGACAACTGTGGCACCCTGCCCGACTTTGGCAACTTCCACATTCGCCGCGGCAAAGATCCGCTGTCGTTCGACCGTTACTTTGGCGTCCAGGCTTTGATGCCATACGCGAAGGCCGTCAGCGCGAAGACACATGACTTTGACGAAAAAGGCAACGAGATTAACACCGACTACTTCAAGATGATGAAAATCGTGCTGGAGTTCGGTTACCGCGGCTACGTTGGTATCGAATACGAAGGCCGCGAACTCGACGAATTCGCCGGCATCCGTGCCACGAAAGCACTGCTCGAACGGGTCCAAACGAAACTCGCATGAGCACTGAACCAGCGAAACGGATTTTACTGGGCATTGCCGGCGGCATTGCTGCGTACAAAGCCGCCGACCTTTGCAGCAAACTCGCCCAAGCCGGTCATCACGTCCAAGTCGTGATGACCGCCGGGGCAAAGAACTTCATCGGTGAAACAACCCTGTCCGCTTTGTCGGGCAGGCCCGTCGCCACCGAATCGTTCGACCCGCGGTACCCTCTCGGCCCTCATATCGAATTGGCGGTTAATCTCGATTTGATGGTCATCGCGCCGGCGACCGCATCAATTTTGGCAAAACTGGCTCACGGTCACGCCGACGATTTGCTAAGTACGCTGTATCTGCAAAATACAGCCCCGGTCTTGCTCGCGCCGGCCATGAGCGATCCGATGTGGAACCAACCTGCCGTTCAACGTAACATCGAAACGCTCCGCAATGATGGCTGCCAAATCGTCGGCCCTGAAAAAGGCTGGCTGAGTTGCCGTGTACAGGGTGTTGGACGCATGAGCGAACCGACTAAGATTGCAGGCGAGATCCATACACTTTTAACCGCAACCACGAAACGCTCATGACCGTCCATGTTTTCGGACACCGCAACCCAGATACCGACGCCATCTGCAGTGCACTCGCTTACGCCGACTATCTAAGACGAACGACCCGCCCCGACGCTGTCGCTGCATGTTGCGGGGCTCCGAATGAGCGGACCGAATTCGCGCTCCGTCAGGCAAAACTCGCGTTGCCTCGCATCATCATGGATGTCCGTCCGGAACTCGATGATATTTGCAACCGTGAGGTCATCTTCGCTCGTCCCACGGACGTCTTTTACGATGTCTACAAATTGATGAACGCCCATGGGCTGCGTTCGATCCCGATCCTCGATGAAGACGATTCACTGATCGGATTGGCGACCCTGCTCGAACTGCTCGAATTGGTCTTCAAAGGGGGCGTGGATGGTGGTCAATCCCGTGGCGTCCGATCAACACTCCGCAGTATCGTGTCGGTTCTTGGCGGCAATTTTCAGCACGCGGTCAATCCCGACGAGACCGAAGACTTGATCGTGACCGTTGGTGCGATGAGCGCCGGCGGCTTCACCGATCGACTCAGCCAATACCCCGTCGAACGATTGTTGGTCGTCAGTGGCGACCGACCGACGATTCAACTGCCCGCGCTCGAGTTGGGGGTTCGCGCCCTGGTCGTCACCGGTGGTTTTGAACTGTCCAGCGGCCTGATTGAACTCGCCCGAAACCGTGGCGTCGCCGTCATCACCAGCGACCTCGACACGGCCACGACAACCATGCGGATCAAAGCGGCACAGATCATTGCCGATGTGATCGACCGCGACTTTGAATCATTGCCGGCGAAGATGCCGGTGACGACCGCGAAACAGCAGATCTTCCGCTCGGCCCAACCGGTCTTCCCCGTAATCGAAGGCAAAAAATTGGTCGGCGTCCTCAGTAAGAGCGACCTGGTCACACCTCCCCGGCCGCAACTCGTCTTGGTCGACCACAACGAAATGGGCCAGGCCGTTGAAGGAGCCGAAGAGGCCGACATCATTGAGGTCCTCGATCACCACCGCCTCGGCGGATCGCTGAAATCAACCGGACCGATCAAGTTTACGATGGATCCGGTAGGATCGACCTGCACACTCGTGGCACGTTTGTTCCGGCAATCAGGCATCGCCCCCGAACCCGGCATCGCCTTGTGCATGGCGTCGGGCATCATCAGCGATACGCTTTACCTCCGATCGCCAACGACAACGGATGTCGACCGCGACATCCTCGAATGGTTGCAGGAGTTCTGCAGCGTTTCGCTCGAACAGTTTGCGACCGATTTCTTCCAGGTCGGCTCCGCCCTGCGATCATGCACCCCCGAAAAAGTGGTTCGCGAGGATTGCAAACAGTTCGAAGAAGGCGGCAAGCGATTCTCGATCTCCCAGATCGAAGAAATCGGATTTGACCTGTTCTGGCAGCGGCAGAACGAACTCGCCAAAGCCCTCAACGGACTCGCGGTGGAGCACAACCTCGAGTTCTCGGCTCTCCTGGTCACCGACATTTCGAGCAACGGCAGCTTGCTGTTAATGAGCCGCGAGCCCGACGGTTGGGACGAAATCAACTATCCCCAACTCGAAGAGAACCTTTACAAACTCGACAACGTCGTCAGCCGGAAGAAACAATTGCTGCCGCTGATCAGCAGCCTGCTCGAGTCGGCGACGATGCCTTCCTAAACGCCGTCGCCAAGGCTTCGGCACTGCGCATGGAAGCTCTCTCGGACTTTCAAAATTGCAGGCCGGTGTTTCTGCCGCGATCGGAGAACGGGGGGCTTCCTGAGCCGATATAGTTTGGTTGTTTAAACGGGATGATGATCATCCCTACCCCCTCTCACCATGATTTTGAGAACCGGTGCGAACACCATGAAGACATCTTACGACTGCGTGGTCGTCGGCGCAGGCCCGGCCGGAGGAACCGCCGCGGCAATCGTCGCCTCTGCTGGGCATGAAACGTTGTTGCTCGAACGCGACGCCGTCCCCCGCTTTCACGTGGGCGAGTCGCTGATGCCGGAGGCTTACTGGCCGCTCGAGCGACTCGGCCTGATCGACCGCATGAAACAATCCGGTTGGCAACAAAAGAAGAGCGTCCAGTTTGTGACGCACACAGGAAAAGAATCCGAACCGTTCTTCTTTCGCGAGCACGACGAACGCGAGTGCAGCACGACGTGGCAAGTCGAACGCAGCGAATTCGACAAGATGCTCTTTGACCGGGCCGCAGAACTCGGCGCGGAATGTCGCGACCGGATGCGAGTCACCGAAGTTCTCTTTGACTCGGCGGACAACCCGGACCAACCTCCCCGGGCCACCGGTGTCGTTGTCCGCGACCCCGACGGAAAGGAACACACCATCCACGCCCGCGTCGTGGTCGACGCCACCGGTCAACAGAGCTTCATCGCCGGCCGACTCGGTCTCAAAGAGGTCAACCCGAACCTCAAAAAGGCCGCCATCTGGACCTACTACAAAGACGCCGTCCGCGGCGATGGCGATAACGAGGGTGCCACCATTATTCTCAATTCCGAGAACAAGAAGACGTGGTTCTGGTTCATCCCCCAATCACGCGGGATCACCAGCATCGGATGCGTCGCCGATCATGAATATTTGTTGAAAGGCCGTGGAACGCCCGAAGAAATCTTCGGCGAAGAACTGGCACGTTGCCCCGGTTTGCTACCGCGACTCGAAAACGCAACTCGGGTTGGCAAGTTCACTACCGCGAAAGAATTTTCGTACATGACACGGCGACACGCCGGCCCCGGTTGGGTGCTCGTCGGTGACGCGTTCGGGTTCATCGATCCGGTCTATTCCTCCGGCGTTTACTTTGCGTTGGAGATGGGAGTCCGTGCGGGCGATGCGATCATCGAAGGACTGCAGAACGACGACCTTTCGGGCGAACAACTCGGGAAATGGTCCGGTGAATTCAAAGCCGGTGCTGAACGCATCCGCAAACTCGTCCACGCCTTCTACGACAAAGACTTCAGTATCGGCCGGTTCATGCGTGAGTTCCCCCAATACCGCGGCAACGTTACCGACCTTTTAATCGGACGCGTCTTCACCGATGATGCAGGTCGCATGTTTCCTGACATGCAACAAAGCATCGAAAACACCCGCCAACAAAAACTCGCTGCCGCGAAAGAGATGAACGCGTGAACGAATTCAACGAACTCATTTGGACACAGGACGATCTTTCGAATCGCTTCGACGGTTTGATTTTCGACTGCGACGGAACGCTGACCGATTCCATGCCGCTGCACTTCCGGGCGTGGCGGGAAGCGTTGTCGGCCAGGGGCGTGGAGTTCACCGAGAATCGGTTTTATTCGATGGCCGGAATGCCAACGGACAAAATCATCTCGATCTTAAGTAACGAACAGAACGTCACCATCGACGTGGAATCAACCGCTGACGCAAAAGAAGAAGCGTTCGAAAGTTTGATGGGAGACCTGCAACCGCTGCAGGTCGTTTGCGACTGCGCCGCCCGGCACCGTGGGCAAATCCCGATGGCGGTCGCAAGCGGCGGGATCCGTCCGATTGTCGAGCAACAGCTCAAACACATTGGAATTCTTGACTGGTTCGACACGATCGTGACCAGCGAAGACACGGAACTGCACAAACCCGAACCCGACGCATTCTTGCTCGCCGCGAAACAACTCGGGGTCGATCCGAAGCGATGCCTCGTCTTCGAAGATTCCCCGCTCGGTTTTGACGCCGCCTGCCGAGCCGGGATGGAATTCATCGACGTCCGCCCCGCCGCTGCCGCCTAAGTGATCCATCCCAAACCAATGAGCCGAAGTGCGTGAGCGCTCGGGTCTTCGGTGTTGGGTTTGCGAATACTCTCGATGTTTCCACCCGATGCCATTCGGCGCATTTCGGCGGGACCTTTCCGCCGGGCTTGCACCGGCGGGAGGGCGACTGATGCGTTGATTCCGCCGGGGCAAGCCCGGCGGAGATCCGTAGGAAAGAGATTGGCGAGGTAGCCGTCACTTGCCGTTCCGCCGGGACAAGCCCGGACGGAAACGCTCACACGCGTAGTTCGGTCACTTTGTGCTGAGGCCCCACACGTGAGCCGATGTGCGTGAGCACTCGGGTTCTGGGCGTGTTGGGTTTGCAAATTCTCTCTACGTTTCCACCCGAGGCCTTACGGCCATTCGGCTCATTGGGGCGGAACCTTTCCGCCGGGCTTGTCCCGGCGGGAGGCACAAGTGGCAGCTACTGCTATGCCACCCAACGAGCTGCTCTCCGCCCGGGTTTGCCCCGGCGGGAAGGGTGACTGATGCGTTGATTCCGCCTGGGCAAGCCCGGCGGAGATCCGTAGGAAAGAGATTGGCGAGGTAGCCGTCATTTGCCGTTCCGCCGGGACAAGCCCGGACGGAAACGCTCACGCGCGTTGTTCGGTCACTTTGTGCTGAGGCCCCACCCGTGAGCCGAAGTGCGTGAGCACTCGGGTTCTGGGCGTGTTGGGGTTTGCGAACTCTCTCGAAGTTTCCACCCAAGGCCTTACGGCCATTCGGCTCATTGGGGCGGGACCTTTCCGCCGGGCTTGCCCCGGCGGGAGGCACAATTGGCAGCTACTGCTATGCCACCCAACGAACTGCTCTCCGCCCGGGCTTGCCCCGGCGGGAGGGCGACTGACCGCTACCGTGGTTGCGGCCCGCTAACGCCGATTCGCTACGGCGCGAGGATCTCATTCGTCTTTTGAATGCCGGTATCATCCTGCTGGAAGATCGACGGCAGGTTGTTCGGCAACCGGCCGGGGGCATCGGACGGGTCAGGAGCAAAGTCCCGACCTCGAACGGCGGAGCCCAGTGGTGTCGTCAACGAGTCGTCGATCGTTCTCAGGTACGCCTGCAGCTTCCAAGCCGGAATCACTGTCACGCCGAGTTCCTTCGCCATCGTCTTGGCACGTCCGAGTGCGACGACTTCCCGAGCGTCTGCTTCCCCGTCGGCCTCAGGCGGTTCGCCTAGAACCAGGAATCGAACGCTGCTGTCGAACTCACCATCGGTACTCAGGTCGGGCTGCAGGATCGCAGCCACCTCGGCTCCCGCGGCACGCACCATCGACGCGACCCCTTCGGTATCGGGGCGTTCGTCGCCATCGAGGTCGATGTTCCAACCCAAGGCGATCTTCACGCGTCGGCCCGGGGCCCAGAACGGCGAGTAGATCTTGTCACCGGAAATGATCGGATAGCGAAATTCCGGACGAGCAACGACACGAGCTTCCGCACGGTGTTCGCCGAGGATCTTGGTAACCTGGATCGTCGCCTTCACCTTCGCATCCTGAAGGCGGGTTTCGTCCCCATCGATCACACCAAACGTCACACCGGGACGAAGCGCGTCCGACGATCCCAAATCAATATTGACCACGTTTCCATCGCGAACGACGTAGGTGATGACGCCCTGGGTGCTCTCGAAATTGTCGCTGCGGAGTTTGGTCAGTTCGATCAACTGGGTATTGATCGTCGACAGGAGTTTGTCTTCACGTTTTTGAAAATTCGCCAACTCGGTTTGCAGTTTCTTGCTGAGCGCGTTGAGTTTTTGAGAGGTTTGCAGGAGCGTGTCTTTGTTCTTCTCGCCGGTCTCCTTCATCTTCTCGCGGTCTTCGGCGTACTTCGACATTTCCTCTTCGAGTTTTTTGTTCGCCCGGTCCTTATCCGCTTCGGCTTGTTCCTGGGCCTTTCGGGCGAGGTCGACTTCCGACGCCGATTGCACGCGGATTTTGGTCGCCTCATCGCGAGCCTGGCCGTACTGCACGTTGCGCGAACGGATCGCGTTGACGAGCACCTCGGGCAGGTTCGGATAGTTGCGATTCTGAGGATCGACCTCGGGGCCGAAGTACGACATGTCACGAGCAAACTGCCGCTCGATCGTTTCCATGTCGGGATCGCCACCGGTGCTCGACGTCAATTGATCGAATTGGGCCTTGGTCAGTCCACCAACCCCGAGCATCGCCTTCATCATCGTCGCCTGGCTTTGCAGAGTTTGCAGCTCGGACTGTGCCGACGTGAGCCGGTCCTTCGACGCGGTGGCGGTCAGCGACTCGACGCTGCCCCAGCGATACAGGAAGAAATTCAAGGCCAGGGAGAGGACCAAGAAAATCAGGCAAGCGATCAAGCTGCCACGGATGACGGAATCGTCGCGTGCGGCCATGATGGGCGTTCGTTTTGTGGGTGAGGAAGGTCAATAGTCAGACGAGAAGAACCGCCAATTGTATTCGCTCGATATACGAATCACACGCTTCGAGGCGGATTTTCTTTACGATTCGCCCCCTCGACCGGTTCAGAGTTTGCCGATTTCAACGGTTTTCGCGCCCTCCGCCCGATGCACTCCGACCGAGTCAAAGACGCATTCCGGCTGGCGGGCATTAGTCCTGCAATTCGCGGCGTAGATTCCGCACGCGATCCTGGATCAGGATCGGGAGTTTGCTCCTGAGCAGATTTCGACCGGCGAACCAATCGTGGGGTTCGTGGATTACGAATCGCATTTCCACAATGGACGCCTGTTCCTCACCGGGCACCGGCGTGATCGCAACGTAGCCACCCATCCCGGCATAGGGGTGAGGCGGTCCGAGCTGTTTCTCGCCGACGCTGTTTCGCTCGATCGGTCGCCACTGGTTGGAAATCGAATCCGGCTCCGGATTCTCCGCCGCAAACCGCGAATCGAGTAACCACGTCAAAATGATCGGAGCCGATTCATCGTCCGCAGACCAAATCGAACGGCGGGCACGAGCGACGCCCCGAACGACCACCTTTCCCAACAACGGCAACTGTAGGTGGCCGAGCGTCTCGAATTTCCCATCCAGTTCGACGCCCGCTGCGGCGAGTTCCTCGTCGGTCAGTTGCCGCGTCTTGTTCTTGTCCAATTCGTCGGCGCCGTCCGCGTCAGCGATCTCGACGGTCGGCTTCGTTGAATCGGGGTCAGACTTGAAATCATCGAGCGCGTCCGACTTGCGGATCTGTTCGATTGATTGATAGACCACGAACGCGACATCGATAAAGTGCCCGATCCGTTCGCCCGCGTCGTTCTTGATCGAATCCGTGTTGACCGAAATCGGTGCCACCACCGAATCTCTCACGAATCGCTTCACCCCGTGACGCCCCGCAATCTTCTCGAGTGCCTGCTTTGCGTCATCCTCCGCGAGCGGCACGCCATCGATCGAAACGAACGTCGGCTCAGGCAATGGAAACGACAGATCGTCGGTCAACTCGATTCCGAGGGTAGTCATCCGTCGCAGCAGATTGTCCTGCGACGACCGTTCATCGAGTTCGTCCGACGCAACCGCCTCCGGCGCATCGACTGGTTCCGCACGAGCGATCAGTCCCGAGGCGGGAATGCCGATCCCGCATACCAGCAAGGCGGCCACGCGAGTCCACCGCGATCGAGAAGTCGTGCGGGCGCTAAATCGTATGAGAGACATCATTACCTAATGCGTTGGGGTGAATCGAGCCGGGACGGCCGACATTGCCGGTGATCAAATCGCTCGCCGCCACCGGTGTGCTTCAGTGGTGCACACGCTCGGGGGCGCGTCAAGCAAAACGAGGTTCAAAAAAACACGAATTCGCATGGTGCCCTCGCCGATACCGATCGATCTCGCGAAACGTTGCGAACGTTACAGCCGACAAGGCCTTGAGGCATTCTCATGAGAATTCGCAAAGTCGAGAAGGCTTCATCCCTCTCGCCGTCCGATACCTCATTGTGCAACGGTATCTTGCTTTCAATTTACCGAGAACGCAAATCACACCACGTCATCGTTGACCCTCCCAATCGAAACGATCTGCGTCGTGTGGCGATCGAAACCTTCCTCTCAAAAAAATTCCATGGAGACCTGTACGATGCGTCGTATTCTTGTACCAGCTGTTTTGGCCGTTGCTCTGCTCGCCGGAAACGCGTCCAACGCCAGCGCCTTTGGCCACCTGAAATCCCTGTTCGGCGGTTGCGGATCCGCTTGTGACACCGCTTGCTGTGAGCCTGTTTGTGAGCCCGTCTGTGGCTGTGAGCCTGTTTGCGGTTGCGAGCCAGTGTGCTGCGAGCCAGTTTGCGGAGCAGAGCCTTGCTGTGCACCAAAAATGGGCTTGCTCCAACGCCTCTTCCACAAGAAGAGCTGCTGCGACACCGGTTGCTGCGAGCCCGTTTGCGAGCCAGTTTGCGGATGTGAGCCTGTTTGCGAGCCAGTTTGCGGTTGCGAGCCAATCTGCGAACCAGTGTGCGGTTGCGAGCCAGCTTGCTGCGACTCGGCACCTTGCCGTCCCTTCGGCGGTTTCTTCGCTCGCATGTTCAGCAAGAAGAGCGCATGCGACGCCGGTTGCTGCGAAATCATCGAGCCAGCATGCGGCTGCGAGCCAACCTGCGGCTGCGAGCCAGTTTGCGGTTGCGAAGCTCCTTGCGGATGCCACTAAATGAATTCGTTCGCTGAAGCGACTTCCCCGAGATCATTACTCAAACGGAAATCGCACTAAGCGAATCGAACACCACACAAAGCCCCGTGCCGGAAATATTCCGTCGCGGGGTTTTTTCGTTGGTTTGCCCTTCCCAACCCTGACGCCCGCTCGCCCCATTGCGATGCTCGCAACGGAGGCTCCTCCGCGTAAAGACCCGTCTCATCCGTTTTCATCTTCCGCCTCGACCGTCGTTTCGTTGTAGCGGGGTCTCGCGGTTGTTAAGCTAGGCGAGGCTGAAAAATCACGCCCGCGACGCAGGCAGACGTTTTCACCATCCCGATACCGGCATTCTTGTGAATTCTCGTCCGCCCGCTCCCTCCATCGGCGTTGGCGACCGGTTCACACGTGAGCACCGAACGAGAGCACTGACAAAACTCGCTTCCCAAACCTGTCTTCAGGAAGATCTGCCCGTTTGCCCCGTCGGGACTGTCCCACCTTCAACTTCCCTCCTTGTTCGTCCATTGGAAAAATTTCGAATGACAAACCGACCGAATCGTCGTCGTTTCCTGAGTCAAACCGCTGCCGTGACCGCCGGGGTTGGCTACTTTGCCGGCACCTCGCTGGCCGCCGACACAAAACCCGAATCCGCACTCAATGCGTTGGCCGCCGGTTGTATCGGTGTTGGCGGAAAAGGGGGCAGTGACACCAGTCACATCGGCAACCAAGGCGTTCGAGTGGCGGGCCTGTGCGACGTCGACCGTGACACGCTGAAGAAAAAGGGACGCGAATTCCCCGACGCCGAAAAATTCGACGATTTCCGCGAGATGCTCGACAAACTCGGCGACAAGATTGATATTGTCACCTGCAGCACGCCGGACCACACGCACGCCGCCGCGTGTGTGCAAGCGATGAACATGGGCAAACACATTTACTGCCAAAAACCGCTGACGTGGTCCATCAGCGAAGCCCGTCTGATGCGTGAGACCGCCGAGAAGACCGGCGTTGTGACTCAAATGGGCAATCAAGGCACCAGCGAAGACGGCCTTCGCGAAGCCGTCGAGATCATCCGCAGCGGCGCGATCGGTGACGTTAGCGAAGTTCATATTTTCTCCAACCGTCCTGTGTGGCCGCAGGGGGGAGGACGTCCCGACAAAGTCGACCCGGTCCCGGACTCATTGAACTGGGAAGCCTGGATCGGCCCGGCTCCGATGCGACCTTATGTTTCCGGAGCGTACCACTCGTTCAATTGGCGTGGTTGGGTCGACTTCGGCACCGGCGCCCTCGGTGACATGGCATGCCACACCACCAACATGCCCGTCATGGCATTGAAACTGTGGGATCCGGTTGCCGTGACCGCGGTGAAGAACCCCGGCATCGTGGACGGAGAACAATTCCCCGCCAGCAGCGAATTGATGTTCGAGTTCCCTGAACGCGAAGGACTGCCGCCATGCAAATTTCACTGGTACGACGGAGGCAACCTGCCATCAGAGGAAATCATCTCGATGCTGCCCGAGTCGTTCCAAAAGCGAATCGCCAAACAACGTGAAGGCGGACGCAAGATGTCCGGTGCGGTCGTCGTCGGCAGCAAAGGGATTGTCTTCTCGCCCGATGATTACGGCGCGAAATACTATCTGTTGCCGAAAGACCAGTACGAAGACTTTCAACTCCCCGAGCAATCGCTGCCGCGGATTCCGTTCAAAGCCTCCGCCGACGAACGTCAAAAGTGGGAGTTCGTCAGCACGATCAAAGGTGAGTACGAACCCGGCACGATGTCCAACTTCAGCTACGCAGGCCGCCTGACCGAAACCATTTTGGTCGGCAACCTGGCCATGCGAGCAGGCGAAGGGCAACGAATCGAATGGAACGCCAAAGAATTGATGAGCCCGAACGTGGAGTCGGTGAACCAATTCGTCCAACGTGACTACCGCGAAGGTTGGAAACTCGGCTAGTGAGCAACCGCCTCGCGGACGAACTCTCGACGAACGCACTGAACGGGATCGGCACTATCGCCGGTCCCGTTTTTTCGTATCGATCGCGACCTGCCCCCTCGCTCGGACCGCTGACGGTATCATGAATGAGACGAGGCGGCTCCCTCGTACTTGCTTTTCTTTTCACACGCTGGGATACAGACGATGCACTTCTCATCTCGATGCGACCATTTTCAATGGGTGGCATGGACGCTCGCAACCTTCGTGTTCGGGCTCTCGCCTTCATTCGGACAATTCGGAGACGCGGCCGACATGTCGGGTGCCGACCAGCCTCTTGTCTCGGCGAGCGAAACGGCAGAGCAACCTGCGGTGCCATCGATTGCACCGGAGAACCGGACCAAGGTCGCACGGCGGGCCGCCGAAGCACTCGACGATGTCGTCGACCTCCAAGCCGAAGTTACCTTGAGTGAACTGGACCGATTCCTCGCGGAGACGCTCGGCATTGGTGTTCTGTTGGATCATCGCGGAATCCAGGTCGCGGGACTCTCCCTTGATTCCGTTTCTCTAACGATTGATCAATCCGAACAACCGCTACGAACGATTCTACGCAAGATCCTGCAACCTCTCGGACTGCGAGCGGTTGTTCAAGATGAAGGACTCGTCATTACCGCCGATTTCGCAGAACTCACCCGACGCGGAATCTCGACGGACAAATGGATCGGGATCAAGGACGATGTTGCTGAGCGGGTTGACGCCGCGCTCGACACTCAGCTCAACCTGGAATTCGTCGACACTCCGCTCGTGGGAGCGGTGATGCGTCTGTCGGATGAGACCCGATTCCCGATTCGGATTGATCGGATGTCGTTGGAAGAATTGGGGCTAACCGATGACGTGCCCGTTGACTTTTATTGTGCCAGTCCACGGAGTGCCACACGAACAGTGATCACCGACGACTTCGCTGACCCGTTTGCACCTGTCCCGCAAACAACATCGCAGTCGGTGCCAGCAAACTCAGCCACCACTTCGCAGGATAAGCCTGCGAACGAAGACAACGATGCACCGGACGAACCAGAGAGAACCTTTTCACTGCGTGTGATCCTAGAATCCATGTGCAGACCGCTGGATCTGACCTATACGATTCGTGATGAAACGATTGTGATCACAACGGAAGAGGCCTCGCATTCCGACTTGCTTTCGAAGATCTACTTCCTCGAAGGCACAGGCCTACCGGTGGGAGACTACTGCGCCGTGGTGAACTTGGTTGAAGCATCGCTCGACCCTGAAAACTGGGAGGCCCTCGGCGGCACGAGCACGATCATGCCGATCGGCACGGGAACCGAAAATCGGCCGGCGATCCTGGTCAGCACGACCGTGACAACGCACGAGAAGATTCAATCTTTGATGCGATCCCTCCGTGACACGCACGTCGGTCCCGATCCGATTGTCACACCGAAACCATCCGAAGAGACCCAAAAACCAAACGTTGTCACCAACGGTGGAATGTTTTGATGCATCCCGTCATTTGACGTGCCCGAGCCCTGTCGCGGAACTCTACAAAAATGCTCTCGTATTCCGATGCCGCTCGGTCTTCGGGTAGGCGGTAGTGGATCTGGTTAAAGATCCTCATGCAGCAGGATCTTTGACAAGTCCACTACCCGAGTAAAGAGCCCGCAGAAACTACGAGAGCATCCGAACGTGTTGCACGAGAGACGCCGGCGATTCGTTAATCGCGAGAGCCGCCGACCTGCAGCAACAGGTTGCTGGATTCGGGAAGGATGTCGATCGACGCACCGGCTTCGAGCAGTTTGTCGATTTCCATGACTTCGAGAACCGTGTCGAGCACCTCGGGGTCTTTCTTCGCGATCTCGTTCAGCTTTTGACCGACGATCTCGGGCCGTGCCGCGGCGGCCTCTGCCATCTTTTGGCTGACCTTGAACGCCGTTTCACTCTTGATCAGACCGACACGGTTCTCGCCGTCTTGCTTCATCGCGCTGGTCACCTGCACGAGCCGCTTGACGACTTTCTCGGTTATGTTGTGCACCATCTGCATGTCGGTGAATTCGACCTTACGGATGTAGACCGAACCGAGCCGGTAACCCCACTTTTCCGATAGCGGCGAGACCGCTTGCCGTACCGTGCGGCTGAGGCTGTGCCGATCCTCGAGCATCGTTTCCATTTCCAGGTTGCTGAGCGTCGAGATTGTCGAACTGGTCACGTTGGCCTGCAACGAGCCGTCCGGGTTGGCATTGATAAAGAGGTAGGCGACCGGGTCGGCGACCTGCATTTCGTACCAAATACCGACACCCATCGGCGTGCCCTCTTCCGAGTTCACCATTTGGCTGCGGAGATAGTGTTGACGCAGCGCCGTGCTGACGACGTAGCGTTTTCCAAAAAACGGGATCAGCATCGCCCGCAGTCCGAAGTGGGAAATCGGGAATTGCAATCCAGGTTTGTTCAGCGTGCCGATCACCTTGCCAAAGAGCGTGAACACCTGCGATTCGCATTCGTTAACGCACGTATAAATGCCGAACATTCGGGCCAACATGAGGATGATCGGGATCGTCGAAAACCCGAGAATCATTAAGAAGATTTGCATCGGAATAACCTTGTAGGAAAGAGTGAATTATTTGGAACGCGAATTATTGAGGACCACACGTGAGGCGAGCCCATAGAGCGGGACCCTCGCGTTTCGCAAATAGGCATTCAGGCATTCCGAGCCGCCTTCGTTTTTGATCGTTCCGAGCGTGCCGGCGAGTTCCTGCAACGGAGCGACTTCGGCTTGAGCGTTGTTGGTCGCGATCTCGACCGCCCGGGCACTCATCGTGATCTGCTGTTCGGCATCGGCTCGTGCGGTGCTGATGTCAGCGGCGACTTGGTTGCGGGTGCTATTGATCGCCGACAGGGCACGGTCGACTTCCGGTGGCGGGTCGATTTCGGTGATCAACGCCGCGTCGAGTTCGATGCCGTAACGACCGGTCGTCGATCGACACTGCTCTTCCATGTATTGGTTCAGCAGCGGCAGGTTCTTTCGCAGGTCGTTGATCGAGACGCCTTCGGACAATTCGACCGCGCTGTCTTGTGCGGTGCCCGGCGTGCCTTCGGTTGCCTCGGCGACGTCGGCTGCCTCTTCGCTGCTGAGCAGGCTGGCTCCTTTCGGATCGGTGAAGTTCGCGATTCGCTCACGCAGCACCGAGACGAAATATCCCATCACGTGTTCGAGCGGACTTTTGACACCGAAGAGATAGGGATACAGATTGTTCTCGCTGATCCGGTATCGGATTTGCCCGTTGACTCCTGTGGTCAAGTTATCCTTCGTGACCGCTTCGATGGTGTCCTGACGTTTGGACGGGTCCCACGAAAGGTCGACCGCGTGCGTCGCCACACTCACGCGGTGCACGGTTTCCCAGGGCAATTTGAAATAGGGCCCGCCCGGTCCGATGACGCGGACCTGTGGGTAGTTGTACCGCTCGCGTTCTTCATTGGTCAGGCTGGGATCGATCGGCGGTGCGATGTCGGGCGACTCGGCGACCATCGGCAGGATCTCGGCCGCACCGAACCGCGTTTTCACCGCCCTTTGATCCGGGGAGACTGTGTACAAACAGCCAGGTAACGTCCGGAATGCGGCGTACGCCGCGATGCCCAATACATACCACAACAGAAACATGATGCACTCACTGGTTTATCGAAGACGGAACATCCCCAAGCGGGGCCGTGAGATTGGATTGTAACGATCCCCCGAGCCCGCGGTACGGGTTCGCCGAGTCGACCCGCGGGCGGACTGCGGTGCGTGAATCGATGACATCGCCCCGGCTATACATGGCCGGGCGACTGATTATTTTGAGAGAACTATCTTCAACGCCCACAATCGACCGGTTTCCGTTTGTCCCAACCGACCTCCCCTCGAATTTCGCGACGCTTGAGAATCGTGCTGAGCGTCTTGGTTTTGGCGCATCTCACCGCCGTCGTCGCCCCGCCGCTCGCTTTCCAAAGCCGGGGCCCGCGCGGCCTTTCGCCATCGGTTTCGATGCTGCTCTCGCCACTCGCTGCCTACGGACAGTTTCTGTATCTCGACCGGGGCTACGCGTTCTTCGCACCCGACCCGGGACCGAGCCATTTGATGCGGGTTGAACTCGCGCCCGGTGGCGAGGCTCCTCCCGAGAAAGTCACTCCCGAGACGGTTGCCCGCGACCCGCAGGTACGCCTCTATCCGAGCCTCGAGGATCAGTGGCCTCGGTTGCTCTACCACCGGCATTTCATGTTGGCCGAGTTTTTGAACGACGCCTATCAACCGGCGTTGCCCGCCGAGACGGCTCGATTGGTCGGAGAAGAACTTCCGATCGAAGAACTGCAGGCGTGGCGGACCGGACGGGAGCGGTATGAACGAATCGCGAATTCGATGCGTGACCACCTTCGCCATCAATACGGCAAAACCGAAATCCGCATCGATCGGCTCGAGCACATGATTCCCGATTTCGTGCCGTACGCTGAAAACCCGACACCACTGAACGACCCACCTACGTACGTTTTGCTCGAAGACATTCCGATCACGCTGGAGACACTGCTAGGGGTCATGCCGCAGGACCTTCCACAGCCTGAACCGAGTGAGAGTGTCCCGGCACCATCGGGTGAGCCAATCCCGAGCGGCCAACCGCAGGCCGGTCCGTTCGAAAAGGATCACACCAACGATTCCGGATCGCCAGCCGGTTCCATCAACACAAACGAAGAACCGGTCGGCGTCTCGGAAGGAGTCCGCCCCCAATGAGTTCGAACGCAACACTCGCCACAAGGTTGAAGACTTCCGCAGCCGATTTTTTCGACGCCTGGGATGAATTCTGGTTCGCCGCGCGGCATGTCGAGACACTCGCGATCCTTCGCATCTGCACCGGAGCGATGCTGCTGTATTCGCACCTCGTTTTGGCGACCGATTTGGAATCGTTCGTTGGCACCCACGCCTGGATCAACAACGAAACGTCCCAGGCGTTACATGACGGCACGTTGGGCGAACCGACTGCGGCATGGTCGTACTTATGGAACATCGACAGTCCCGCGATGATCGGGCTGCATCACATCGCGACGATGATCGCATCGGCTGCGTTCATGATCGGTTTCCTGACGCGGATCACCGGCCCGTTGGCGTTGTGGTTTCAACTCATGTTGATCCATCGGTTGCTCGGCAGCCTCTTCGGTCTCGACCAGATCGTCACCTACTGCACGCTGTACTTAGCGATCACGCCATGCGGCGCGGCGTTCTCGGTCGACTCATGGTTGCGTCGCCGTTTAACACGCGACAACGAAACCCAATCGAAAGCGTTCGGTTGGCTCTTCCCCAGCGACGCGCCCAGTGTCGCAGCCAACGTTGGAACCCGATTGTTGCAACTGCATCTTTGCGTGATCTATTTGTTTGGCGGGTTGGCCAAAGCCCGCGGGCAGCTTTGGTGGGACGGCACGGCGCTTTGGTACGCGATCGGCAACTACGAATACCAATCGCTGGACATGACCTTCATGGCGGCGTACCCGAAGTTCTTCACCGCCCTGACTCACGTGACGTTGTTTTGGGAGATCTTTTACTGTGCGTTGGTTTGGCCACGCTGGACACGTCCGCTCACGCTGGCCGTTGCCGTTGCGGTGCACGGCGGAATCGCCTTGGGGCTCGGCATGGCCACGTTCGGCCTGATGATGATTGCCGCAAACGGGATCTTCATCAGCCCCGCGGTGTTTCGGCGTTGGCGTGGTCTGGATGTCATTGATCCGAACGCAACCACCGCGAAATCCGGTTCATCCGATGCCGGAGCGGACAACGAATCCAAACGAGAAGCCACGGCGATGGACACCCGGCCAAGCGATGATCACAGTTCCTCGCAGCGATCAGCCGTCGGAGAGGATCCCTCCGCGATCAAAGATGACCTCGCCAAAAGGATAGCCGAACTGGAAAAAGGCGAAGAAGCCTTCAAAAAACGTTATCTGAAACTCAAACGCCGCGAAGCCAAAGTCGAAGAACGCAACGAACGAATCAAAGCAACCAAAGCGAAACTGCGAGCCAAACTCGAGGACGGTACGTTGGTTCGAGGCGATCAACTGCTCGAACAGTCCGAGGCGGACCTTTCCGGCATCGGACTGAGTGACAGTCACGACGACCTCGAGAATCAGTCCGACGACAGTTTGTCTGGTTACGACCTGCTCAATCCCAAGGACGGTTCAGAATCGTAGATAGGTGACAGACGCCTACTATTCAGCGTGGTACATTACCCAACGTTGAATGAATCAAGGACGACACGTCGCGGAATTCGATCGAGATGCTGACTGAAAATCTAAACTGGCGAGAGATCACCAACCAACTCTCCCATTCTGTCTTTCTTATTCTTGAAGACGCTTCGTTTCTTTACGTCAACAAACATGCCTGCGAGAAACTGAAGTATTCTCCGGAGGAAATGTCGAAGATGAAAGTCTTTGACATCACCCCGCGTTATCAACTGGTCTCCTGGCAGGAGACGTGGGAGAAATTCAAGACGCTCAAACGCGTCCATCACGAGTCGACTCATTGTGACCGGGACGGGCATGAATTCCCAATCCTCGTCAACGTGACGTACAACGATGACGTGGCAGATAAACCATTTATTATCGTCCACACTCACGACCTCACCGAGAGCCACCGCAACCGCCAACAACTGCTGCTCGCGATCAAAGCCGCCAAGGTAGGCTTTTGGGATTACGACTTGGAGACCGGCAACGTCTACGTTTCCCCGGAACTATACAATCAAGTCGGTATGGAGGTCGGCGAGAACTGGGATGTCGACGTTTGGAAGAGCATCCTGCATCCCGAGGACTATGATCAGGCGGTTGCGTGCCTGGAGGAGTTTCAATCGGGACGAGATGAAGAGTACTTGAACGTCTATCGACTCCGGCACACCGACGGCGGCTATCGCTGGTTTGAATCTCGAGGGCAGTTCGTCACCGACACGACGGGAAAACACATTCGCATGGTCGGCACTCAAGTCGACATCACGTCGCAGAAATCGTCGGAAGAGGAAGTTCGGAAGATGCTGCACAAGAGTGAGGCGGTTTCGCAATCGCTCGCTCGCAGCAACCGCGACCTTGAACAGTTTGCGTACGTGGCATCGCACGACCTTCGCGCGCCCCTTCGCGGTCTGATCCATCTGACGAGTTGGGTCCGCGAGGACGCCGCCGATGCCAATATCGAACTCCCTGACAACGTCCTCGAACACTTGCGAAAGATGCATGACCAAGTCGAACGGATGGACGCGTTGCTCTCCGGTCTGCTGGAGTACTCCCGCGTCGGGAACCGCAACCATATGCAACGCAACGTCCACCTGCGGGACATCCTCAAGGACTCGGTAGAGTTGTCTGACGTTCCTGAATCGTTCGAGATCGTCCTGCCCGAGAAAGACATCACCTGGGTTACCGTTCGCGAGCCGTTGCAGAGGGTGTTTCAAAACTTGATCGACAACGCTGTCAAACACCACGACCGCGATCAAGGGAAAATTACGATCGTTTGCCAAGAGACAGAGAGCGACTACGTGTTCAGCGTGATCGACGACGGCCCCGGGATCGACGACAAACATCACGACAAGGTTTTTGAGATTTTCCAAAAACTGCACCCGTCGGCCGGCGACGAAGGTGCTGGGCTCGGTTTGACGATCGTGCAAAAACTCGTGCAGACCGCCGGTGGTCAGATCGAGATTCACAACGCCTCTCCGCGTGGCACCGAGTTTCGCTTCACCTGGCCAAAAGTGATCACGGAAGAAGCGTTGAACTGACGACAACGCCAACTTCTCCGACGTGGTAATTCGGCCCCGTCGGCCTGGGCTAGGAAACAGTCGGTCCGCTAGGAACCAGTCGGCCTGCGCCAGGAACCAGTCGGCCTGCGTTAGGGAAACGAACGTGGCTCGTCGCTGGCTTGTCCATTCACTGTCACGACTGGATGCCGAGACAGCGGCGTCGGGCATGCCACTGATCGGCCGCTTCTTTTCGCCGCGTCTATCTGGCGTTTCAAATCGACGTCGCCCACGTGGCAGGATTCCGGAGGCATCATCTTGGCGAGGCCGATGCGCCGATTGGGCACGCCAAACTTCAAAATGCGTCTAGTTCCGCTACCCCTGAACGGTCGAAAACGTCACAATTATCGGCTCATACCATTTGATTCATTCGCTCCCGAGGCTCCTCCCGCCGTGAACGCTTCTCGCCCAAACGATCACACCCCACGCAACGCCCCAAATGACCGAGACGCTGCCGCGCCAGATCCCGCCGCCGATCCCAACAACGGTAGCGATCCCAACCCTAGTGGCGAAAAAACTCACCGTCACTTCATCCGCCAAGCCATCGACGCGGACCTTGCATCGGGCCGTTTCGACGGTGTTCGCACGCGTTTCCCACCGGAACCGAACGGTTACCTGCACATCGGACACGCCAAGAGCATCTGCCTGAACTTCGGTTTGGCCCAGGAACTCGGCGGCACCTGCAACCTCCGTTTTGACGATACCAATCCGACCAAAGAAGACACCGAGTACGTTGATTCGATCCAAGAGGACGTGCGATGGCTCGGTTTTCAGTGGGACAACCTGCACTTCGCCAGCGACTATTTCGATCAGCTCTACGATTGGGCGGAAAAGCTCGTCACGCAAGGGCACGCCTACGTCTGCGATCTCACCGCCGAACAAACACGCGAGTACCGCGGGACGTTGACCGAACCGGGCCGCGACAGCCCCGGTCGCAGTAACACCCCCGAGGAAAACCTCGACCTGCTGCGCCGAATGAAAGCCGGCGAGTTCCCCGACGGTGCCAAGACGCTCCGTGCGAAAATCGACATGGCCAACCCCAACATTAACCTGCGCGATCCGGTGATGTATCGGATCTCGCATGTCCCCCATCACCGAACCGGCGACAAGTGGTGCATCTATCCGATGTACGACTGGGCACACGGACAAAGCGACTCAATCGAAAAGATCACTTTCTCGATCTGCACGTTGGAATTCGAACACCACCGACCGCTCTACGATTGGTACTGCGAGAAACTCGAAATCCATCACCCGCGGCAAATCGAATTCGCCCGGCTGAACATCACCTACACCGTGATGAGCAAACGCAAGCTCCTGCAACTCGTGCAGGAAAAACATGTTTCCGGATGGGACGATCCGCGGATGCCGACCATCGTGGGACTGCGACGTCGTGGCTACACCCCCGAGTCCATTCGTGCCTTCTGCGCCGATATCGGTGTTGCTAAATTCAACAGCACCATCGATGTGGTCAGACTCGAAAACGCGGTCCGAGAACATCTCAACGAAGTCGCACCGCGACGGATGGCGGTTCTCGATCCGATCAAACTGACCATCACGAACTGGGCCGAACACGGAACGCCCGTCGAAATGATGTCGGCGATCAACAACCCCGGTGATGAGTCAGCGGGCAGTCGCGAGATTCCTTTCTCGGGATCTTTGTGGATCGAACGCGATGATTTTAAGGAAGAGGCACCACGCAAGTTCTTCCGGTTGAAGAAGGGCGGCGCAGTCCGCTTGCGTGCGGGATACATTGTTGATTGTCACGACGTTGTCAAAGACGACGACGGGAACATCATCGAAATCCTGTGCACCTACGACCCTGAAACCAAGAGCGGCGAAGACACTTCGGGTCGCAAAGTCAAAGGCACCATCCACTGGGTCAGTTGCGACCACGCATCGGAAGTGACCGTGCGGAACTACGACCGATTATTTTCAGTCGAAAATCCCGACAACGTTCCCGAAGGCAAAACATTTCTGGATCATATCAACCCGGATTCGCTATCGACGACCAAAGCGTTCGTCGAACCGGCACTCCGCGAGGCTAAGGTCGGTGATCGGGTGCAGTTCGAACGCCTCGGCTACTACATCGTTGACCCCGACAGCAGCGACGACGAGATGGTTTTCAACCGCATCGTCGGCCTGCGAGATACCTGGGCAAAGATCGCCAACAAGACCGGAGGCAACGACGCGAAAGCCAACCAGCAAAACGCGAAGAATCAGGACGCTAAGAACCAAAACGCTAAGAAACCTGATGGCGGCAAACCGCCCCAAGGCCCAACCAAGAAATCGTAACCGGGAACGTTGTCACACGCCGCGCCGCCGGATTCGGAGGCACGTATCGCGTTCGCCTGATCGTTCATCGCCGCGTTCGCCTCATTGTTCATCGCAGCGTTCGTCTCATCGTTCGCCCGATGTTCGTCCTGCAGGGACGTTTTCCCGCCTGTTGTGCCCACGCACGTTTCGCAATCACTTCTCCTCAATCGTTGCCATGTCTTCTTCGAAAGCCAATTTTTCCCTGCCCGTTGTCGCCGCGGAAGACTACCGACACGCGGTTCCTGGCGAGATGTGGGAACTGCGTCCCGTTTCGATTGCCGGTCCGATCGAATACCGATCGTCTCCCCGCGATGATTCGGCTGAGGCGATCACACGGTTAGCCGAGATTTCGATGCAAACACCCGTCGACTACCCATCGGTCAGCGACGCGATCTTAGCCGGGGACCATGTCGCGTTTGCGGTTGACCCCAACGTGCCACGTGTCGCCGAAGTGCTCGAAGGCGCGGTCAAGGTTGCTCGTGCGTGCGAAGCGGCGCGGGTAAGCATCGTGTTGTGGCCAGAGGCGTCCGACGCGTGTTACCAATCGTTGAGCCAGAGATTTCACAACATCCCGCCTGACGACGAAGCGAGCGACAACGCACAACCCCTTCCGTCCGCCCCGGACGAAATGTTGATCAATGTCAGCCGCCATTCCGCCCGCGACCGCCGGGAACTGAGATACGTCGCGGCCGATGCGGACGCCGAAGCGATTTATCTGGCTCGCGATTTGGTCGATGCCGACTTCACGATACCGATTGTCGCGGCACGTGCGGTCGACGCGATCGAACGACTCGATAAAACTGGCGTTTTCCCGATGTTTGCGGACTCTTCGACCGTTCATCGGTTCCAAAACAGCTCGAGCCGCGAGACGTCGGAAGGATCTGCGAACGAAGTCGGTTGGCTGCTCGGCGTGCAGTTGCTGATGATGGTTTCCGCCGACGCCGCCGGTGGTGTCGCGCGTATTTTGACGGGCACTCCCGACGCGATCCGCAACGAACTCGACACGCTGCATACCGAAAAAGGCAGCGACACGAACGAGAGCGAAACGCGACCGACGTCCGAGTTGGTCGTCGCCGCACTCGACGGCGATGCCAACGTGCAAACCTGGCCCAACGTTGCTCGCGCGGTCATCGCCGCGAGCCGCCATCTCGATGGTGACGGAACCATCGTCGTCTGGTCCCGTCTGACCGAATCTCCCGGACCGCAGTGGCTCAAAGAGCTCAGCGGCAACGCAGAACGTTCCCTCGGACAAGAAGACGGCGACTCGGACGACGAACTCGCCTCGGCACTCGCCGTCCAACACCGCGACGACTTCAGCGACGCGGCCGACCAGACCGAGGACGACGAAGACGCAAACGAGCCTGCGGACGCGGACGCTCAGTCGGGCGGCGGTGAATACGCCAACTGGAGCATGGACCGAGTGCTCGCGAAGAAACTCGCTGACCTGTTGAGCAGCTATCGTGTGCTGCTGCACAGCGAACTTTCCGATGTTGATGTCGAAACGCTCGGGATGGGTGTGATAGCCTCCGAAGAAGAACTGCGACGACTCGGCGCCGGTTTCCAAGGTGCGGGCGTGCTCCGTGCTGCCCAGTTCCATGACGGCTCTGTTTCTCGATTCGACATACCCTCGGCCTAACTGCGTGACCATCTCCACACCCCAACCGTTCGAAGACGTATTCCATTACTGTCCACGATGCGGCGCTCCCAATCCGAAAGTGGGTGTGATCCCGTTTCACTGTGGCGAATGCGATTTCGCATTCTACTTCGGGCCGGTTGCCGCCGTCGGTGGGCTCATCCTCGATGACGACGACCGGCTGCTCGTCGTCCGGCGGGCACGAGACCCGGGAAAGAACCAATGGGGATTGCCGGGAGGTTTTATCGACCGCTGCGAAACCGCCGAGGAGGCGCTTGCCCGAGAGATACGCGAAGAAACTCAGTTGACCGTGGCGTCTTGCGATCTGCTGATGACCGGACCGAACATCTATAAACACCACGGCGTGATCGGACACGTGATCGACCTGTTCTACCTATGCCGCGTGGAATCCTGCGACAACGTGCGGCTCGCCCAAAGCGAATTGTGCGAGTACCGATGGTGCATCCCCGACGCCGAGATTCTCGGCAACATGGCGTTCGAGTCGAACCGCATCGCGATCGAGCAATGGATGTCGGGCCGACGCTAATATTTGGATGCTAACGTTCCGGACGCTAACGTTCCGGTGCAGACTGGCTTTCGTTTTAGCGGCAGTCGCTGTTGTGAAGATGTCGGTTATTTACAAATCGGCGACCCCTGGAACAAACCTCAGATGTCTTCGAGTTGACACCACGGTTCGCGCTCAGCCCCGCCGGCCAATTTCTCACTCGTCCGCCCGCGGTTTTCCAGAATGACGTCGGTGTTAAGAGACGCGTGATCAATCAACAATTCTCCGCCCGCGCACCCGTTTTTTTGCCGGTCTGCAGGCCATTCGTCCCGCCAATTGGAATATGCTAGGTGGCGATCAATAGACCCCACCCAACGATCCCACCTCCAGTAGTTACGAGAATCCGATGCCCGTAGCCCCCGCCGAACGAATGGCCGGATCAGGTATGATCCGTCACCCCCTTCCGTTGCAATGCTTCGTTCGTTGTGTCGCGGTGATAGTCCTCGTCGTTGCCGTTCTTTTCGGGGCACAGAGAGTCGTCGAGGCCGCGTCCGAACCGTCACGGGCAGACCGCCCGAACGTGATTATCATCCTGGCCGATGACCAAGGCTATGGTGATTTGGGATGCTTTGGCTCGACCACGATTGCGACTCCCAATATCGATCGCATGGCAAAAGAAGGGCGAACGTATACGAGTTTCTATACCGCAAGTTCGGTTTGTTCGCCTTCACGAGCAGCGCTCTTGACGGGGAGTTATCCCAAACGGGTTGGCATGCATCGACATGTTCTGTTTCCTAAGAGCAACTACGGGCTTCATTCGGATGAGTACACCATCGCCGATCATTTGAAGTCCATCGGATACGCCACCGCATGCGTCGGAAAATGGCATCTCGGACATCATCCAGAGGTCCTTCCGACGGCCAACGGTTTTGATTCCTACTACGGAATTCCGTATTCCAATGACATGAACCACCCCGACAACAAAGGCAAACCACGCATCCCGTCGGACGAATTGTGGGCCGACCAGGAGAGTTGTGTTCGATTGTGGAAAACGCCTCTTTTCGAGAACGAATCCATCATCGAATTGCCGGTCGATCAACGCACCGTCACGCGTCGGTACACCGACCGGGCGATCGAGTTCATCACCGAGAATCAGGAACAGCCATTCTTTTTGTACCTGCCCCACTCGATGCCACACATTCCTCTGTATGTTCCCGAAGACGTTTACGACAGCAATCCCGACAACGCGTACAAGTGTGTGATCGAGCACATCGACGCCGAAGTCGGGCGTTTGATGCAGACCGTACGCGACCTCGGACTGTCGGAGAACACGATCGTCGTCTACACCAGTGACAACGGCCCATGGCTCAAATTCAAAAACCACGGCGGTTCGGCAGGTCCGCTCAGAGCAGGAAAGTCAACAACGTTTGAGGGCGGACAACGGGTCCCGTGTGTGATGTGGGCTCCCGGGCGGATCCCGGCGGGCACGAGGACCGACGCCTTCACGTCGACGATGGACCTGCTGCCGACCATCGCCGGGGTGACCAATCACCCGCTGCCTCCGGACGTTCAGATCGATGGTTACGACATCACCTCAACCTTCCAAAGCAACGAATCGCCGAGACACGAACTCGCGTTTTACTCATCCAATGGTGAGCTCGAAGGGATCCGTATCGACCAGTGGAAAATACTGGAGAAACGCAAAAGAGTGAAAGCGTCGCAAACCTCATCGAGTTCGGCCACTAAAATCAATGTCGAACGAATGCTGTTTCACCTGGGTGAGGATCTCTCTGAAACGAGCAATCGTATCACCAGCGAGCCAGAAATTGCCGAACGATTGAAACGCCGAATGCACCAAATCGACGCGGATGTCACCTCCAACGCAAGACCGGTATGGCGTCAACAAGAGACGCAGTAAAGCATTTTCTCATACCGACGCCGTGGATCACCCTCGCGCCTATTGGTTGCCGCGGCGTGATTTGCCAAAAGAGCACTCCCCTCAATCCTCAGTCGCTCAACCTGCCAAGAGTTCAGACGAACCGTCATCATCGTCCGAAGTCTGGCGAATCCGGCTACCTGTTTTGTTTCGTCCTCTCCCACCCTCCCCACCGAGACTCCTTCCCATGCCTTCGATATTTCAATCCCGCCACGTTCGACTTTCATTTCTTGTCACGATCCTGACGACTTCGATGGCTGCCGCGGCAACATTGCGTGCGGATGACATGCCGACTTATCCATCCGATCAAACGTTTGACTTGTGGACCGATGCTCAGTTGGGCAACACCGAAACCGACAACACCGAGGTGTATCAACCACGGGGTGATGGCAACGGATGGGTGACGAAGATCAACCGCCCTACGCTTTCGGTGTACCTGCCATCGAAGGAAACGAATACGGGAACAAGCATCATTATTTGCCCAGGCGGCGGGTATGGTGGCTTGTCGATCGAAAAGGAAGGCCACGCCGTCGCGCAGTGGATGTGTGATCTTGGCGTGACTGCAGGAGTTCTAAAATATCGCTGCAGCGGCGGCGTGAACGAGCATCCCGTTCCGCTGCAGGATGCCCGCCGGGCGGTCGAGATCATGCGTGAGCACGCCGCGCAGTGGGGACTCAAAACGGATCGGGTGGGCATCCTTGGTTTTTCTGCCGGAGGACACCTCGCCGCGAGCGTCGCCACCGATGCGGAAGCCGACATCAACTACGCGGTTCTCGTTTACCCGGTGATCAGCATGCGAAACGGGGTCACGCATAACGGTTCCAAGAAAAACCTGCTCGGCAAAGATCCGAGCGATGAATTGGTCGCAGAGATGTCGCGTGACGAACAGGTCGATGCGGAAACCTGCCCGACGTTTTTGGTTCACGCCGGTGACGACAAAGCCGTCCCGATCGAAAACAGCCTGCGGTATTACGCGGCGATGCAAAATCACAATGTCCCCGGCGAGTTGCATATTTATGACCGCGGTGGCCACGGTTTCGGCATGTTCCGGGGCGACCGTCCCGTCGATGATTGGCCGATCGCGTGCAAAGCATGGATGCAAATCAACGGCTGGATCGCAGCCGACGAGAAGGCTGACGCACACGCATCGGCCGGCGCGACGCGGGCAACCATGGACGATAGCCAACCCGGGTGGAAACCTCTCGTCCAGGACGACTTCGTTCACGTCAACAGCAACGATGACACTTGGTCATGGCAGGGCGAAGTGCTGCACTGCACCGGCCGTCCGGTCAGCGTGCTGAGAACCGCGAAAGAGTATCGCAATTTCGAATTGGTCGTCGAATGGATGCACGAGAAGCCCGCCGGCAACTCGGGGTGTTTTGTATGGACGACGCCCGAGTCGATCGCCAAACTTACCGAGGCAAAAAAGCCGGGCCTGCCTGACGGAATCGAAGTCCAGATGCTCGACCACGGCTACACGGACATGATTCGTAAACAAGGGAAGGACACGTCCTGGTTCGGGACCAACGGCGACGTGTTCCCGGTCCGCGTCGACATGACACCGTTTCCGCCGCTTTCTCCCGACGGCAGTCGCAGCTTCCCGAGGCAACACCTCGCCAAGGGGCACGGGCAATGGAATCAATACTACATCCGTGCGATCAACGGCGAAGTCCGTCTATGGGTCAACGGCGAAGAGGTTTCCGGCGGCACCGACATCCAACCCGCCGAAGGCTATCTGTGCCTCGAAAGCGAAGGCTCTCCGATCCAATTCCGCAAATTGCGAATCCGCGAACTGCCGTAACACGGATCGGCATGTAGACCCGATCAGTTGTCAAACCTGCCCTCCCTCCGATCGCCTTCGGAGTCAACTTTATCGGTGCGTTAACGCGAGGTTCGCTACGGCGTTGAACACTCACGTTGGTCGTAACGCGGCAATCCAACCAACCGACAAATGCCCGGTGGCGGTGCTCACGATGGTTTGGGTTTGACCAAACAATGGAACCCGAAACAAGGTTGCTCGTCGACGCGTTCGACTTCGGCATCGCGAAGGATCTCTTGCACCTGTTTCATCCGCTGCGGGTTCAACGCCGCCGAGATCACTCTTTGGTTGCCGTCCGGACCGATCGCGACGGTGGTCAGCACCGCGACGGTGTCGTCGTGTTGCAACGCCGCGATGATGTTCTCGCCGACCTGTTGTTCTGAATTTTTGATCGTGGTGACGAACTGGGCGATCTGTTTTTTGTCGACGTCGTTGGTGACATGCTCTGCCAACGGTTTGGGCAACGGGTCCGTCAACGCTTCGTCTGCGGCGTCCTTTTCGTTTGGTTCGGGTTGGAATGCCATGGGTGTCTCGCCTTAAAAATTGAAAACAAAAAGGGAACAGGGAACAATCGCCGGTACTACGAAAACTCGTCAGGCGAAAACGTAGCGATCCGCCCGAAACCGGCAACCAAATGCACTTCCGTGATCTCGAACCGGTAGAAAGAAAAATCGCCGAATCCCGCGTACATCGCCGCCGACTCGTGTGTGGCGAGAAACGTCGCACGTTCGGACGCGTCCGTGTCTCGGGAAAGTGCAACCGCCTCTCCCAACAAGGTGACGCGTGCCTCGGCGAGCGGATCCGCAGTGGCATTCGAGTCCGAGGCGACCGATTGCGATGCAGCCTGCGTAAGTAGCAACGAGGCCGACGGATTCGCGATCAGGTTCTTTGTGTGTCGTGCAAATCCGCTCAGCAACATGACGATCGCAGGTGGGCGGTCGACTGACGCGGCGACGTTCACCAGCGAGACAAACGGCCGACCTCCACCGTCAATCGTGCCCAGGCACGCCGAACGTGCCTGATTAACAATCCTCCCGGCGATTTCTGCCTGCGTGCGATCGGTCATTTCGCCTCTCTCGCGTTCTTTACTCAAAATTGATCCCTTTACCAGTTTAGCCGCCGTTCTGTGGCTCGTGCGGCCCGGCGCGACACGGTGCGGACGAGAAAATCGGCCAAAATCCGCTCGATGGCACCGATCGTGCTCTCAAGCGTGCCCCATCTCGTGCTTTTACCATCAAACTAGCTAAACTGGCAAAACCCACATTCCCCGCAGTCCGCCCAGAACACTCATGCTCCAGCTCAACGGTTTTTCGATCGCGGCCTCGTTTGCAGTCATCATTCCGGTCCTTTGCCCGGTCGGTTTGACCGCGAGAACGTCTGCCGACTGGCCGATCGTGGAGAACGCACCGGCATCGATCCAGCACGTTTCGTACGACGCCGGTTCTTCGTTGTCGGCCTATCCGCCTTTACCCGAGGGGGCCGTTCTCCTGAATTCGAGCGTTCACTCCTTCGACTCGATCGACCGCGTTGCCGGGTTGCTCGATACGATCGACCGCGCCCGCGAGGCACTGGATCCGGACCGCCTGCCGAATCTCGAAAAGGCGGAAGCCGCCGTGATCGAGGCCATGGCTGGGATCGAATCGTACCTCGAACGATCCACCAATGACTCCAACCGATCGGCTTGGCTGAGTTATCTGACGCTCGAACCCTTGAGTGACGCAATTTCGAACGGGGAATCTGTTTCGAAACGAGGACGCGCCGCGGTTGAACTCGAATCGCGTCTTCGCGGACTTCATGTCGGCTTGGAACTCGAGCCCATGGTCCGGCTTCGCAGAAACCTGCAAACCTACATCGCCGCGCTTCGTTACTCCGATCCCAAACGCGGATTGCAATCGGTCGAAAAACAACTCGACGCGATCGCAGAACTCTTTGTCGTCAAAGCCGAAACGCCCAAACGGGCTCGCGACCGAGGTGACGAATCCTCCGGAGAAGCCACGTCGTCCGGGCCGACTCATCGCAGGCTCGACGAACTCTCGGCCGAGGAGATCGCCCGGCTCGAACGTTTGCTCATCGGATTGTCGGACGCGAACCAAGCTTCCGCGGTGACCTCACAGATCCGTTCTTACTTCAGCAAACCCAACCTGCGTGGCTGGGTCGACGGACGCACGATCACCGATGCCCTTTCACGACCGGTCAACAATCCTAACGAAGTCAACGACTGCATCCTTGGCACTCGGTTGTTGGGTAACGCCAGCATCGTTGGGAACGTGACCGCGCAGCTTCTGCCCTCGGAGGGCCATGTGCGTTTGATGGTGAGGATGGACGCGGCGTTCTCGTCGAACACGCGTGGTTACCGTAAACCGATCACCCTGGACAGCAACGCGAACGGGCGCGTCTACGCCGCGCGGCAACTCGCGATCACCGAACGACGGATCATTCTCGGAGCGACCGTGGGAACGGCCGACTTGTCATCGCGAGTCAAACGCATCAATCATCCGCTGAAGTTGGTCCGCAAAATTGCGATGCGAAAGGCGAACGAACAGCGTCCGCTCGCCGAAGCGATCTCGGAAAACAAACTACGCGACCAAACCATACGCGAGTTCGAGATGCAGACCGCGAAAGCAGCCGAACGAGAATTCCCGAGCATCGACGAAGCGATCAATCCGTGGCTCCGCCGACTCGACCTGCCGGGGCTGACACGCACGATCGGTTCGACCACGGACGCCGTATACTCGCGAGCCAACTTGCAACGCGACACCGGATTGGCTGCCCTTGTCGAACCGCCATCGCTGTCGGCGATTCGATCCGCGACCGGGCAGGGAATCCATCCGGGCGGTTATTTCAGTGCGATCCAGGTGCACCAGAGCGTGCTCGACAACACGATCACCGACCTGCTGTCCGGCCAAACGATGTCGCCGGAAAAAATCAATGAACTCGTCGGCGCCCTCGGCATCGCGTTACCCAAACCGATCCCCGCACCGCCGGAAGTCACCGCGGCGATCATTGAAACGAGCGTTGGGGTCGACCTCGATGTTGACCAACTCAGCCTCGACACCGTGTTGGATACCGTTGCGGAGGTCGCCGACAACGAACCGGCACCATCGGAAGAAGATTTCGAAGTCGACCTGCATTCGTTTCGACCGGTATTCGTCGAAGCCGACAATCAAACGTTGCGGATCGGTTTGCGGGGCACTCGTTTCGCTCAAGGCGACCGAGAAATCAAACGAACGCTCGAGGTCGCGGCAACCTACCGCCCTGTGATCGGTGAAGACTCCACCATGTGGTTGATCCGGGACGACGAAGTCGATCTGTCGTTCCCGGGAACGCGACGACTCACGATCAGCCAAACCGCGATCAAGACCAACATGGAAAAGAGTTTCAATGATCTCTTTCCAAACGAGTTGCTGCACCGGAGCTTTCCGTTGCCCGAGACGATCAAACTGCCGGCTCTCGCCGGTCGAGAGTTAAAAGTACACGCGATCGATCTGACCAACGGTTGGATCTCGATCGCGGTACGGTAACCCGGTGCGAATCACTCGATTGTCAAACGCCGCTCGCGGCAGGTTCGACTTCGTCCTCGGCGGCGGATGACTGCGGAGAATCGTCCGCCTGCGACTTCGTGGCCGGTTCTCGCAAACGCAGCACGATCGAATCGTCGACCACTTCGATGCTCTCAAACTTCCTTAGAATCTCGGCGTGCTCCGGGTCGTTGTAAACGTCTTTGGCGAGGTTTTCCTGCGAAAACTGATCGAGAATCTGTTGTGGGATGCGTTCGCCCTTGACGCTCGCGTCGATCAAACGCACGACCAGGATGCCGTCGCTCATCGACACGTCGAATTCGCCATCGGCGTTAAAGAAACGACCACCACCACCGGGAATCATGTCGGTCGGAATGCTGACTTTTCCGAACACGCGTCCGTCATCGATGTCGAGAAAGACACGCCCTTTGAGTTCCGGTCGTGCCCCAATCAACCCGTTGATTTCCTCCGAACTGAGTTGCAACTCTTGCATCGGCGGCTCTTCGGTCGTGTCCGGCTCTGCGTCCGA
Organism: Rhodopirellula sp. JB044; assembly: GCA_043101355.1. GTDB lineage: Bacteria > Planctomycetota > Planctomycetia > Pirellulales > Pirellulaceae > Rhodopirellula. The sequence continues at coordinate 52,968 of JBICHZ010000189.1, forward strand.
TTGTTCGGCTCCTTCCGAGTCGCCCGTGTCAACGCCGGCGGCACCGTCAGTCCCCTGATCCCCACGCACCTGGTTGGTGAATGATTCGATTCGCTGTTCGAGAGCGGTGAGTTCTTCGTCTTCCAACTCAACGACCGGCATCTCGGCGGGCTGCGTGTCGGTGTACTTGGCGACCTGTTTGGTTACGAAGAAGTATGTCCCGAACACGATGCCGACCATCGCGAGCAACATGAACACGACCGCGCCGAGACATCCCCACACCCAACAACCGAGCCCTTTCTTAGCGGGCGGTTGGTTCGCGGCATCATGAGGAGCATACGGGTCGCTGGGGTTGGCCGGATCGGCTGCTCCGCCCGGTGACGTCCACGGGGCACGGTTGGGGTTGGAATCGATACCATCACTCATTCGAAGAATCCGTTTAGAGAGGAGTTATAGGTCTTTGAGTTGCAACACCGACTGCCGTGCCCGTCGCAGGAAGTCGGCTTTCGGTTCGCCCGCTTCCAAAAAGATGGGCGCCCCGATGGTGATACAGGACAACAGCGGCACCGGCAGAACTTCGCCTCGCGGCAAGATCCGGTTCAGGTTTTCCATGTAGACGGGAACGAGTTCCAAGTCCGGGCGTTTCTTGCCCAGGTAATACAGCCCGCTCTTGAAGTCGCTCATTTCTTCCCCCGCACTGCGGCCGCCTTCGGGGAAAACGATCAACGAATAGATGTCGCCCATCTGCCGGATCATGCTATCGATCGGGCTTTTGTGAACGCGGATTTCTTTGCGATCGATCAGCAACGCGTTGAAGCTCGCCGCAATGTGCGGTTTGAACCATCCCCCGCTCCAGTAATCCTTTGCCGCGACGGGCCGGGTCAGGGCGCGGATCTCTTTCGGAAGCGCCGACCATAACACCACCGCGTCGAGATGGCTGGTGTGGTTGGCGAAGTAAATGCGTTGGCAGGTATCGGGTTGGCAATCGACCCACCGGACGGTGAATCCGCTAAAAAGCTTGGCGAGAAGGACGATCGCGTGGCTGGTCAATGTCATGCCGACGAGTTTACCCTGACGCCCCGCTTGCCAGTAGATCCCCCATCGGCAGGTAATTCGTTCCCGGTGTTGTGCCCGTTATTCGTGCGGAGCCAACGAGCGACTATATTCTTCACCGACGTGCTGAAGATTCAGTCGTTTTCACCACGCGGTTGGCGTGATCGCTCGTGCGAGCGTTTCTGAAACCGTTTTGATTCGTTTCCTGGAGCCGAGCATTTCATTTGTTCGCTCATTTTTTCGGAGATTTCCGTGTCGGCCTCAATGCCCTCCGTTTTGCCAAACGTTCTCGCCTCTCGATACGCCAGCGACGCGATGGTCGCGATTTGGTCCCCCGAAGCGAAAGTGATCCAGGAACGAAAATTATGGATCGCGGTGATGGAAGCACAGAACGACCTCGGCGTTTCGATCCCCGACGAGGTCATCGAGTCGTACCGGAAAGTCCTCGAGCAAGTCGATCTGAAATCGATCGATGACCGTGAACGGGTGACCAAGCACGACGTGAAGGCTCGCATCGAAGAGTTCAACGCGTTGGCCGGTCACGAACACGTTCACAAGGGGATGACCAGTCGCGATTTAACCGAAAACGTCGAACAACTTCAAATTCGATCGGGCCTCGTTCTCGTCCGCGACCGCATCGTGACATCGTTGTCGCTGGTCGCCGAGCGTGCCGCGGAGTTTGCCCAGTTGGCGATCGCCGGACGCAGTCACAACGTGCCCGCCCAGGTCACCACGGTTGGCAAACGGTTCGCCAACATCGCTGAGGAATTGCTCGTCGATCACCAACGCATTGACGAGTTGATCGCCCGCTATCCGCTACGTGGGATCAAAGGCCCCGTCGGCACACAACAAGACATGCTCGACCTGTTCCAGAACGACGCGAGCAAGCTCGACCAACTCGATCACCGCATCGCCGAACGTCTGGGCTTCCAATCGGTCTTCGACAGCGTCGGTCAAGTCTACGCGAGATCGTTGGACTTTGACGTGGTCTCGGCGCTGACCCAGCTTTCTTCCGGCCCGGCGAACTTTGCCCGCACGCTGCGATTGATGGCGGGCGCCGAATTGGCAACCGAAGGTTTCCGTCCCGGCCAAGTCGGATCGTCGGCGATGCCGCACAAGATGAACGCCCGCTCGGCTGAACGTATCGACGGGTTCTGTGTTTTGATGCGGGGTTACCTGGCGATGGTCGGCGGCCTCATCGGCGACCAATGGAACGAGGGCGATGTCAGTTGCAGTGTCGTCCGCCGCGTTGCGATTCCCGATTCATTCCTTTGCATCGACGGTCAACTGGAGACGTTCCTAACGGTCCTGGCGGACTACGGTGCTTACCCTGCGGTCATCGATCGTGAACTGCGCCGCTATCTGCCGTTTTTGGCAACCACCAAGATCTTGGTTGCCGCAGTCAAAGCGGGCGTGGGGCGCGAAACGGCACACGAAGCGATCAAGGAACACGCCGTCGCTGCGGCGCTAGCGATGCGGGACAGCGGTCGTGACGACAACGATCTGATCGAACGACTCGCCTCCGATGATCGGATCCCGATGAACGAAGAGCAACTGCGTTCCGCGATCGGAGCGCCGATTGAATTCATCGGCAACGCGGCTCAACAAATCGAAAAGGTCAACGCCAAGATCGCCGACCTCGTCAACGCCAACCCCGAAGCCGCCGCATACCGACCAGGCAATATTCTGTAGTCTGTCCCCTTCTCCTGTGAGCCGAACGGCCGCAAGGCCTCGGGGCGAACCGCCAACCGATCCTCCATCTCAACCCGCCCGACACCCGAGTGCTCACGCACTTCGGCTCACGGGAATTCGGCTCACGGGTGGGATCTCGCTCCATGCGTCCCGCTGGTTGCGCAGCGGACTCGTGACGGAGACGAGTTAGGCGGATTCGCCGTGGATCAGTTTCAACAGATCGCCGATCGTTCGGTGCGCCTCAATCGGGTGACGAAGCTGTTTGTCAGCGAGGACTTCGTAGTGGTTCTTGCGGCCGACTTTCTCGCGGCGGATGAAGCCGTCCTCCTCGAGGTCCTGAACGATTCGCTGGACCGCGCGTTCGGTTATTCCGACTTGCGTCGCGACCTCGCGAAGCACAATGTCGGGATCGCCTTGCAGCACGATCAGCACGTGCGCATGATTGGTCAAAAACGTCCAACGATTCGCTTGAGGCTCCGTCTTACTCGACGCAGCTTTCTCCTTCTCTGAAGACTCTTTCACGACTGTCATCTACTCCTACCTGTCCTTGCAATCACGCTGATTCACGCAGCCTTCGCGAGTGATTGGCGTTTGCCGAACCCCGATCGGTTTCGCCAAACGGATTCACTCCACCATTAAAATCGTGAATCAAAGTTCACTAAAATAGCATAGCGACTCGAACCGACCAGCAAATTGCCGTAACGCCAAAAATAGCCTTAGGGTTTACGGCGTGTCCGTCGTGCCCAAACGCCGGGCAAGAGCATCCCGTTTTTCGTGAAAACTGTGGCGAGAAGCCGAGCGTTTGCGTCCGTTTCCACGCGACAGTTCCACGCGACAGCCAGCGACCCGGCCGCAATCGGGAGGGACAATCGCCCTGCGAATTGGTTCGGAAGCTCATCGAAAGGGCCACGCCATTCCATAACCAGCCCATTCCACAATTACTCATGTTTTCGGCGAGTCTTGATTTTCAGTTTTCGCATTTTCCCATACAGCGTCGTGGGTTTGAGGCCTAACGCGGCGGCGGCCCCGTCCCCGCCGTAGACCTTGCCATCGCAACGCGCCAACGCATCGAGAATCGCCTGGCGTTCGATCTCTAACAGTGTCCGGTGGGTGCCATGCGGTGCACCGGAGCTCAGCGAAACGGTTTCGTCGGTTGAGGACGCGTGACCGACCAAGTTTTCATTCACCGGAGACGCGACTCCGCCGGAAAGCCAGGACGCGTCGAGTGACAGCGTATCGCCGCGACTGATGATCATCGAACGCTCGACGATGTTTTCCAACTCGCGAACGTTTCCCGGCCAGTCGTACTGCATCAGGACCTCCATCCCGCGACGATCCACCCGCGTGATACTCTTGTTCATGCGAGCCGAAAAACGGGCCACGAAATGATTCAGCAGCGCGGGAATGTCTTCACGTCGTTCCCGGAGCGGTGGGATCACGATCGGGAAAACGTTCAAACGATAATAAAGGTCCTCGCGAAAGCGGCCTTCTTCCGCCGCGGTTTTCAAATTCCGGTTGCTCGCCGCGATCACTCGGGTATCGACATCGATCGGTTCGCTGCCCCCGACACGTTCGATGACGCGTTCTTGCAAAACACGCAGCAGCATGACTTGTGTCTCCGCAGGCACTTCCGAAATCTCATCGAGAAAGATGCTCCCGTGGTGCGACAACTCGAACCGACCACGCCGCCGTTCGGTGGCCCCGGTAAACGCGCCTGCCTCGTGGCCAAACAATTCACTGGCGATCAACGACGGCGCGAGCGAGGCACAATTTACCTTTACCATGAGGTTGTCACGGCGGGCACTGCCGTCGTGAATCGCCCGGGCAACTAACTCCTTGCCTGTCCCCGTTTCGCCAAGAATCAGAACCGTCGAGTCGGTCAACGCGACCTGTTCCACCGCCACGCGGACCTGCCGCATCGCGGGCGAATCGCCGATGATGTTCCCGAAGTCATGATCGGTGCGAATCTCGTCTCGCAGATAGACGTTCTGCTGTTCCAACTCCGTACGCAACCGATCGATCTCGCTGTACGCCGACGCGTTGTCCAACGCAATCGACAACTGGCTGCATAATTCACGGAGCAGTTCCAGGTCCCAATGATCGGGTTGATGTTCGTGACGCGAAACGATGCCCAGAACCCCGACGCTCTGATCGCGTGAAAGCAGCGGCAGATAAACCTTCGACCGATAACCCACCTCGAACAACCGCCGATCTTCCGGGAACGCCTGCAGCTCTTTGAGCGACCGGACGACTTGCGGGACCCGATGCTGCATCACCCAATCGAACGCCGAGCCCGGCAACGTTTGGGTCGGGATGTCAGCCCACCGGTCGCGGTCGCCGTTGAATTCGAGTGCGAACCCGTGACGGGTTGTCTCTTCACCGGCAACCAACAACAGACTGACCCGGTCGCATCCGAGCGTCTTACGAATTTGCACCGCCGCGTGACGGAACACCTCGCGCATGTCGAGACTCGAGTTGACCACCTGCCCCATCTCGACGAGCAACCGATAGCGGGCCTCGGAACGACGAAGCTGCTCGGTTTGCTTGTCTACTTCGTTGCGAAGCGTATCAAGAAAATCGTCTTTGGCTGAGTTCGCCCGAGCCAACTCCTCGTTTGTCTGTTGCAACTGGCCGATCAGCCGTGACTTCTCAACACCGATCGCGATCGGGCTGGCGAGTCGCCCGAGCAACTCGGCGTGCCGTTTCTTGTAGCGACTTTTCTCTCGGCTGGAAAAAAACAGCACACCGATCGGTTTCCCGTCGGCGAGCAGCGGCAGCGTCAGGCTGGACCGCATGCCTTCGCGGACGATCAGTTCCGTCGAGCTGGAACCTGGTTTGTGACGCAGGTACTCCTGCAAATCCGAAATGATTCGTGGCTCGCCTGTCTCGAGCAGCGGGGCGAGCGTCGACCCTTCCACCCGCGCGGCGTACCCAATTTTGAGCATCAATTCCCCGTCGGACCGACAGGCCACCAACCGCAGCACGCGAGCCGGCTCCTCGAGTAGCGCCACCGCGATCCGGTTGGACGGGACGAGATCGGCGAGATGATCGAACACCGACGCGAGCAGCTCGTCGAGCCCGTGGCCCATGTTGAGCTGGCGGAGCATTCGCTCGACGAGCCGTTCGTAGCTGAGGGAATCGGACGACAAAACACACACTCGTACGCGAAAGGAGGCATTCTAGGTGGGATACGGGGGCCTCGCCCAATACCGCCGAACTATCTCAATATGATCATGTGACCAAATATCGACAACCCGCATGTTTGTGCGTTTCCCGTCGGACGCAGCCAAAATCCATACAACCGGTGCAATACGCATCGCGGCGGAGCAACCATATTTGGTCACTCTTGTTTTGCTCGCAAATCGCATGAGGAAACACAACGTCTTTGCAGGAAACGGTTTGCGGCGTAACGAGGGTTCCATACGCGGCCATTGGTACACCGTCTGCATTGATCTCCGCTGGTGACTCTCGTTTGGCCCGCGTTCGTACCGGTTCGCTTGGCCGCGGGAGCGTCCTCTTCTCGACGCTTCTTACTGTTACTCGTCTCTGCATCCACCGGTTTCAATCAACACATGGCTCACGTCGTTGCCGAACCCTGCTGCGACTGCAAACACACCGATTGTGTGGTCGTTTGCCCGGTGGAGTGTTTTCACGAGGGGCCGCGAATGCTGTACATCCACCCGGATGAATGCATTGACTGCGAAGCCTGCGTGCCGGAGTGCCCCGAGAAGGCGATCTACCCCGAGGACCGGTTGCCGGAAGAATGGGCACCGTTCCGAGACCTCAACGCAACGATGGCTCGGCAAACTCCTCTCGTGAGTTTGCCGGCTCCTCGTCGTGGTGGTTCACCGTAAACGGAAACCGGGCTACTTTACGGCCCTTCATAGTTTTGGAAACAAACGAAGTTTTTACAAAGACGTTTTTAGCGAAACGAAATACTCAATCTCAGTCGCGAGCGATCTCCCGCCCTCAACGGGCCACGCATCTCCCCCGAACTGGCGTCCTATGACCACACCGGAGAAACCAAACATGTCATCTGAAAACGCGCTGCTGGAAGAATACGCCCAGCGTGAATACGAGCACGGATTCGTTACTGACATCGAAGCAGATTCCATTCCGGCGGGTTTGAACGAAGACGTCGTCCGTTTGATCTCCGAGAAAAAGAACGAACCGGAATGGTTGCTCGAATGGCGATTGAAAGCCTATCGACACTGGCTGACGCTCGAGGAGCCGAACTGGCACAACGTGAAGTTCCCGCCGATCGATTATCAAGCATCGGTCTATTACTCGGCACCCAAACAGAAGCCGAAACTGAACAGCCTCGACGAGGTCGATCCGAAACTGCTCGAGACCTACGAGAAACTCGGCATCCCGCTCGAAGAGCAAAAGGTCCTCGCGAACGTCGCGGTCGACGCGGTCTTCGATAGCGTTTCGATCGTGACGACGTTCCGCGAAACGCTCGAGAAGCACGGCGTGATCTTCTGCCCGTTCTCGGAGGCCGTTCATGAACACCCCGAGTTGGTCAAGAAGTATCTCGGCTCCGTTGTTCCTCACTCGGACAACTTCTACGCGTCGTTGAACTCCGCCGTCTTCAGTGACGGATCGTTCTGCTACATCCCTAAGGGCGTCCGCTGCCCGATGGAGTTGTCGACGTACTTCCGCATCAACGCTCAAAACACCGGGCAGTTCGAACGGACACTGATCGTGGCCGAAGAAGGCAGCTACGTTAGCTACCTCGAAGGCTGTACCGCTCCGAAGCGTGACGAGAACCAACTGCACGCCGCGGTTGTCGAACTGGTCGCGATGGACGACGCCCAGATCAAGTACTCGACGGTACAGAACTGGTACCCGGGCGACAGCGAGGGCAAAGGCGGCATCTATAACTTCGTGAACAAAAGCGGCGCCTTCCGTGGTGCGAACACGAAGATCTCTTTGACGCAGGTCGAAACCGGTTCGGCGATCACGTGGAAATACCCGAGCGTGATCCTGCAAGGCGATAACTCGGTCGGCGAATTCTACAGCGTCGCGGTAACCGCGAATCATCAGCAAGCCGACACCGGTACGAAGATGATCCACATCGGCGAGAACACCAAGAGCACGATCATCTCGAAAGGGATCTCTGCCGGCGTAGGACAGAACAGCTACCGCGGTGAAGTCAAGATCATGAAGAACGCGACCAACGCGCGGAACTTCTCGCAGTGCGATTCGCTGTTGATCGGTGACCGTTGCGGTGCTCACACTTTCCCTTACATCGAAGTGCGAAACACGACCGGGAAGGTCGAACACGAGGCATCGACATCGAAGGTCGGCGAAGACCAAATTTATTACCTTCGCCAACGCGGCCTTTCGACCGAAGACGCGGTCAATATGATCGTCAACGGTTTCTGCAAAGAGGTGTATGACGTGCTGCCCATGGAGTTCGCCGTCGAAGCCCGCAAACTGCTCAACGTCAGCCTCGAAGGCAGCGTCGGCTAAGGCACCGTTACATTCTCATCGCGGGAAGGCATCGATAATCGGGCGAGGAAAGCCCACACGATTCGCTTCCCGTCACAACCTTCCAATATCCGTTCCGAACACCAACCTCTCATCATGTTAGAAATTAAGAACCTTCACGCTCGCAGCGAAGACACCGAAATCCTCAAGGGCATCAACCTCAGCGTCGCCGCCGGTGAAGTCCATGCGATCATGGGGCCCAACGGCTCGGGCAAGAGTACTTTGGCTCACGTGTTGGCCGGCCGCGAAGATTATGAGATCACCGAAGGCGAAGTGACCTACGACGGCAAAGACCTGCTCGATATGGAAATCGAAGAACGTGCCGCCGAAGGCGTGTTCCTCGCTTACCAATACCCCGTTGAAATCTCCGGCGTCAGCAACAAGTACTTCCTTAAGGCCGCGATCAACTCGATCCGCAAACACAACGAGCAACCGGTGATCAGCCGCGGTGAGTTCGTCTCGTTGCTGAAGGAAAAACTCGCGTTGCTCGGCATGGACAAATCCATGATGGACCGCAGCGTCAACGAAGGTTTCTCGGGCGGTGAAAAGAAACGCAACGAAATCCTGCAAATGGCGATGCTCGAGCCAAAGCTCGCTGTTCTCGATGAAACCGACTCGGGTCTGGATATCGACGCGTTGAAGATTGTGTCCGAAGGCGTCAATGCGCTCCGCAGCCCTGAGCGTGCGATCATCGTCGTGACGCACTACCAACGCTTGCTCGATTACATCGTGCCCGACAAAGTGCACGTGTTGGCCGGCGGCAAGATCGTTCGTTCGGGCGATAAATCGTTGGCTCTCGAACTCGAAGACAAGGGTTACAGCTTCCTAAACGAAGGCAGCGAAGCGGTCGCGGCTAGCTAAACGCGGCGAACTGATCGCGACCGGACTCCGGTCACGACACCTGACGAACCCAATCCGAACAACGAAGATGCCCGAACAACGAAAATGATAGCCACCGAAAACGACGCCTACCAAGAAGCCTTCCAGCAGTTCCAATCGGAGCAATCGTCGACCGCACCGGCCTGGTTGGCCGAACTACGGCAGACCGCGATGAGCCGGTTTACGCAGTTGGGCATTCCGACCAAACGTATCGAGGATTGGCGGTTCACCAACGTGAAATCGCTCGCGTCGATGCCTTACCGCAACGTTCAATCGATCTCGCTCTCGGGCGGTGAAGCGGAAGCGTTGTTGGAAAAGGCAAAGCTCGACGAATCGTTCCACCGTCTCGTGTTCGTGAACGGACATTTCGTTTCGCAGTGGTCGACCGAACATGAACTTCCCGAAGGCGTCGTGATCGGCAACCTCGCGACGGCGATCCGTGAAGAAGCGGGCGACCTGCAGAACCGTCTATCGGTCGAAACGGATGACGAAGCCGCCGCGTTCATCGCGCTGAACACCGCGTTCGTGAACGACGGTGCTTACGTCGAAATCCCCGATGGCGTCACGGTCGACCAACCGATCCACTTGATCTTCCTCAGCGTTGAGGCCGGCCAAACGGTTAGTCATCCTCGCAACGTGCTCCGGCTCGGCAAAGGCAGCCGCGCGGCGGTCGTCGAAACTTACCTCGGACGTGAGGGCGAAGGTTACTTCACTAACGCGATCACCCAAGTGGACCTCGACGAAACAGCCTTCCTCGATCATCACAAACTGCAGCACGAACAAACCGAGTCGCTGCACATCGCGTCCACGCACGTCGACCAAAAAGAGAGCAGCGAATTTCGTTCGCACTATTTTTCGTTCGGTTCGTTGATGGCGAGAAACGAAATCAACCTGATGCTCGACGGAGAGCAGATCGAATCCACCCTCAACGGTCTCTACATGCCGACCGGCGAACAGTTGATGGATTGCCGCACACGCATCGATCACGCCCGCCCGCACTGCAACACGTACGAGTTGTACAAAGGCATCCTCGACGACAAAGCCAAAGGCGTTTTCAACGGCAAAATCTTCGTTCATCAAGACGCTCAGAAAACGGACGCTAAACAGAGCAACCAAGCTTTGCTGCTGTCCGACGACGCGGTCGTGAACACGAAACCACAGTTGGAGATTTATGCCGATGACGTGAAGTGCACGCACGGAGCGACGATCGGTGAACTCGACGAAAACTCGCTGTACTACCTACGCTCGCGTGGTGTGTCGAAAGACTTGGCTCGCAAGATGTTGATCTTCGCGTTCGCTAACGACGTCGTCCAAGGAGTCGAAATCCCTGCGGTTCGTCAACACCTCGAAACGATCCTTCTCTCCAGCCACGGTTTGCCGGACGTCTAAGACACCCACGATTCAGAATGGTTTTCAGCATTCCATCGCCGAATGAAACGGCGATGGAATTTTCATGCGCCCCGTCAACTAGAGATTGTTAGTTAAACCGGGGTTCTAATTTTTCAACGCAAAGTCGCAAAGAGTTAGAACTGCTGGGCAGACCACAATTGAGTAATGAACACGGCGGTCACATCGACCCAAACCATCCGTCTCTCACCAGACTCCACCCACAACCTTCGCGCCCCTGCGTCCCTGCGACTCTGCGTCTTAAATCCGCCCCCGCTGACAAATCAATCTTCCGACGCAGGCGGTTCGAGATCGAGTGATCCGGTGCTAAGGTAACTCGACCAAAACAAGGGTGCTTCCCCCGAGACAACCGGGACATCGGTATCAGGTTTTCCCAACAGCGGTTCTCGCGACGTCGACAGTTCCGCTTGGCGGAGCATCATCGTGCCGCGCCGCATCGCCGCGGCGAGTGAAGTGTGCGGGATTTCGTTGACCACTTCGGTCAACACGGTTGCCGCCGAGGCGCCGCCGGTCGGCCAACGGCTCAACGCGACTTGGCGCACCCCTGAAGCATGCAGCGATGCCAGCGGGTAAAACAGCTCGCTGCCATCGCCGAGTTTGGTTGTGATCGCTCGTGACTTCCAACCCGCGATCACCACCGATTGCGGCCCGCTCGCGGGATAGCGAATCCAGTCTCGCAGCGCATCCCAATCGCTTCGTCCCGCCGTTCGTCCGGCTGAATTATCGACCGGGATCACATGCGTCGCCAACGGATCGTTCAAGTTCGGCGTCACTGCCGCGGCGACCATCAGGTGCCCGATGTCCAACCCAATGTTCTGTGTCGGCGGAGCCTTCGCGGGAGAAGTCAGCAGTGGATCCTGAGCCGGCATGACAACGTCATCGATCATGCTCTGGTTGGCGTCGACGTCACGCAGCGCAAAGAACCGACTCGCCACCATCGCGATCCGAGGCGACGTGGTCGCCGTTCCCACGCTGCGGAGTGCGAAGCCCGGCGTGGGTGCGTATTCGACTTGCAAATGATCGGCCCACAACGGCACCGATACCTCCGTGCCTTCGTCCGCTTCCTTCACTTCCGCGACCGCCACTGCGGGCAGCAACTCAAACGGCAGGTACCAAAGCTGCCCATCGGGGACAACAATCACTTTCTCGATCCCATCTTCTGTCCATCCCGAGCTTTCCGGCAACAGAAACGATCGTAACTTTTCGGCGGCCGTCTTCCATCCCTCGTCGCTGTCGGGCAATCGCTTCCCACGACTACGAGAGACGCCGAGTTCCTGCAGCAACCTGTTCACCATCGCCGGCAATCGGTTGGCCGCAGGCACGACCCACGTTCGAGTATTGCCGTCGCGCGTCGCCGTGGCGTAGACCTTTCCGGCATCAATGACAAACGTCAACAACGCGACTCCATCGGGGACCGCGGCAACGTCGGCCGTCGCCACGATCGGCGGGTTGACCTCCGGAACCGGAATACGCGAGAGTGTCAGGTCGCTCAAGCTCGCCTCCATCGCCAACGCTTCATTCGCTGAACGCTCGGCAACATTCTCCGCCGGTGCGGGGACGAGAATCGACGCTTGCGTCCGTTCGCGGAGCCTCGTGAACGCAGGCGGCGCGTCGGCGAGCAATTCACGTCCGGCCGGCCACATTTCATCGGCCGGCGATGTCGCGAGAGTACGCAACTGCAACATTCGACCCTGCAGCGGCAGACGCGACGTCAATCGTTTCGCGAGCAAACGATCGGACTGTTTGAGCACTTCCGGGCCGTTGGTTTCCATCGACGCCATTTTCATCAATGCCGAGTGCATCGCTGTGTCGTCAAAATACGCCGCCGCGAGCGCATTGAGCGGATCTTGGCGCCAGAGCGAAATGCCGACCGGCCCCGCGTACCCGTTTAAGATTCGTTTGGCAGACTGGTTCCCGATGTTGCCTCCCAATCCGGCCAACACGATATCGGCTTGATACATGAACGGCATCGAGATCACGCGGCGACGCTTGTCGCGCCGATCGAGCACAAAGTCCGCGACTGATTTCAATGCCGATGCCATTTCAGAACTACCCACTGCACCGATCGGGATCCCTTTCGCGGCCGCCAACCGGGCCGCGATGTAGGCCCCGTACGCTTCCAGTCGAGGCAGTTCCACTTCTCGGCGACTCGCCAACGCGCTGGCCGCCTGCAGGTGTTCCGCAGCAACCGCATGTCGACCGGACGATACCGCGGCATCGGCGGCGACTAAATAACAATGCAGCGACGCGAGCCGTGACTGACGGACGAGCGATCGCCCCGCGAGCACGGCGGTTTGTTCCACCCGCGATAACCCCGCCGGGTCCGCCACGCCAACGGCCACCTGCAACGCTTCGCCGATCCATTCGTACTGTTCCAACGCCGCCGCCGAGTTGGTGATCTGTGACGCCGAACTGACGATCAGCGCGCGAGCCTCGGGGTTCAGTTTGCCGTTGTCGTCCCCCGCCGAGGCGATCTTCATCGCACAGAGCATCAAGACCGGCGTGTTGGCGTGCACTCCACCGAGCGAAGCGTACTTGCTCGCCCGATCAATCACCGTTTTGTCTTCGCCCCGCGCGTAGTATTCACAACCACGCATCGCGTGAATCAGACCACGCGACAAAGGTTGGCTCGCGCTGGACGGCAGCTTGGTCGCTTCGAGCAACTCGGCGGTCAGCCCGTCGTCCGCCGCGAGCGGTCCGAGCAAGACGCGACGACGGTGCGACATGACCGCGATCGCGTGCATGATTTCTAACGCATCGAGATTTTGGATGTTTGGCGATTCGATCACACCGCCGGCGGCGAGCGATTGTTCCGTCACCGCACGGCCTCGCTGAAGCGGCAACGTTCGCGGCAGCGGCAACAAACGAACCGCGGCGACCTCCGGCCATAAGTTGCTGGTCGGTTGTTTGATTTGGCCGCCGTTGCCGAGGGCTGAGAAATCGAGCTGCCCGATCCAACCGCGGTTTCGAACCGCAATCCGGGCCGCCTCGTCGAGTTGCAACCGGCAGGCGGGCAGGTGACCGAGTTGCCAGTAACATTCCGCGAGCATCACGCGAGGCGGGATCGCGTCGACCCATTTCCCATTGATGTCCGTCCGCGAACTGCGGCTGGCGATCTCAAATCCACGAATGGCACTTTCAATATCGCCGTCGCGGTAATAACGCAGTGCCTCATAATAGGTCTGCATCGGGTCCGAGCCACGTCCGGTGACCTGCGCCGAAACGATGCCCTCGCCGATCAATAAAATCGTCAGCGAACCAATGAATGCAGCGAGTTTTGTGGGTAATGTCATCAGACGATTCTTGATTGCGTGCTAGCGTTGCGATGTGGTAATCGTTGAACGTGCGGTGATCCACCAGCCAATGACGATGGGTCAAAGATGACGGGCCAATGACCAAGGGCTATCGATAGTGTAGCCGTGCCGTCGAGCGGACTCGAACGATCTCTCCGATACCGACACCTCGAACGCATCGTTTGTTCCATCGGTGGCGAATACAACGATTGTACGCCTGTCGTCGCGAAGGAAGCGCCGACTGTTTAGAATGCGTTCACTATTTTTGGTGATAGAGTCGTTTGCCGTTGACCGTTTAACTTAACGCTCTGTGTGATTTGAAACAGTTCTTTTTAACTCAAACCACACTGGGGGGGGGTGGTGGGCGGGGCAGAGGGGA
>JBICHZ010000190.1:0-7847 GCA_043101355.1 Rhodopirellula sp. JB044
ACCATCGAATCCACCAACAACGGCGAGGATCCCAGGTCCCACCACAGCGAATCTTCGCCGAATTCAACCAGCAGGTTGTGGCTCCAAAGGACTTCGCCGGACAAGTTCACGCACGACAAATCTCCACTGCGGAAATACGCAACCACGTGCTCACCGTCGGTAACCGGTGACGGATTGCTGCCGCTGCCTTTGCGGTGTTTGTTCCCTCGGTCGGTTCCCATCGGAACTTGCCAAACGATGCGGGGTTCGTTGACGTCAATCGCAAAGAGCACGTTCTTTCCGTCGACACCGCTGGTCAAGAAAGCCATGTCGCCGACGACCACGGGTGTGCTGCCACCGGCGCCGGGAATCTCGACTCGCGAGGACGACGCTTCGTCCCATTTCTTCGGCAACGTCCCTTCGGGCGCGACACCTTGCTGCGAAGGCCCACGCCACTGTGGCCAAACGGTCGATTCGTTCTGACCGGCTGAACTCTGCGAAGCACCGGCGGCCGCCTCTGCGGTGGCATCGCCAGCGTCACAGACCGCGGTCGCGAACGCCGAGCAAAGCACCAAACTCCCCGTCGCGATCTTTGCCGAAATCGAACCGGACGGATTCCAGCGAGCGGTCATCCTATGGGCAAACGTCATGAACATTTTCGATCCTCTTTTGTCTTTGGGGCGGAAGGCAGGCGGGAGATGGCTGGGCGGGAGATGGCTGGGCAGGAATGGCCAGGCGAGAGATGTAGAAGCAGGCGGTGGGGACAACGCGAAGTCGCCAATCGGAATCGTGGATCAAAACCAACACCACGCCGGACAGCGAACGGATGAATCACCGTACTTGGATGGGACGGGGCGTTCGGACAGGTTCGAAGGAGAGCCGTGTATTGTGAAGCAATGAAGGAACGCGTACCAGTAGCGGGCGTTTGTGGATTCCCAATCATTCCGATTTTTGTTCGCGTCCGCCTTCCCGATTGCTACAGCCGTTGCCGGGCGTCACAACGCCAGAATACTTTTGCCAAAGTCCGCCAAAGAAGGCGGCACGATGAGACCACGTAATCCTCTCGGTCCTCATCGGCCGTGTTCACGCGTCAACGGGCTCCGGCCGGACGCTCGATCGTGGGCGTCGCCGGGCGAGCACCATCAAACCGGTCATCGTCAGCGAGATTCCGATCACCAACGTCGCCGTGATCGGTTCCGCAAACACCACCACGCCCGCGATCGCCGCCATCGCCACCTGAGACGCGTTGAGCAAATGAACCGCAACGATCGGCAACGCCTTCATCGCCGTGGTAATCGCGATGAACGCTAAAAAATTGAACAAACCCGCTGCGAACATCGACCACCAAAGCGAAGCGGGAATCTGAGTCATTTCCGTCACCCCGCCGCGAGCGAACACGAGAGCAAACAAAGCGGTCGCGCCCACCACGCCGCTGATCCACATCGCGGTGACCGCTTGCATGCCCCGCTGCATATTGAAACGCATGATCGACGTGAACACCGCGAAACACAAACCTGAAAAAACGGCGAACCCCGCACCGATCCATCGCTGCATCGCCATCCCGGCGTCGGACTGATCGCCACCCCAATTCGCCGCCTCCGGGTCGGGATGCCCGGACTGCGACAACATCACGACGGCGACCATCAACACCAACACTGCGATCGCGGTCCGGCGGTTAACCGTTTCGCCCAACAAAAATCTGCCGACGATCGCGCTGCCGATCAGCAACGCCCCCAACGTGATCGGCACCGCGGTCGCGAGCCCGACCATCCCGAGTGCGACTTGGAACGACGCATTGCCACCGACCTGACCGAGCAAACTGGTCAGGACAAATTGCGGGATCAACCACTTTCCACCCCCGACCGCTCGGCCACGTATTTTCAACGCGATCAAAAAAGGGGTCAAACACACAACCGTGGGAATCGCCTTCACCGCCGCGACCAAGAACGCGTCGACCGAAACAACCTGCCGCAGCGAAATATTCGCCAACGTGTAAAGCACCGCCGACAGGAATCCGCACGTGACGCCGAACACGATCCCCGGACGAACGACGTGACCGCAGAACCGCTCGCCCCAGTTCGCGATCGGTTCCGCGTTGGCCTGTGACGCCTCGCTCACTGAACTGTCGACTCGATCACGCCGTCGGCGACGCGGCTGCGAATCGTTTGACCGGTTTGAACATCGTCGGCCGCGCGAACGACGCGCCCGTCTTCGGTTTGCGTCACGCTGTATCCACGCGACAGCACGCTCAGCGGAGATAGCGCCGAGACGGATGCGGCGAGTTGCCCGAGCCGGCTGCGGTTCTGTTCGAGACGTCGCCGCATCACCGAACGCGCCCGCTCATCAAGGTCATCGACCACGCGGCTGCGGTTGAGAACGAGTTCATAAGGGTTCTTAAAGAGCGGCCGCGACTCGATCCAACTCAGACGCTGTCGCGAGGATTCAATCCTGCGATACAGCGACCGCCGCATCACCCCGTCGAGCGCGTCGAGAACATCGACCAACACCTCACGATCGGGCAACACCCGGATCGCCGCATCGGTCGGTGTCAACGCACGCACATCGGCGACGAGGTCGGACAACGTGACGTCGATCTCGTGGCCCACCGCCGATACGGTCGGAATCCGCGATCGCGCAAGCGCCCGCACGAATTTTTCCTCGTTGAACGACCAAAGATCTTCGAGCGAACCGCCACCGCGCGACACGATCAAAACGTCCGGCAACGGATCGAGACGATGCGCCGCGGCGATCCCTTCCACCAACATTTCAACGCTGCCGGGCCCCTGCACGCTGGCGGGGATCAACACGATTTCGACGCCCGCGTGTCGCGACGCGGCGGCCTGCAGGAAATCGCGGATCGCCGCACCGGTCGGACTCGAAACGATCGCGATCTTTCGCGGCACACGCGGCAACGGCCGTTTCCTCTGGGCAGCGAACAAACCTTCCGATTCGAGCTTCGCCTGCAACTGCGCGAAGGCGAGCTGCAACGCGCCCATGCCTTGCGGTTGGCATTTTTTCACCACCATCTGCACCGAACCACGCGCCGCGTAGACTTCGATGTCGCCGTAACACAGTAGGCTCTGTCCGTCATCGAGATCGAATGGCAACCGCTCGGCAACGCTCCGCCACATCACGCCGCGAAGCTGCGAACGGTCGTCTTTGAGGGTGAAGTACAAATGGCCGCTGCGAGGCCGCGCGATGTCGGTGATCTCACCGGCGACCCACAGACTCGACAACGACGACTCGACGACCCGTTTGATCCGCTGCGTGACGTCGCTGATGCTGAGTGCTTCTTCGGCCGTGGCGGCTTCCTTCTTTTTGGCGGCCAACGGTTTGTTGACCGCGGTGCCGGAGGACTTCGCCGCAGTCGCACGTTTCTTGCGAGCGGCTTTTTTCACGGCAGCGCGATCGGGACGGCCCTCTGCCGGTTCGCCATCGATGCCCCCATCGTCGCCGCCAAAGTCAAACGGCAGTTGCTGCGGGTCGGCGGTCATGCGTTCGATTCAACCGATCGGCGCGAGCGACGACGCCGGCCCGTCCGCGCGAATTTTGCTCGCACATCCGCCACCGCGGCGATCAGTTCATCGACCTCCTCGACCGTGTTGTAGAGGTAGCAACTCGCCCGGGACGTCGCCGTCACACCGAGAGCTTGATGTAGCGGCATGGTGCAATGATGGCCGGCTCGCACGGCAACGCCGCGTTGGTCGAGGAACGCCGACACGTCATGGGCATGCACGCCTTCGATCACAAAACTATTGATGCCCCCTTTTTTCTCAGGTCCGGGCCCGATCACGCGGACACCCTCGATCGCCCGTAACCCCGCGTCGGCACGCGCCCCGAGGATGCGTTCGTGGGCATGGATGTTTTCCATCCCGATCGACTGAAGATATTTCAACGCCGCCGCCAAACCGATCGCTTCGGCAATCGGAGGCGTCCCCGCTTCGAATTTCTCGGGCAATTCCTGCGTCGTGAAGCCGTCAGTCGTGACGTTCATGATCATCCCGCCACCGCCGAGAAACGGAGGCATCGCGTTCAAGACCGCTTCTTTTCCGTATAGGACACCGATCCCGGTCGGGCCGCAAACTTTGTGTCCGCTGAAGACGACAAACTCCGCGTCCCAATCGCGAACGTCGATCTCTTGGTGAGGTGCCGCCTGAGCCGCGTCGATCAGAACCGTCGCGTCATGGTCATGCGCCATCGCCGTCCATTTTTTGACGGGATATTCACTGCCCAGCGTGTTGCTCGCGGCGGCGAAGGCGAACATCTTCGGCCGCAGACGATCGAGGTACTCGGCCACGGTCGCGTCGCTGATTTCGAACTGTTCATCGACCGGAATGAACTCGACCCGGCAACCGGTTCGCTCGGCGAGTTGATGCCAGGGCACGATGTTCGCGTGATGCTCGCTGATCAACAGCAAAATCACATCACCGGACGAGACGTTCGCGTCGCCCCACGAACGTGCCACCGTGTTGATCGCCGCCGTCGTCCCCGCGGTGAAGATGACCTCGCCGAGGGACGAGGCCGACAAAAAGTCACGCGTCGTTTCGCGAGCCGATTCGAACGCCTTCGTCGATTCCTCACTGAGCGTGTGAATGCCGCGATGAACGTTGGAATAGTACTGCAGATAGCATTCGTCCATCGCGTCGATGACTGCCCTCGGACGCTGCGTCGACGCCGCGTTGTCGAGGTAGATCAACGGTTTGCCGCCGGCGACGTCCCGCTCGAGCACGGGGAAGTCACGACGAAGCGAATCGGTATCGAGCAATCCCATTACTGTTCCTCTCCGAGCGACGGCCCGCCGAACGACGTCTGCGATTCCGGCTCATCTTCTTCCGTGTTGCTGGGGTCCGCTTCCGTTCCTACCGGGCGTTGCAGTGCCCCCTTCAAGACTTTCCAACTCAACAGGCAGCACTTTTGCCGGTTGGGGGTCAACTGCGGGCCGAACAGTTTCAACATTTCTTCGGCCGAAAACTTCTCGACCTCTTCGATCGTTTTCCCTTCGATCTCCTCGAGCAGCATCGACGCGGACGCCTGACTGATCACGCAACCGTCGCCCTCGAACCACGCTTCCGCGACGCGTCCGTTTTCGTCCAACCGCAGATCGACGTGGATCGTGTCCCCACAGAGCGGATTTTTTCCGTCGTGGGCGTGGGTCGCACCAGCCAGCGGGCCCCGGTTGTACGGGTCTTCGTAGTGATCCAGGACGTGCTCTTGATAAATGTCCTGATCGTTCGGATCGTCCTGCGGGATGGGCATCGGATTGAGAGGTTATCGATTGAAGGATGATGGACGGGAAGGAACCGAACGACGAGGCGAATGCGGGTGGGTAAGCCGCGATCGATCCATTGATTGAGACGTCAGAATCGAAATTCGGTTCGGGAGGAGCACGCGGCGGCAGGAAAACAAACGCCGACCGGGTTCGGCCCTCCCTGTTACTCTACGCGAGTTGGCAAAAAAAGGAACGCCCAACGAGCCGGACGATCGCCCGTCCACCGGTCAATCAGAGACGCCTAACCCGCGATATCGAACGCGAATATCAAATCCTGGTCGCGGAGAAACAGCGTCTGGTCTGCGATTACCGGGTGCGCCCAAATCGCCCCACGATCTCGCGGGATCTCGGTTTCTCGCGGCAGCCGGATCTGGCCGAGCGGTTTCCATTCCTGCCGGCTCGGTTCGACCAAAATCACGCTGCCGTCGCCGTCGTTGTAGCAATACAGCCGGCCGTCGGCGTAGGCGATCGAACCGCTCTTGTTGCCGCGAATTTTTTCTTGCCACAACGTCTCGCCTGACATCAAATCTTGAGCCATCCACATGCCACCGTTGGCCCGCGTGAAACCATAAATCGTCCCGTCCACCAACACGACGCCGCCGTGATGGTTTTCCATCGATTTACGACTCTCATGATAAACGGCGTCCGCGAGAATCTTCCCGTCCAAACGCGACAACTGCAGCAGAGCGTTCCCCGCCCCATACGCGCTCGTGTGATAAATCCGGTCGTCTCCGATCAACAGCGGAGTGGGAATCGTCGCGGTTCCGTTTCCGGTCACCGTGTTCTCAAACAACTCCTCGCCGGTTTCGCAATCAAAACCCACCACGCCGATCTCCGCCGCAGTCACGTAGTAATCGGTTCCGTCGAACGAACCTTTCATCGTTGATGCGTAGTGCGCCTTCGCGTCCACTCCTTCGGAGTTCCAAACGAGCTCGCCGGTCTCGCGATTGAGCGCGACCATGAACTTCTCGCCGCCGGCAGTCACGACCACGCGTTGACCGTCGATCAAAACCGATTCGCTGTATCCCCACTTCGGAATGCTGCCACCGTGGTCGGCAACCAGATCGACCTTCCATTGCAGTTCGCCGTTCTCGCGATTGAGCGCCGCGACGACACCAACGTCCGACAGAACAAACGCCTGATTGCCTTCGATCGTCGGTGTGCTCCTTGGACCGACGCCCCACCCGCGACTGTAATCCGAACCGGTCCCCGCCCGCGCGACCCGCGTTTTCCAAATCAGCCTGCCGTTATGCGAGTCCAAACAGATCACGTAGCAATCCTGTTCATCGGCCCCCATCGTATACATCCGGCCGTCGACGACCGACATGCTGCTGTAACCGACGCCCGCGCTCTCGGATTCCCACTTCAACGCAGGCGAACGTTTCTCCCACGACGATGACAACGATTGGTCCGCCGCATGACCATCACGCAGCGGCCCACGCCACTGCGGCCAATCGGCCGCCATCAAATCACAGCCCAGGGCAAAAGTCGCCAATGCAAACAACAGGGCCACACACCACAGTGCTGCATTGCGTTGCGGGTTCGCGGGATTGGAATCGTAAAGACGCAGCGTCGAGTTCATAAACAGTTTTGCCAGATAGCGGATCAGACGGAATTACAGAACACCTTTCGTGCTCGGAATCGCATCGCTTCGTGGATCGCTTTGGATCGCCATCCGGATCGCACGCGCGGTCGACTTAAAAACGCATTCGGAAATGTGGTGAGCGTTACGGCCGTGATGCAGCAACACGTGCAAATTGCAATTCGCGTTGGCGGCAAACGATTGCCAAAAATGTTCGACCAATTCGCTGTCGAACGTGCCGATCTTGTGAGCGGCGATCGGGGCATGGTACTCGAACGCATAGCGTCCCCCCATGTCGACCGCGGACGTGACCAAACATTCGTCCATCGGCAACGTGAAGTGCCCGTAACGACAAACACCCGCACGATTCCCGAGTGCCTGATCCACCGCGGTCCCCAGCGCGATCCCGATGTCTTCGGTCGTGTGGTGATCGTCGACGTGCAAATCGCCCGTCGCGGTCACGTCGAGGTCGATCAGCGAGTGCTTGGCGAACAAATCCAACATGTGATCGAGGAAGCCGACACCGCTGCTGCGTTTGCCTTCCCCGGTCCCGTCCAGGTTGACGGATAGTTTGATGGTCGTTTCGCCGGTTTGACGGTCAACAGTGGCTGTTCGAGACATGGCGGTTCGAGACTTGGGATGAGGTCGTTTGGGAAGGAGGGACGTCGCCTGGACGATGCAAACGTCGTTTGGAAAGCTTCGGCATGATACAGACGCAGAGATAAAAATCTCGCCCCGGCAAATATCGGCCGTCCACGGGGCTCTCAGCCTCTCGGAGCCTCCGGCGACATCGCTGGTTCACCGGCCAGCCGACCAGATCGCCGACAACATCGCCAGATTACCAACATGCACGCTGGGCCCCCGACAAACTCGCCAACGAGGATCGGGGCGGCATTCTAACGGCGCAATCAACTCGTAGCCGAGCCCCCACATCCCATTGGCACTTCGCCCCAACGTCCCGACGGCAGGCCAGCCGCACGGACGGCCGCAGAACCCACCTTCGCGAATGCGAATCTT
>JBICHZ010000191.1:0-3781 GCA_043101355.1 Rhodopirellula sp. JB044
ATCGGCGTCAGACGCGGTTCTTCCCAGACGCCCGGCATGACAGACGCCCGGCATGATCGCCCGCATGCGGATGACATTTCACCCGTGCGGGCCTGTTCGGCGAGCGATCGAGTTCCGCCAAAGACCCAGAATCCGTCACTAGGCAAAACGGCGTCTTCGTCTCTTAGGTCTTTTACGTCTCGTTCGCTTTGAGTTCGTCGCTTCAATCTCGATTTGTCGTGCAGCTTCACGGATCTGGTTGGCTCGTGACCTTTTGACGAGCTGATAAACCAACGGGATGGTAACCGCAAACAATGCAATGCCGATGACCGGCGAGTCGATGATCCACGCGGCACCGGACACAACGAGCATGCAAAAACTGCTAACCAACACGGACGAACTGAAATCGTTGAGGTATTGAAGCGGCTTTAATATGCGTGCCCGGTCCGTCTTGTCTTTTCGAGGACGCAGTACGAAGAGGCAGCCGATCAACATCATGCAGGCAGCAACGAAACGCTTTGCCCAGATATCACCCGCTTGGGTTGCGTCGTTGGATCCCAGAATTTGAGCAGGATCAACGATTCCGTTTTTGAGCAATAGAATCTCTGAGCCCGACTGCGTTTTATATGGCGAAACCGTTTCCCCGTTTTGTTTGCCAACCACGCTGACGGAAGTTGGCGGGGTCCCGGTAAACCATATCCGGTAATCACCCACCTCGAGCCGATCTTTGCGATTACCGTCGCCCTTGATGTATGCGTAGGTATATCGACCGTTGCGTCGGATCGTCGCCCTTTTCGCGAGTTTGCGTGTTATTTTTTTCTTCGTGATTGGAAGCGGGACGGAGGCATCGATTTGGGTGACCAACGAACGCGGCAAACGGAATCTGCCCAGCCTCACGTCACCTGCGTATTGGAGTGCCGGCTTAACTTCCATCCAGCGCGGGTTCCTGCGTTTGTCGTGGTCATGGAAGCCACTGGAGTCCTCCAGTTTCGTTGACCATCGTTGCTCATATTGATAGCGGTTTCGGTTGCGAAGGAACCGACTCGAGGAGCTTGAACTACTGCTCGTTCGATCGCGATGTACACTCTCAAACCACTGGTAGACCTCAACGTGACGCTGTAACCGAATACCTTTGTAGTCGATTCCGAATTCGGAATCGTGGAGCGTTTGCTGCGTGTGGGCCCGTCCGGCGATGTGGATTATTTTGCCGTCGTTCTCGTCGGAGATCGAGACAGCACTGACTTCGGTGATCGACGCGTTCGCTTCGCCGAGACCTGAATGTGTGCGAACGGCAAAATGTTCATTCCAATAGACCATCGGAATCGCAACCACTAACAACGCGAGTCCGAGGAAGTCGCAGAAGGCGGAATTTCGAAAACTGCCGTATTGCTGCATGTCGCGTCAGAGCGATGGTCGAGATTCGGGCGATGGAAAGGACGATGTGACAGATCGTTTCATTGATTGTGAACGATCCGTTCGGCTCAATCCAGCCGGATGACGACATTGCATCATCCGAGGCGTCCTTTGAGAATGGCCCGCGGCAGCGGTAGGCGACGACCTGCGCGATTTTGCGATCGGCATGAGCTATCGCGCCGCTGCCCAGCTTCACGCGTTGACGTCGACGACGACACGTCCTCGGACTTGGCCTTGCAAAATGTCGGCTGCCAACTTTGGAACGTCCGCGAGTGTGGCGGGATGCATCATTTGATCGAGAGCGTCAAATGGCAAGTCGTTCGCGATGCGTTGCCATGCCCGCACGCGGTTTTCATAAGGTTGCATCACGCTATCGATGCCGAGCAAATTCACGCCACGCAGCAAGAACGGAATGACCGAGGCTGGCAACGAGGCACCGCCCGCCAAGCCTACCGCCGAAACGGATGCACCGTACTTCATTTGACCGAGAACTCGGGCGAGCATTTCACCACCCACGGCGTCCACGCATCCGGCCCAGGTTTCTGATTCCAACGGTCGCTTCGTCACCGAGCCGATATCCTCGCGTGCAACAATCTGGCTCGCCCCGAGCGAGCGGAGGTAGTCGTCGGCTTCCGCACGCCCTGTGACGGCGGCCACCTCATAGCCGAGGTTACTGAGCGTGGCGGTTGCTATCGAACCGACGCCGCCGGCCGCGCCGGTAACCAGAACCGGTCCCTGGCCGGGTTTCAAACCGTGATCTTCCAAAGCATTGATGGCGAGGATCGCCGCGAGTCCGGCGGTTCCGACGGCCATGGCTCGTTTGGTGCAGAGACCTTCGGGCAGCGGCACCAACCAATCCGCATTGACGCGAGCCTTCTGCGAGAGGCCTCCCCAGTGAATCTCACCAACTCGCCATCCGGTCAGGACAACTTTGTCACCGGGTTTGTATCGGGGGTCGCTCGATGTCTCGACGGTGCCCGCGAAATCGACTCCGGGCACGTGAGGGTAGTGCCGCACGAGTCCATTTTTGGGTCGCATGCATAGACCGTCCTTGTAGTTGACGGTTGAGTATTCCACGGCAACCGTCACATTGCCTTCAGGCAGTTGGTCGTTGGTGAGTGGTTCAATCGAGACAGCGACTTCGTCGTCGCCAGTCGGTTCGACGACGATAGCATTGAATGACATTTAAAATCTGTGAGGTTGGAAGTAAACGAGAGAATTGCCGTACGCAGAGAGGTTCGCCGCGAGGGTTTGGGAAGCGTACGCCACCGATCGTCCCGATGGAAAGCGTACGCCGACGCGGCATCGCGTCACAGGAGCCGAGATCAGGCTTCGGTAAGGATTTCCGAGAACGGCATGCGTGACTTGGGAAGCCCCGCGTTGTAGTCATCGTCGGCGTTACGATAACCAATCGTCACAACAACGAGGCTCGTGTATCCACGATCTCGCAGACCGAACTGCTCATCGAGCACCTTGGCATCGAAACCCTCCATCGGCGTCGCATCGATACCTAGCGTTGAGACGCCCAACAGGAACTGACCAACGTTCAGGTAGACCTGCTTGTCGATCCAATGTTGAACGTCTTTGAGGTCGTGCTTATGCATGTTGATAAACATGTTGCGGGCCTCGTGCATCTTCTCTTTGTACTCCGGCGCCAACTCAAACCGGCCGTCCTTTTCTTCTTGAGCGAGAACGCGAAGCAAGAAGTCTTCGTCCATCTCGAGCTTGCTGCAAAAGACGACGACATGAGAGGCGTCGCGGATCGACTGGCTATTGAACGGAAACTTCTCGTCGGTCGATTTGGCGATCTTCTCTTTCGCTTCGTCGGTTGTCGCCAACAGGAAGTGCCACGGTTGAGCGTTCGTGCTCGATGGACTGAATCGCAGCAAGTCTTTGATTTTGTCGATGTCGTCGTCGGAAATTTTCCGGGTCGAGTCGTATGTCTTGGCGGAGTAACGTGATTTCGCGTAGTGGATGATATCGAGGTGGTTTTCGGTAACCGGTTCGAGCGTGGCTGGTTGAGTCATAAAATTGGCTGCGTTTGGTATTTGGTTGTGAAGGCTACTTATCGGTTTGTTTTGACGATCACCAACGATGCCCGCTGGGTGCATCTCGGCGTCCGCCGGGTGAACGTGGTAGCAACCGCCGTGCCACTGGCGAAAACACACTTCAAACCATGAAAAAGCGCGAAAAACAAAGCGATGTCACGGCCCCGCGTCATGCGATAGATAGGGTGGGGGGTTGCCCGAATGTGCGCAGCACTCGAAGCCCGTTGGCGCAATGCGGGCGCCGCAAAGATGAACGTATCGAATCCCTTGGCGGGATCTCGATTTAACCAGCCGTTCCGCGTTAGCGGCGGTTAATCAGACGACAACCTGGCTAACGCCCA
>JBICHZ010000192.1:0-15577 GCA_043101355.1 Rhodopirellula sp. JB044
GGAAGACGACGAGTACGAAATCGACCCTGAGATTTTGGCTCACATCGAAGCCCAACGCGCGGCGCTGCGAAGAATCGCCGATACCTATGGCCCGCCTCCGGGCGCGAAACAACTCGGTGCCCAACCCGATCTGTGGGTCGACCTCCGTGCCAAACGGGTCTACATCGACGGATACGTGACCATGACGCGTGGACCGCTCGAAATGCTGGCGTGCCCGATCGGTACCAAAGAACACGAGTCCGTCATCGCAGCGTTCGCCAAGAGCAGTGAGGTTCACGCGGCTTTGCTGGCGATCGGAGCACAGAGCGGCACGCCGGTACGCTGGGATCCTGAGTTCCTGCCTCCGACCGGTCAAACCATCACCGTGTGGGTCATGTGGCGGGATCCTGTACAAAACACTGCACCGGAGAGTTCTCGCGAAAACTCGGAAGACGGTCAAGCCGATAACTCGGCGGTAGCAGAGCGTTTTATTCCGAGCGAAAAGTTCTCCGTCGTCGACGCCCGCAAATGGGTTCGCAACGTGGAAACACAAAAGGAGCTGTCCGAACCCTGGGTTTTCGCCGGCAGCAGTTTCTGGACCGATCCCGAAGACGGTACCGAACACTATTCCGCCAACGCGGGTGACATGATCTGCGTCTCGAACTTCTCGACCGCCATGCTCGACGTGCCCTTCAACAGCAGTGCCGATGCCGGCAATCTGTTGTTTGAACCCTTTACCGATCGCCTTCCTGTCCGCGGCACCCCGGTCCGCTTGGTCCTCGTCCCACAACCCATCCCGAACGACGACGGGGAGCCAGATTCGGAGGTCGACACCACCACTCCCCCCGACGCCTCGCATCTGCCGATTCCCGCCGAGGATCAACAATGACCGAGGAGGAGCAGCAGACCCCCGTCGATCTCAACAACAACGATCCTGCCCATCGGGTGTTACTCGTCGGTGCCGGAGTTGTCGGGCGGGCCATTGCGGTTGACCATCTGCGATCCGGGATCGAGGTTTGGATCGCCGATCAGGACGAATCGACCTTGCGTCGTAGTTGCGATCTGGTGCTGAGAGAAAGCGACGCGGTTGCCAACTCCGCGTCCCCCTGGGGAGCCCGAATCCCCATACCTGTCGTCCACTTTTCGCCTCCCGCAGAAGCCTCGCCGTCATCCTTCGAAGACGACGAGTTTCGCAGACTCGCGTCAGGGACAGAGCCCGTTCCGCGGTGGTTGTTGATTGAGTCAATCGCCGAACGCCTCGAAATCAAACAGGCCTTTTTCGCGGAAGCCGAACGTTGGTTTGAACGCGAAGCCGTCTTAACGACCAACACGTCAACACTCCCCATCGCGTCGATCGCCGCCAAACTTCGTTCGCCCCGTTCGCTGTGTGGGCTTCACTTTTTCATGCCGGTTTCGCAGCGCCCCGCGGCTGAAATCATTCCGCATCATTGCGTGAACTCGTCCACGGGGAAAAGTGTCGGCACCCACGACGAAGTGATCCGCGCGTGTTGCGAACACGCTGTGCGTTTGGGCAAATCACCACTGCAGGTACGCGACGCCCCCGGTTTCGTGGTCAATCGATTGTTGGCCCCTTATTTGAACCTCGCGACCGACTTGCTGTGCGGCGGGATCGACGCCGAATCGATCCGGCAGGGTGCACTTCGATACGGGATGCCGATTTCTCCGTTTGAATTGATCGATCTGATCGGCACTCGCACGGCGTTCGACGGTGGACGCATTGTGTGGAGTGCATTCCCCAACCGGATGGATCCGTCCCCGTTGCTGCCGGCTCTGGTCAAACGCAAACTCGCCGGCGTCGCGAGTGGCGAAGGCTTCTATCAATATGACAATGAGGGGAATCGCCAAAGCGACCAGATAACACCGACCGTGACAGCCCTCGCGTCGAAATATCGACATGAGTCTTTCGTTAATTTCCCAACCGAATCGGTACATCGCATCGACCTGCTCGCAGAACTGTTCGCGGCGGTTATTCAGTTGGAGGCAACCGCGATCGAGCGTGATGGCGTCGCCGATGCCGCGACGGTCGCCTCGGCCATCCGAGGCGGATTGGGTTGGAACGCGACCGCCCGGTGGTCGCGTCCCGTGGACGTGATCTCATCGGAACGTATAAAAGAGCTAGCCGAGCGGTTCGAGAATCTCAAATCGATCCAACCTCTGTCTTAGTCCCTGACCGGCCCCCTCAATGAGTTAACGCAGCAACGCATGTCGACTCAACGCTCCATAGACCTCCTGGCAAAACTAGCATGTCCCCTTATTCTGCTCGCATGCTGGGACTGCACGTTGGGGTTCACGCAGGAGCCCCCAACATCACCTTCCGCGAGCGCCGTCTCCGAGAACCTGGACGAAGAGGCTGACACGCTCGAACAAAACGCGACCAAAAACGAGGACGCGGACTGCGTACTCGATGGACGCGACGGCCGTGAACTGTCGGTACGCGTATTCGACCCGCGGACTGAACTGAAAACTGCTTCGACACCACTCACCCACGCGAAATTCCCCGTCGTGGATGTTCACACGCACGTCTTCTATCGGCTGCGACACAACGAGGAAGCGTTGGATGATCTCGTTGCGATGATGGACCGCAACCGGATCGCGGTTTGCACCTCGCTCGACGGAAAACTCGGCAGCCAACTCGAAGAACACCTCGATCATCTCTGGAAACGTTATCGAGACCGTTTCATCGTTTACGCCAACATCGACTGGCGAGGCGACGGATCCTCCGACGATCCGTCGACGTGGGCCTGTCATCAACAGGGATTCGCCGAACGCACCGCCCAAGAATTACGTTCGGCGGTCAAGCATGGGGTTTCCGGCCTGAAGATTTTCAAACGGTTCGGGCTGGGCTATCGAAATCCGGACGGTTCGCTCGTCAAAATCGACGACCCGAGATGGGATCCGATTTGGGCGGTTTGCGGAGAGCTCGGCATCCCGGTCATCATCCACACCGCCGACCCAGCCGCCTTCTTCGAACCGATCGACGCGACCAACGAGCGCTGGGAAGAACTTTCACGCCATCCGGATTGGAGCTTCTATGGCGACGAGTATCCGTCGCGGAAAGAACTGCTGGAGGCGAGGAATCGCGTTATCGCCCGTCACCCGGAGACACAGTTCATTGGTGCTCACATTGCCAACAATGCGGAAGACCTGCGTACCGTCTCACAATGGCTCGAGCGATATCCCAACCTGTGGGTCGAACCGGCGTCGCGAATCAGCGAACTCGGACGGCAACCCTACACATCACGCGACTTCATGATCCGTTACGCCGATCGAATCCTGTTCGGCACCGACGGACCATGGCCGGAAAAACGGTTGCACTTTTACTGGCGATTCTTCGAGACCCGCGACGAGTATTTCGACTACAGCGAGAAGTCGCCGCCACCGCAGGGCCTGTGGCACATCTACGGGATCGACCTCCCCGACAATGTCCTGAGAAAGATCTACTTCGAGAACGCAGCCCGTCTCATCCCCGGTGTGAAATCACGTGTGGAGAAGTTCGCGAATCGATCGAGTAGGCGGGACCGATAACCGGTTCAGTCGCGGCGGTCGTATCGCTTTTGCTTGACTCGCATCAGCAACCCGATCTGATGTTTCAACGCCGGTTGGACTCGGTCATTGACCTTCACCCGTCGGGATTGATCGGACGGGCCGACCATGCCGCTGTTCAACTCGATATCGACGCGTGCGGTGTCGAACCGTTTCAAAGTTGGATCGGAGAACTCCAACCGGACACACAACGGGTCCTCGACTTCGCCACAGTAATCCGTCACGCCCGCCTGCTCTTCGGACGACCATTGGTAGTGACGTTCGTCGAGCAACGCCCGCCGCAGATGCCCTAAACCGGGAAAGGCGGTGAGTTCGACCGCGTCGAAATCGGCACCTTCCTGGGGCAGCAACATCACGTGGTCACCCAACTGGATCGCCGTGATCGTCTCGGAGCCCCAGAACCGCGTCGTCTCTTCTAACCGGGTTCGGCGAACATAGATGCTCGAAAGAGCGAACACTGCACCGCCCACCATGATCGCGATCATCGTCGCCCAGGCCTTCCAACCAAAGCTCGCCCGGGGGTCGTTGTATTTGTCAGCGTGCCGATCGTCGCCGACGTTCCCAGCCCCTTTTTCGGAAACGTCCGGCTCGGTTGAAACTGCGGTGGTGGGAGATGCGTTGGACAAAGGTCAGATCCGATCGTGCGGCGGGTTGTGGGGTGATCGATGTTTCAATGATTCAGTCGTATCGCGAGAAACCCGCGACAGCAGTTAGGATAGATCCGTATCCGATCGCAGACCGCGAACATCCATCCCTTTCGTTTTAGCATACCAACCGTGCCAATCCCTCCCCGCAACGAAACGTCAACCGCCTCGCCGTCCGGCACCAGCACGATCACAGTGGACTTAGACGACCGCAGTTATCCGATCGTCATTAACAGCGGCCAAACGAACGCCACGGACTCATCCGGCTTCGCAAACAATTTTCGCGAGGCCCTCGGCGATTGCACGCACGCGATCATCGTGCAGGACACAGCCGTCGCGATGTCGGCCGGCAAAGCGATTGCCGACGCATTGCGCACCGATGCCCAGACCTCCGATGACCTGCGTCTGAGTGTGGTCGATGTCGAGTCGGGCGAAACCAGCAAGTCGACCGATCGGATCGCGCGGCTTTGGAACGAAATGCTCGACACTGCGGCAGACCGTCGCAGCGTCGTGATCGCGGTGGGAGGAGGCGTGATCGGAGACCTCGCAGGTTTTGCCGCGGCCACCTTCACGCGCGGGTTGCGACTGGTGCAGGTTCCCACCACGTTGCTCGCGATGGTCGACAGCAGCGTCGGAGGCAAAACAGGAATCAACCTACCGGGCGGAAAGAACCTCGTCGGCTCGTTCTGGCAACCTCATCTGGTTTGGATCGACACGGACTTTCTCGAAACCCTCCCCGAACGCGAATACGTCAGCGGGCTCGCCGAGGTGATCAAATACGGTGTGATCGAAGACGCCGAGTTCTTCGACTATTTGGCATCGAACATCACCGCGATCCTGAACCGATCCCCTGAACCGACCCGTCATGCGATTGCCCGAAGCTGTGAATCGAAAGCCCGCGTGGTTGCCGATGATGAACGAGAAACCACCGGCCGTCGTGCGATCCTGAACTACGGCCACACGTTCGCCCATGCGATCGAATCCACCGCCGGCTATGGAGCGTTCCTGCACGGCGAAGCGGTTTCGATCGGAATGCAAATGGCGGCGGAACTCAGCGTCCGGCTCGGCCGCTGTCCCGCCGAATTGCTGACCCGGCAAACCGAGTTACTCGCCGCCGCGGGTCTACCGCTGAGATGGAAGGACGCCGACGTCGAAAAGATGGTTGCCGTCATGGCTCGCGATAAAAAGGTGGCACACGGCAAATTGAGGTTCGTCCTTCCCGACCGAATCGGAAACGTCGAACTCGTCGGCGATGTCCCGGCCGACCTCGTTTCCGCAGCGATCGAAGCCTGTCGGTAAACGCACACGATCAAAGGACGCCACCCACGTGAGTTGACCGGCGACGCCTCACGAGCATTTCTTTAGCAGCATCAACAGCATCTTCGTCGGCTCAGTCGCGCGGATGCTGTGAGGCATCTTTGCATCCATGTGATAGAGCGTGTTGGCAACGGCAACGGACTCGCCGGCTCCCACCGTCACATCCGCCTTCCCTTCAAGAAAATGCATGATCGCGGGCACCGACGCGGTGTGCTCGGACAATTCTTGACCGGAGTCGAATCCGAACAACACGATCTTCAAATTGTCGTCTTGGTGCAGCGTCTTGCTGATCGTGCTGCCACCTTGGATCTCAATTTCTCGGGCGAGATGCACTGCAGTGTTCTTTTCAGACACGGAACAACCTCATTTCGAATTGGACGGCAAAATAGAAGCGAGAGCCAGCGACAAAAGGAACGTCTCGAAAAACCGTGTCCGCTCTCGGGATACCCCAACACTACCAAACAAACACCATTGGGTGCATTTTTAAATCCGGTATTCCGCCGCGGCAATCTGTCTCGCGTGACAGCAACACAAAATCCCCGGCACGGCGGAAACACGGGCAACCGAGAGCGACGGGCGCGGAGCCTTCGGGGCAGGGCAGGGCGGAGGCGGCAGGGAAGCGAAAGCGAGAAACGCAGAAGACACGCCATCCCCGATCCCCGGACATCGAGCCCGTTCGGTTTTCAACACGCCCCATCGCCAGTGCGTGAAACTGACCCGAACGAAGATTTGACCTTGCTACCGCGACGCTTTTGTCGCTATCGCTGACTTCTCTAGCCTCGGCATAGACGCCGCTAGCGAACTTGCTCAATAAACTGTTTCTTACCTGTCACAACGGAAGCCGCACGATGCGTCGGTCCCCGCTGTTAAAAACTTCGTCCCGTTATTCGGCTCACCTCGCGCAAAAGCCCGTCATCGGCGTGCTCTTTTGCTTGCTGGTCGCTCTTACGAATTCGGTGGTGTCGGCTCAATCCAACGGATCCGGCGACTCCGCGTCTCCGTTCGTATCGGAGCCCTACTTGGTGTTTGTCGCCGAAGAGTCGGCTTACCTGCGGTGCGGTCCATCGGGCGATGATTACCGAACCGACCCACTGCGTCACGGACAAGAACTGGAGGTGTATGTCGAAACCGAAGACGGTTGGCTCGGCGTGCGTCCAACAGACGACAGTTTTTGCTGGATCCCAGCGGACGCGGCCAAGCTGATTGACTCCGATCTCGGCCCGAACGCCAAACCCGATGCACTCGAAGCAGAAATCATCGAAGACAAAACGGTCGCATGGATCGGCACCAATCTCGGCCGAGCCCGCCGCTATCGATGGCTGGTCCAACTGCGTGAAGGCGAAACCGTCACCATCCTTGGTCGCAGCGAACGCGACGGTCCCGACGGCCCACAGACTTGGTACCGCATCGTTCCTCCCTCGGGCGAATTCCGTTGGATTCATCGCGATCAAGTCGTCACCACCGCAGAAGAATTGGTCGCCGACCTGCGTAGCATCACGACCGACGAGCCGATTGAATTTTTACCAGGCGGCCCTTCGCACATCCCTGAACAACGCGCCCGCGTCGCCTCCTCATCCCGCAGCGAGTCGGTCGGATCCGGTCTGCGCCGCGTTTCGGATAACCAACCTTACCGGGACGACCTCCCGCGAGAAACTCGCCAGGAACGTCTCGAAGCCCTCGCCGAAATCCGCCGTCTCGATGAGATCGAACGACACATCGAACAACGCAGTCGCAGCAGGTTCGACCAAGTCGACGACAACCAACCCTCCGAACACGACAGCCGAATCGCCTCACACTCGGAAGCACACGAAAACGGAGATGGCACACAGCACGAAATCCGCAGCTTCTCCCAACGCGTCACCGAGGGCATCGCGTCGTTGTTGAGCGGACGGCCTAAGGGCCCCGCCAACCTCGAACCGTCGACCGAATCGAGCCGCCGGGTTCCGGACCTCGTACCGATCGGCAGCGGCTTGGCCCAAAACGCCACTTCGTCGGTTACCGAACCGGCCGAGCAATCCACACAATTGGCCGCCGACGCTGCCAACCCCGCAAACTCCACCCAGAACACTCCGGTGCAAACGCTTGACGTCGCATCCACGCCATCGACCGGCGAGCAGGCCCCGGCCGATCAACTTGCTGCAGGAACTGCCGACGCTCAAACCGTCGCCGCCACGTCGAGTGCCGAAATGCAGTCGAACGCCGAAACGCGAACAGGCCAATCGCAGATCGCGATCATGTCGTCTCCGCGTCTGGTCGCCCGCAGCGAATACCCGTCGAGCCCACTTCGTTCGTTCGTTCCACCACGAAAGCAGCGCACGATCACCTCCACTCAACTCGAGGAAGTCGAGCGGTCGGTCGCCCACGCGACTGCCGACTCGCTGCCGTCGATCATGTCATCACTGATGGCCCGCGGAGCGTCGGCACCTGAAATCCGCTTGGTTGCCGATGCCGCCACACGCCTTTCGATGCACGACCTCGCCCAACGAGCCCGCGACTACGAATCGTTGGCCCGCCGCCGAGACGGCGACACCATTGTTGCCACCACTCACTTGGGAACACCGAGCGTGGTCATGACTCCACCGTCCTACCCGAACCGCACCTTGCAAACGCCGACGATCCCCGGACCGCCAACGCCCGCACCTGCTCACACGGGAGGCAACTTCGTCGCCCGCGTCGGGAGCCCCGGCATGACGAACCAGACCACGATGAATCAACAGACCACGATGAATCAAACGATGCCTGCTGCCACCGGGCCTGTTGCACCGGTGTCGCACGTCCAATCGATTTCGAATTCGCCACAGCCACCGGTTTCTTCACAATCGATTCCGGCGAACGACAATGCCTCCGCGTCGTCCGCCCCATCCGGCGTGTTGGTGGAGGTTTATTCGGCCGATCCCAACCGTCCTCCCTACGCGATTACCGACCAAGGTGGACAGACGATCGCCTACGTGACGCCGGCACCCGGTGTGGAGCTGCGGCAACATCTCGGCAGCCGAGTTCGGGTTCAGGGAGAGAGCGGTTTCTTGCAAGGACTCGACACGCCACACGTACTCGCAACCGCGGCTCAACGCGTGCTTCGTTAGCGGCGAACTGCTCTCGGAAGCATTGACACTGAGCCAGTCTTTCGATAGCCTCGACGCCACAGACTTCAGGCAAACCTTAGTTGGCCCGGGCCTTTTCGGTCCGGGCTAATTTTTTATCCCATACTTCATTGTGGGTAGAACCCAGGTCGCTCCTGAAACGTCTCATCCCCCACTGATCCAACGCCTTTTTCATCCTTATCGCCCCTCCTTGTCGCTATGAATCCGCAAGACATTTTGCGTTACGTCGACTCGCTCCATCGCGACAGAAACATCGCTCCGGAATTGCTGTTCCAAGCCATCGAGTCCGCACTGCAAAGCGCCGCGAAGCGCCAATACGGTGAAGACTCGGACGTGGTCGTTTCGATCAATCGCGAAAACGGACAGATCTCCGCTACCCTCGAGGGCGAACCACTCGGCGACGACCAAATCGGCCGTATCGGAGCCCAAACCGCCAAACAGGTCATCATCCAGAAGGTCCGCGAAGCCGAACGCGACGCGTTGATGATCGAGTACCGCGACCAGATCGGTGAAATCGTCAGCGGCATGATCGGCCGCGCCGATGGTGGCGTCGCCACGGTCAACCTCGGTAACGTCGAAGCCATCCTGCCCCGCAGCGAACAGATCCCTGGCGAGAGTTTGCATGCAAACGAACGCGTCCGCGCGATCGTCTATGAGGTGCGTCCACAAGGCGGCAACCGAGTCCGTGTCGTGCTCAGCCGTACACGACCGCAGTTCGTCCAGCGCCTCTTCGAACAAGAAATCCCGGAACTCAACGACGAGGTCATCGCGATCAAGTCCATCTCGCGTGAACCCGGATACCGCAGCAAGGTCGCCGTCAGCAGCGATGACCAAAACATCGACCCGATCTCGGTTTGCGTGGGCTACCGCGGCAGCCGCATCAAAGCGGTACGTGAAGAACTCGCCGGCGAACACATCGACGTCGTCCGCTACGACAGCGATCCTGAAGTCCTGATCCCCAACGCCCTGCAACCGGCGGAAGTCGATCAGGTCCTGCTCTGCGACATGATCGGCCGCGCGATCGTGCTGGTCAAAGAAGACCAACTGTCGCTCGCGATCGGTCGGCGTGGCCAGAACGTTCGCTTGGCCAGCAAGCTCTGCGGGTGGGACATTGAAATCATGACCGGCAACGAACTCGAAGAGCAGATAGAGCGTGCCGTTACCGGATTCAGCCAAATCCCGGGCATCACCGAGGAAATCGCTCAGACCCTCGTCGAACAGGGCTACCTGTCCTACGACGACCTTTCGGTGATCGAACCGGACCAGTTCGCTGAGATGGCGGGACTGACCGAAGAACAGGTCGACGAAATCGTTGAAATCGCCGAAGCGAAGGCCGAAGAGGCCGAGCGAGCCGCCGCCGACGAACGACGCGTCCGCCGCGAGAACGAAAAACTCGATCGCGAACGGGCCGAAATGGAAGCACACATGCCTCCGTCGGAAAAAGCACCGGTGGCCGAGACACCGGCACCCGAAGAAGCACCTGCGGAGCCGGCAACTGAACCCGCAGCCGCTGAGTCAGCACCGGAATCAGCCGCCGACGCTGGTGAACCCCCTGCCGAACCGGCCGCAGAAACCGCCGCTGCGACAGAAAACCCTACATCGCCTGAAACGACCGAAGAAGACACCGCGGCGGCCGAGCCTACCGCAGAAGAAACCACCTCCGAGGAGCCCGCCGCCGTTGGCGAAGCCGCCTCAGGGGACACCCCAGAGAAAGATTCCGGTGGAAACACATAGGACTGACAAGGAAGCCGTTTTCATATTTCAGGCCTTTGCGTTATCCTATCGTCTCCGCGTTGGGGCATCCGTGCCTTTCACGGACAGCCCGATTTTTTGACCGCTATGAAATTCCCCGACATTGTGACAGCACCGACTCCCCTATCTTGAGCCAGGCTGCTCACTCGAGCCACAGCCGCTGAGATAGCACCTCGGTACTCGGCTTAGTGTCGATGGAGGTCTTTTTATGCGATTTTGAACAAAATACAACGAAGCCGAGCAGCCCGAGCGGGGCCGTCGGACTTCAACTATCGAATTTGACAGGACCCCCTCCCAGTGCCAGTACGCATGTACGCGCTTGCCCAAGAACTCGACCTCGACAGCAAAGATCTCGTTGATCTGGTAAAGAAAGCCGGAATCACCGGTAAAGGCTCTGCGCTAGCCAGCCTGACCGACGACGAAGCTCAAACCGTACGCGACTCCATCTCGAGTGCCTCCAAAGCAGCGCCGAAAGCTGCCCCGACCGCGACCGCAACCAAAGACGCACCGGCCAAACCGGTTGCGCCCGTTCGCGATCTCGACCGTGCGTCAACCCGCCGTCCCGCCGCCATCCAAGTCGGACGTGCCAAACCACGCGAACGCGACAAAGCCCCCGCCGAAGGCACCGAATCCACACGGCCGGCTCCCGTGCTCCGCACCCCCGTTCTGAAACCAGCCGAAAAACCGGCGCCGGCAGAACCTGCCGAACCGGCCTCGCCCAAACCGGAGGTTCGCCTGAAGGACGTCATGCCCGCGACGCCGAAGGAAAAGCCGTCTGAACCGGCCTCTCCACCGCCGGCTGCGCCCACGCCGCCCGCCAAAGCGCCGGCAGCGGAAAAAGAATCCGGTAAACAAGACGGTGGCCGGGCCAGCCGAATTGCCGACCGCATGGCCAGCAACTCCGGTGGACGCGTGGTACCGAATCGTCCGGGGGGCCCTGTCCGCCGCGAAAACCTCACCGGCGGCGGCAAGATGCGGTCACTCGACCGCGCCACGTCACGCTCGAGTAGCGACAAACCGTCCGAAGGTGGCAAAGCCCGCAAACGAGAGCCCCGCATCAAGGTTAACCTCGCTCAACTGCCGAGTGCGCCCGCTCCCGCCGCACCGGCCGCCTCCAGCGGTCCTGCGCAGAAACCAGACATCAAACTGACCCGCGATGTCATCGAAGGCCACAAACAGGGCATGAAAGCGCCCCTTGCTCGGCTCGAGAAAGACGATGCGGAAAAGAAACGAAATAAGACAGACGCCACCGGCTCGACCGATTTCGCCGGCCGCAAGAAGATCATCGACGAAGATGACAAACCACGCGGCAAGAAAGGCCTCGCCGGAATGGCCAGCGCTCGTGCCGAACGTGCACGCGGCGGTGGTGGCCGACGCGTCATCGGAACCGGTGACCAAGACCGCAGCCAACTGCGACGCAACCGGCCACGCATCCGCCGCAAAGGCACCAACACAGCCGCGCCGCGGAAAGAACGCGTCCAACTCGAACTCCCATGTACCGTCCGTAGCTTCTGCGAAGCATCCGGCGTGTCGATGTCAGATGTTATGAAAACGCTGATGGGCATGGGCATGATGATCAACATCAACTCGGAAATGGACCTCGAGACTGCCGAACTCGTTGCGACCGAACTCGGGATCGACATCGAACTCAAGGCCGCCGAGTCGCTCGAAGACGAACTGATCACCGAACTCGAGACCCAGGAAGACAACGCCGAATCGTTGGTTCCTCGGGCCCCAATTGTCACGTTCCTCGGCCACGTCGACCACGGAAAAACCAGCCTGCTGGACTACCTGATCGGGATCAACGTGGTCAAAGGCGAGGCAGGCGGGATCACCCAACACATCCGTGCCTACAACATCGAGAAAGATGGACGCGGCGTCACGTTCGTCGACACGCCGGGTCACGAAGCGTTCACCGAAATGCGTGCACGTGGTGCGAACGTCACCGACATTGCCGTCCTCGTGGTGGCTGCCGATGACGGAATCATGCCGCAAACCGAGGAAGCCATCAGCCACGCCAAGGCCGCCGAAGTGCCGATCGTGGTCGCACTGAACAAGATCGACCTCGAAGGCGTGGACCCAAACCGCGTCATGACGCAGCTCACCGAACACGGCTTGACTCCGAGTGAGTGGGGTGGTGACGTCGAAATCGTCAAAACCAGTGCCACGACCGGCGAGGGAATGGACGAACTCCTCGAAACCTTGCTCACGGTTGCGGAACTGAATGAATACAGCGCCAACCCCGACCGCTCGGCACTCGGCGTCTGCCTCGAAGCCGAACAGCACGGCGACAAAGGTGTCGTGGCGAAGTTCGTCGTACAAAACGGTACCCTCCGTGTCGGCGACATCCTCGTCTGCGGCCCCGCCCACGGTCGCGTCCGATCGCTGCACAACACACTGACCGGCAAACCGATCACCGAAGCAGGGCCGAGTGTCCCGGTCAGCCTCACCGGTTTGGATACCCCGCCGGGCGCGGGCGACCGTTTCCACGTTCTCCAAGACATCTCGCAAGCCCGCGAAATCGCCGGCACCCGCGAAGATGAATCGAGCCGCCAATCGCTCTCGGGCATCACCACGAAGGTTTCATTCGACTCCTTCCAAGACATGCTCGCGGGCGGAAACCTGGCGGGCGAGGAACGTGCAAAGCTGAACTTGATCATCCGCGCCGACGCCCGGGGTTCACTCGAAGCCATCGACAAAGAACTCAGCAAGTTCGACCACCCCGAGGTGGAACTGCGAGTTCTGCAGCGAGCGGTTGGCGGCATCACCCTCGCGGACGTGACCCTCGCGAGTGCCTCCGACGCGGTGATCCTTGGTTTCAACGTGATCCCGGACGAGAAGGCACGCCAACTCGCCGATCAACGCGAGATCGAGATCCGTCGTTACAACGTCATTTACAAACTCACCGATGACATTCGGATGATGATCGAGGGCCGCCTCAAACCAGAGGAACGCGTCGTCGAACTCGGCCGTGCGTTGGTCAAGCAGGTCTTCAACATCAGCCGTGTGGGAACGATCGCCGGTTGTTACGTCGCCCAAGGATCGATCGTCCGTGGTTGCCGCATCCGCGTCAGCCGGGATGGCCGTGTGATCGGCGAATACCCGCTCGACACTTTGCGTCGAATCAAAGAAGACGTCAAAGAAGTGCCGCGTGGCATGGAGTGCGGTATCCGGTTGGCCGGCTTCAACGACATCAAACAGGATGATGTCCTCGAGGCATATCGCATCGAAGAGGTAGCCCGAAAGCTCGACTGATCGCGTGATTACCAATCGACATGGATGCGTATTTAGAAGACGCACCGTGTCTCGCGCGAACCCGCAGTATCCCTGACCGTCGCATCCCGCGACGGCAGCGACCGCTAATCACCGCGGGCACAATCGATCTTCCCCGGCCGTGCGTGAGCGTGCCGACCGGGCCTAACGTCGCGGCTCGCTAAGAGCCGCTTCCCTATTCAGCCAAACTCCTCACCTCCTGACCCTCCTTTGTCCAGTCGCCGCCAACTCAAAGCCGCCGAAGCGATTCGCGAAGTCGTCGCCACCGCCGTCCTGAAAGATATCCGTGACCCGCGGGTTCGCGATGTCACCGTCATCTCGGTGAATGTTTCTCCCGACATGCGCGAGGCCAAAGTGTCCGTGAGCGTTATGGGCGACGAGTCTCAAAAACAACTTTCAATCCGGGGATTACAGAACTCGGCCGGATTTCTGCAAAGTAAAATTGCCAATCGCCTCGACACCCGATACACGCCGCGGCTGTCCTTCGAGTTGGACAAGGGGCAGGAAAACGCGATGGCGGTCACCGAAATCCTCGCCCGCATTCGGGCGGAACAAAGCGGCGAAACCCTGCCGGAATCGGATGACCAACCCGCCGAAGCTCACGACACGGACGCCGGCGAGGAATCACGCAGTGACGACACACCGCCCCAAAACAACCAAGACAACAGCGGGCAATCCAACTAACGGAACACGCACCCACTGATCGCACGCCCCGCTGATCTCAGCCACCTGAACACTGAATCTCACATTCTTTATGTCCGCCACCAATCGTTCGAAATTAATCACCAAGCTGCACACCGCTCTTAAGAAAAGTTACAGCATCCCGCCGGCGAGCCCCTCGCGACCCTTGCTCGAACATGCACTCTACGCCTGCTTGCTAGAGGACTGCCCGAGCGAACTCGCTGACGAAGGACTTGCCAAGTTGGAGCAAGACTATTTCGACTGGAACGAAGTGCGGGTAACGACAGTCACGGAACTCTCCGACGTCCTGTCGAGCCTACCGGACCCCGGCAAAGCAGCCCTTCGCCTGAAGACAAACCTTCAAAGTATCTTCGAAGAGTTCTACTCCTTCGATCTTGATCACCTGAAGAAGGAAAACCTCGGCAAAGCGGTTGCGAAGTTTGAGAAATTGCCGGGCATGACGCCTTTCGTACTTAGCTACATCATCCAACATGGTCTCGGCGGCCATTCGATCCCGATCGACTACTCGGCAATGGTGGTCATGCTCGTCACCGGCATCGCGAGCCAAACCGAAGCGTCCGACGGCCGAGTCCCCGGACTCGAGCGGGCGGTGCCCAAAAGCAAAGGCATCGAGTTCGCCAACCTGTTGCACCAACCCGCCGTCGCTTTGCTGATGGACCCATCGGACAAGACAGCACGCGCGATGCTCGAATCCGTCGCCAAGGGTAGCGCCGCAAACCTCGACGAATGGCTCGTCAGTAAGAAAGCGGCGAAGAAACGCGTCGCCAAACGGAAAGCCGAAGAACGCGAGACCGCCAAACAAGAAGCCGAAGCCGCCGCAATCGCCGAAGCCGAGGTGAAGGCCCCCACAGGCAAGAAAAAGCCTGTCCGCTCTGCGGCGAAAGCAACATCCACCACGAACAAACCCAAGGCAGCCAAGAAGTCGGCCGCCCCGAAAGCGACGGCAAAAACGGATTCTCCTGTAGAGGCGGAAGCCCCTAAGGCCTCCAAGACAAAAAAGTCCACCAAGAAATCAGCCAGCAAGAAAACCGCCGACGCACCTGCGAAAAAGAAGAAGGCTGCGACCGACACCGCGGACACCGGCACCTCCAAAACCGCCACCGGCAAGAAGGCTGCCAACCGGAAACTGACCAAACGCAAACCACGTTAGTAGTGCGGCAACGACTCGCTTTAGGGTAACGAAACTCGCGATGAGTTTCGGGATGGCTCGTCAATCACCGAAAGTCTTGGCGACTTTCGCTACGG
>JBICHZ010000193.1:0-17123 GCA_043101355.1 Rhodopirellula sp. JB044
CCATCGTCCCCCCGAAAACTCAGCCGCCAAAAGCCCCCCCAAACGAAACCTCCGCCGACGCTCCCCCTGCGGCCGACGGCAATTCGATCGGCCCGACCGCGTGGGACGAACTGTTGCGAATCTCGACGCTCGGCGGCAGTCGCGGCACGCGTGCGAAAATTGCAACTAAAGAAGTCCGAGACGTCCGCCGGGCACTCGCCGTCGACTTGCTCAGCGACGCGGGCGTGTTTGTCGGCACGACCGAATTCATTCTCGGTGCCCGCAGCGAATTGAAACGGATCGTTGAATTCGACGGCGTCTACGAAGGCGACCCCGCGTTGCTCGATCTGCTGCAATGGGTCGACGGAATCGAATACGCCCGGCTCAAAGGCGAAGCCATCCGGCTCGATATTCTCGAAGGCGTTGTTCGCATGCCCGATCTCAAAACGTTGGCACTGCTGCATGGTGACGTCGACGCGGACGAACTGCGGACGCTCGGTGCGATCACCGAACTCCGCCGACTCGAGTTGCGGTACGTTCCAATGAGCGGTGAATTGATCGACCAACTCGCCACGTTGCCGATTCGTGTCTCGCTGACTCTCAACGGTACCGCCGCTCCTGCCGAACGAGTCGACGCGTTGCGAAAAACCGTCCCCGGCCTCGAAATCATTTTCAAACAGGGTGGCTTTCTCGGCGTGCAATGTTACGACAACTTCAATGAGTG
Source organism: Rhodopirellula sp. JB044 (assembly GCA_043101355.1). Lineage (GTDB taxonomy): Bacteria > Planctomycetota > Planctomycetia > Pirellulales > Pirellulaceae > Rhodopirellula. Next base: position 704 of record JBICHZ010000193.1, read on the forward strand.
TTTGATCAACGAAGTGCTGCGGGGACAGGCGGCCGAGAAAGCGGGTTTGTTGCCCGGCGACGTCGTGCTGCAAGTCGATGGCAAACCGATCAAGCAGTTCAAGGATCTTCAAAAAGCGATCGACGCACACATGCCGGGCGAAGAGATCGACATCGTCTATCAACGCGGCCAGCAGGAAACGCGAACGACCGCGCGGCTCGGGAAACTCGAGGAACAGTGAGCGGTCCGGCTGCGAAGAAAAAACGCAAACCGGGCGGCGCGAACGGAACAGCCGATCGTGACACGGCGACGACCGGCCAAACGGAACTGCCCGACGCCCGTTGGCGCGGCCTCGTGCGAAAACGGTTGCTCGATTGGTTTGCCGAACACGCGCGCGAAATGCCGTGGCGCCGTGAACCGACCCCCTATCGTGTTTGGGTCAGCGAGATCATGTGCCAGCAGACTCAGGTCGCGACCGTGATTCCGTATTTCCTTCGGTTTGTGGAACGATACCCGGACGCGACCGCACTCGCCGCCGCGGACGAAAGTGAACTGATGCGGATGTGGGAAGGGCTCGGTTATTACCGGCGTGCCCGGTCCATGCACTCCGCCGCCCAGAAGATTGTCGAGGAACACGACGGCGAGTTCCCGATGCGATATCGCGACGCCCTCGCGTTGCCGGGCATCGGACGCTACACCGCGGGAGCGATCCTTTCGATTTCGTCGAACCAATCCTTGCCGATTCTCGAAGGGAACACGATCCGCGTGTTCAGTCGCTTGATCGGGATGCGTGATTGCGTTGACGAGAAAAAATCCGTCGACACGCTTTGGCAGTTCGCCGAGCAACTGCTGCCGCCTCGGTTTGCGCCCGATGACCGATCACGCGGCCCGGCGTCGTTGAACCAAGCCGCGATGGAACTCGGGGCGTTGGTCTGCACACCGCGTGACCCAAAATGTTTGGTGTGTCCCGTTTCGGACCGTTGCCGGGCCCGGGCGGCGGGTTTGGAAAATGCGATCCCGACGAAAACCCAAAAAATCCGGTACGAGGCTCGCTCGGAATTCGCGGCACTGATCAGCGACGAAAAAGGCCGGTGGCTGGTCAGGCAAATCCCTGCCGGAAACCGTTTCGCCGGAATGTGGGACTTCCCCAAAGCCGGCCCGCCCGACGCCGGAGATGTTCAGCAGTTTCAGTCGTGGTTGTCGGACGAGATCCATCCCAAGGTCCGCGTCGAGGAGCAGGTGAAAACGATGAAGCACGCAGTGACGAAATATCGAATCACGCTGCATGTGCACCGCGTTGTCCGTCCGGCAAACGTTCGGAAGCTTCCACCACCATGGGCGTGGAAAACCGCCGAACAATTACACCATCTCCCGATGAGCACGACCGGGCGCCGGCTGCTCGATTGGGTCGAGAAGTCCGGCGAGATTCTCGAGCGGTTTTGACAATGACGGGTCCGAGATCACCAACCTGCCGACCGTCTCAATCACAAACCCAGGTCTCAATCACAAACCCAGCTAGCAACCTCGAACCAGGCACCAACACCGACCCACGTAGCGAAACTCGCCAAAAGTTTCGCCCCCCCGTTAATCGCCGAAAGTCTAGGCGAGTTTCCACGGTCTGAACTCGACTTCTATCTGTAATATCGTCTGTTTTCCGTACGACGGTGCCGACCCCGCTCCCGAGCGGTTCGTACAGGTTGACTTTTTGGCCCACCACAGGATAATGAAGGTGCGTAGTCCACCGCTGGTGGGCACCGAAAGGAATTTAAGCCGCCAAAAACAGGGTTTTCAGGTGGTTATGGCTAGGTGAATCCACCCGGTTTTGGGGATTATCGGGATTCCGTAGCCATACCAGCCCCTTTTCGTGGCGGACGCTCCCCTCTCGGTACGCATTTATTCTACAGAGAAGTTGACCTTCTCCGGCGCATTAACCAGAATCCATTCGCGCCGATCCTCATGTTCTTTTCTTTCTCCTTCCCAAGACGGAACCAATGAACTTTTCTACGAGCGCCACCGCTCACGAGAAGCCGACAAACGTTCCTACGAAACTGGCCACTGGACAGGTTCGAAGCCGTGCGGCATCGGTTGCTCCGGAGCAGGATATTACCGACGAAGACCTCATCGCTCGCTATCGTCAAACCGGCGATCGTGCGATTTACGAGACGCTGATGCGTCGATATGAACGAGAAATTTACGCCTATCTTCGCCGTTACATGGGTAACGCCGAAATGGCCGAAGATGCATTCCAAGGAACCTTCCTCCAGGTTCACCTGAAGTGCCAACAGTTCGACCTCACCCGCCGTTTCCGTCCTTGGTTGTACGCGATCGCGACCAACCAGGCGATCGACGTACAGCGTCGAAACAAACGCCACCGGATGGTCAGTCTGGATCGCCCCAGCGGCGCGCAGGATGACGACCGTGGCGGCAGTTGGTCGGAAAAACTCGTCGGGGCGAGTGCCGATCCGTTGGCCGAGGCTTCCCGTGAGGAAAACGGACGATGGGTCCATGAGGCCGTCGCGTCGCTCGGCGAACCGATGCAGCAGGTGGTTGAATTGGTGTACTACCGCGGTTTGAAATACCGTGAAGCCGCCGAGGCTCTCGGCATCCCAGTCGGAACGGTGAAAAGCCGTCTGCACTCGGCCATCAATCAACTGACCGGACTGTGGAATGACAGCCACGAACCGCGCGAAGCCTAATCGGCCATTCGTCAAAAACGCCCCACCTCAGCCACGCTCCAAACCGAGCGTGGCTTTTTTTATGCGCCACGTGTTTTATGCGCCACGTGGGTGGGGCCACTGAACTCTTGGCGAGTCCAGCTACGCGTCACAACCCTTCCAATCCAACTCCCACCGGCGCGTCGGCTCCGGTGCAACCGGTTGTATCGATTGGGGCGATCATCGAAACCGTGCCTTTGTCGGGCGTCTCGACGAATAGCGAAAACGTTAACGCGTGGTCACGGATTGTGTCCTAGCCTTGCACGTAAAACCATTCGTACGTCACCAAGAAGTAGCCGGGGGGCCGCTGGCGATGATCAAACTAACACGCCTGGACGGTGAGACGTTCATTCTCAACGCCGAATTGATTCGGTATGTCGATCGTCGTGGCGACACCTTTGTAACGCTCAGTAGTGGCGAACGCATCGTGGTTCGCGAGCAGATGGACGAAGTCGTTGATCGCGCGATCGCGTACCAACAACAGAAACACTTTTTGCCACCGCCACCCGCACCGCTCGGCAGCATGTCGAACGTACCGACCAATCAATCGTTGTAGGAATCATAGACAATGGATATCGCAAGTCTCGTCGGACTGATCCTCGCCATCGGTCTGATTCTCGCATCGATCCTGTTAGGATCGGCACCCTTCTCCGCGTTCATCGACGTGCCCTCGGGGCTCGTGGTGGTCGGGGGTGCGTTCGCGGCGGCTTTGATTTGTTTCCCGCTCGGCAGCATTTTGAAGAGCCCGATCATCGCGTTGAAAGTCATCATGAACAAAGCCGAAGACCGGCTCGCGTTGATTAAGTCAATTGTTGAACTCGCCGAGATCGCACGTAAAGACGGCCTGCTCGCACTCGAAGCAAAAATCAACGACATCCAAAACCCTCTCGTCCGCAGCGGGCTGCAGATGGCGGTCGACGGTACTGCACCGGAGATCGTCGAAGAGGTGTTGCGGACCGAAGTCGCCGGCATGGCGATGCGGCACCGTGAAGGCAAGAGCATCATGGACCAACTCGGCCGGTTTGCTCCCGCCTACGGAATGATCGGGACCCTGATGGGGCTGATCATGATGTTGCAAGACATGTCCGACCCATCCGGGATTGGTGCCGGGATGGCGGTCGCACTGATCACGACGCTCTACGGGGCGATCGTGGCCAATGTGTTCTTCAGTCCCTTCGCCGAAAAACTCGGTCTGATGAGCCGCAACGAACAACTCAGTATGGAGATCGCGATCCGCGGTGTGATGGCGATCCAATCCGGCGAGAGCCCACGCGCGATCGACCAGAAGCTGCAAACCTACCTTCCTGCCAAACAACGTGAGCTGTCGTAATGGAAATGGAAGAACCAGAAGAAATGGGCATCCCCGAGTGGGTTGTCACGTTCGGAGACATGATGAGTCTTCTGCTGACGTTCTTCATCATGTTGGTTTCGCTCAGCGAGATCAAAGAGGAAGAAACGTACCAAGCACTCGTTGACTCGATGCAGCAACAGTTCGGATACGCCAAAACGATTGACGCGTTGACGCCCGGCAAATCGAAACCTCGCGAAACCGAGTTTGCCGTCCTTTCGACAACCGGTCGTGCCAAGAAAAAGGACACCGCCAAAGGTGGCGTTCCTGAAAAGGCACCTGTCGGTGAAGAGCAACATGTTCGAATCGTTCGGCCCGGCCAGATGACCGCCGTCGGCAGCGTCGTGTTCTTCGAAGTCGGCAGCGATCAACTCGGCAGCGAAGCGATCCGCGTCCTCGCGCAAACCGCGAAACAACTCCGCGGCAAACCGCAACGGATCGAAGTCCGCGGGCACGTCTCGGCTGAATTCGCCGCCCGCACCGGCGGGACCGACGAAGCCATGTTGCTCGCAATCCGGCGATCGGCTGCCGTGAAGCGTTACCGGGTGGAGTCGGAAGGAATCTCGGTCGACCGGTTTCGCGTTTCATCGGCCGAGGCGACCGAGCCGATTACTCGCAACAGCCCCGGTGGGAAATTCGGAAACGATTCGCGGGTGGAAGTGTTCATGCTCGATGAACGTGTCGAAGACCCACGCGGGATCGCCGACTCTGGGGCAGATCGGCCGAGTCGTTAGAACGAACGTAGCCGCCGAGTCCCGTTTTTAGATATCAATTTAACTTGACCCAACGTCATCGACTCCCGTAGGAGAATGCCATGGCAGACGACGCAAAACCATCAACCGAAACAGAGGACAGCCCTCCCGCCTCGCGCCCGCGCAGCAATCTGGGGCTGGTGATCGGTTTCGTTGGCATGATTGTGGTCATCGAAACCGGCATGTTCTTCTTCCTCGTCCCGAGTGCCGAGCAGGTCAGCGCGTTGGCCGAACAGCAACTGATTCAGTCCGTCCAGGAAGGTGCCGAAGAGGCCGAACAGGAGGCCTCGGACGAAAATCTCGTCGAGGAATTTGAACTCGGAACCTTCGGCGAAACCTTCAGCCCGACCGATACCGACCGATCATTTCGAGTCGAACTGCGGCTCTATGGGCTGATTCGAGCGAAAAATCGCGAAAAAATGGAGAAGGAGTTCGAAGCCAAAACCGGGCGACTTCGCCATGAAATCCGCAAAAAGATTCGCAACAGCGAACTCTCCGAGCTGCAAGACAACCAATTGGGCTTGCTCGAAAGACGGATTTTGACGATATGCAACCACTTGCTAGACGAGGACATGTTGCTGGGGGTCGGTTTTAACGACTACCAACTGATCGAAGACTGATACCCAAGGACAGGGTGATGAGCACGACGGATAGTGCGGGCGGTGCCAAGGAACAGCTCAACACGGACGATATCGAGGCCCTTCTTAACGAGGCCTCGCAATCCCTTTCTGCCGCCACCGGTGACGAAGACACCAAGGAGCGTGACGTCGCTCGCCCGTTCGCCCTCGGTGATCTATCGCCCGCCGATCTCGAACAGATGGCCCACGATGTCGGGCTGATCGATGAAGTCGAAATGGATCTGCGGATCGAACTCGGACGCACCACGATGCGGCTCGAGGAAGTCCTGCGGCTACGCAAAGGCAGTGTCGTTGCGTTAGACAAACTCGCCGGTGACCCTGTCGACATCTACGCCAATGGCCGACTGATCGCACGCGGCGAAGTTTTGGTCATGAACGACAACTTCTGCGTTCGCGTCACCGAATTGGTAGGAGCGTAGACGTGAAATCGATTACCGAATCCCTACGAGTCTTCGGATGCGTCGTCGCCGTGTTGTTCCTGTCGGCTTCCACGGCGTTGGCCTGGGATGATTCTGGATACGCCGCCGGCAACCAAGCAACCGAGACACGCGGCACAGAAAACGATTCCCGTCCCCTTGTGATCGCCCGCAGCGGCGGATTCCCCGCGCTGAATCCACGTTCCAACGGCAGCGAATCCACTCCACAACGTAATTCGAGTTCGCCGGTTTACCGTGTCCTGGGTTCAGGATCATCCAACTCGGACGACGCGGTGTCAGCCGCCTCGGATGAGATGGCGTTTGATCCCGTCGACTTGGACGCGAACCCTGAATCGTCTCGTTCGAAAATGATCGGGCCGTTGGTCACCGTCGCATCAAGCCTTTCGATCGTACTCGCGTTATTTTGCGCGCTCGTGTGGGCCGGGCGAAAATTCGGCGGAGGCGCCGCGGCGTCCAAACCCTTGCCCGCATCGGCACTGAGCCCACTCGGCCACGTGATGCTCGACCCGCGGACGAAGCTCTTATTGGTCAAATGCGGACGCCGCATTCTCGTGCTCAGCCAAACGGCGAACGGTGTCACGCCGATTACCGAGGTGACGTATCCCGATGAAGTGCGCGAGTTGATCGCGAGTTGTTCATCCGAGGCTCGCGAAGTGTTTGAACGAACACTGCGTGAAATCGAATTGGAGCCTGTCAAAGGTTTCACCGAACCGCAACCAAACGCTGCACCGAAACCACGTGCGTCCGGCCGCCTCTTCGCCACGGCGTAGTCACAACCGCCGCCGATTGTTCGCTCAGGTGATCGATAGGTTTTCAGGATTCCGTTGCGGGACCCTATCTACTTCGATTCGAGATTGGTTTGCACCGCGTTGGCACTCGCCCGGACGCGATTGGCGAGTGCGGGATCAATGGCTTGGTACAGTTTGGTGAGCGATCGGTACGGTTGCAGATAGCGTCCGTCAATGCGGATCGACTCTTGAAACGCCTGTGCCGCTTCCGGGAATCTTCGCGTCTTGCCCAACGCCAAACCCAGGTTGTATTGGTGAATCTCAGACCGCTTTGAGGCAACGAGTTCCTTCCCGACGAGGACGGCGTCTGCATAACGTTCTGCCGCGTAGTGGACATCGAAAAGAACATCGAGTGCCTTCTGGCGATTCTCGTTGGGCGACGGTTCCACTCGAATCACCCGCTGAGCATACGCCTCCGCGATCTTCCATCGCTGTGCTGATTTCTGTTGGGAACTCTCCGACGGATTGACCGAGAGCCACTCGGCTTCCCATCGTGCCAACGCCGCGACGTGGACCAAAACGTCGACGTCGGATGGATCCTTTTTGGCGATCTGGATCAAATCTCGCAGGGGCGATGAAGGAAGCGAACCATCGGGAGAACTCTTGCTCGGTTCGCGGATGTCGATCTTGATGAGCTGCATCGCGTGGGCGAGAAGAGAATTGCGTTCTTCATTCTCGTCCGCCGACAATTCTTCGGCAGGGCTACGCATCCTTCGCAACACCATCGACATCGCAACGCCCGCCACGGCGCGAGCATTATTGTCCGCGTTCGCTCGACTGCGTCGATGAATCCCGATCGTGTGATGCGTCGTTGCGGCGTGAGCGACCTCGCTATCGATTCGGGGCATGTGACAGGAAACACAACGATCGTTCTCGCGTTCGACACGTTCCTGCAACGGCAACCCACACTCGGTGTGTTGGTGGCACTGAATGCAGTACTGGCGTTCCACGGCGTCGATGTCGGTCGTCGACGGCTTGTGGTGGGGATCATGGCAGGAGATGCACGTCAGGGTTCCCGACTGCGTGTAGCACTTGCTTTGCCAGATCTGGCCAAAGTGGTCAACAAACGATTTCTTGGACTCTTCTTTGTTGTCGATCTTATACGAGACCATCGTCGAGTCGAGCGGCTCGCCGGGGCGATAGTCCCAATCTGATTTCCCTGATTGTTCAACGACGATGTCACCTTGGAGATGGCATTGAGCACAGATCGCGTCAGCGAGATCACGGTCCAGCGTACCGGGATGAACGATCAAAGAATCCGCGATGTCAGTTGAGTTGCTTTCTTTGCGACCGTCGATGTTTTGATACCGTCGCGTGTGTGCCTCGCCGGGACCATGGCACCGCTCGCAACTGATTGCCTCCTCGTGTATCGTGACTTTCTGTTCGTTGCCCGAAGGTGTCGACACGCTGCCAGCGTGGCAAAACAAACACCGTGAGGAAACAACACGAGTAAAACCGGAGTGGTGGGGCTCGTCGTAACTCGGTGCGATCTCATAACGCTGTGGTTTGACATACCACGTCATCGGAGACTGCAACAAATGGTCGCCGTCTGCGAGCAAGTAGGCGTGAGCGAACGCGCCACTACCCATGACGTATTTCACCGGCAGGTTTCCGGTTGGGAAGAACGCCAAATCACGTTCGTCCGTGATGGCGGGGATCTCAAGTTCCTCACGGTGATAGAGTTGCCCGGCCATTTCAAACGCCGTGTAGACCGTGCGGCTTTTCGCATGCGTGAAGTGTTCCAAGGGAACGTCACTGTCGGGGGACCACGAGGCGAGCGAACGACTATGATCGGTCTGGCGGTACGATTCATACTGTTCGGCATGGCATCCCGCACACGTTGCCGTGCCGACGATTCCGTCCGGCAGGTCGGCCGCTTTCGCGAGTGACACGTTCGGTTCGGTGGGAGGAGCACTGCCTGCTGCCGAAACCTTTTCTGCCGAGTCACTTTCTGCCGAATCGTTTGCGGCGGTGTCGTTGGAAGCGCTGACTACGGCATGGGAGTTTGAGTGACGTGGATCGCCGGGTTCGGTCGACGCGGTCGCATCACTTCCGTTCGGTTTGCTCCCGGTGTCTTCGCTGTGGTCTCTCAGGCGGATGAGCGAGAACGTTCCCGCAATCAACAGCATGCCAAAGACCAGAATTGCAATCGAGGAAGCACGCATAGAAATACCTGGGCCGAAAAAGACGAGGCGTCCAACTTACCGTTTTCACGATCCACATTCCACGTTGTCGTTTCTTCACCCAAAACAAACGATGCAATCTATGGAGGGCGCTCTGTTGATAACCTGCCCATCTCCTCATGCTGCGGCCAACTATCGGGTCTAACAACGTGCATGCCATGAAATGCTCTAGCCTTCGAGTCTCCGCCGTGTAGGCTGTTTATCGCATCCCCGCCTTTCCGTTTGCCTGAACGAACCAATGCAAAAGAGACCAATGCCCATGAGCCAATCTATACATCAGGTCGTGTTCACGAGTCGTTCTTCGTGGTTGTTGTTTGCGGGAATGTTGTTCGGGTTTGCGGTCTCGCCCATGTCGGCGGTCAACGCGGATGACGCGATTCGATTGGTGTCGAAAAACGGGGTCACCCAATCGAAAGCGACTCTGCCGCCGAGTCGCGTCATGGACGTGCTGGAATTCGAAATCGGTGTCGAGATCGGTTCGCGTGCTTTCTTTGAAAAGTCAGCATACAACGGCGACTTGGACGCCGCCAAGAAAGTCGTCGAAACGATCGTCCCCAATTTGGAACGACGCTATCTGCACGCGGCAGGCATTCAGTTTCGTCTCGGCAAAGTGATCATCCGAACGAACAAAGATGATGATCCTTTGCGCGACTTCGTTCGGGAAACCGGAGGTGGTGGCAAAGCGGGGAGCAGTTTGGCAGCGTTTCGCGACTACTGGAACAAACATCCCCAACTCGTCGGCACGACGCACGATTTAGCGTGCTATCACGTGTACTACCCGCCGTCGGGACTCGCGTATGTAAAAAGTGTCGGTTCGCGTCAACGCTATGCGACGGTTGGCGGACGCGGCAAAACGAGTTGGGCAGATGGAACCTTAACGCATGAGTTTGGGCATTCATGGGGATTGCATCACACGAACAAGAGCGGCTTCTTTTACGAATCGAGCCCGCGAGCCAAAGAAGGCGCACACACCGCTGGCGGTAAACCCAACCCGATCAGCATCATGGTCGGCAACCGTGGGAACGTCGGACGGATGGCTTCGGACGAAGCGATGAAGGTTTTCGCCACGCGGAACGAACGTCGCTCGCACGGCGATCCGGTCACGCCACGTCCGGTCAAACCCTTTGGCATGCGGGACGAAGTGAACATGGATAACAACGCGATCGTCATCGACGTGATCGCAAACGACTACGACGTCAACAACGATGTGTTGGACGCTCGTTTGCTCGACACGGTCAGCTACCAGGGTGGAATCGTGTCTTTATCCAAAGCCACCGGCCCCGGCGGACGAAACGAAATCAAATACATCATGCCCAAGAATGGATTGCCGAACGGCGAAGATTTCTTTCACTACACGGTGTTCGATACAACGGGGAAGACCGACTTTGGTGCCGTCTATATCCGTTCCGACAAACTGATGGTTGACCTGTCGGCGGGAAAATACAACTACGATTTCGGGACCGAGACATCTCCGGTGGAACCAGGCTACACGCGAGTCTCGCCGTCAACGATCGGTGATGTGATGTGGCGAGGAGACGTAAAATCGGCCGACCGAGGTGCCGCGTCGGGGATCAACAAAATCAATCAAGACTTTGTCTACAGCGAGAAACCAAAAACACTCCGCCATCGGATCGCCAACGGTGTCTACCGCGTGACGATCAACATGGGTGACCGGCAGTATTCTCACGATCGAATGGGGGTTCGAGCGGAAGGACGTTTGATCACCGACCGGTTGAATTCAGACAAAAGTCAGTTTTCATATGTGGGACAGGAAGGCGACGGAAAACCGACGAACTTTGAGGTAAAAGTCACCGACGGCAGATTGGATTTGACGTTCTTCGATAAAGGGGGCGCCGATCCAAATTGGGTGCTCAACCGATTGTCGATCGAACGCGTCAACGGGCTCTAAGCAGCGAACCCAATCGATAGCCGTAACCGACAGATTTGCCGACGTGCGGTTGGTCGCGTTGGTCTCGTGTTACCCGCGATATTCGGCGTTTGGCTGAAGAGCTTTGAAACGCTTTGTTTTCGGCTGTGCGCATCGCTGTGCCCCAGAGATGAATTTCGCCGGGTGGCTTTTTCAGCGGTGCGTGGTTTGCCAACAGGTTGCGGATTAGGTTCGCGATCTCTCGTTTGGCACTTTGCGATTTGACGCGGGCAAAAAAGACAGCCGAACGTCGTTAAAATGAATGCGTCGCGTCAGTAGGGCCCCCTTCGCGATGTCATGTCTCGGTGACGCACCGATGCGACGAGTTCGCCGCCCTTTCAACTCCAATCTCGGCCAAAGAATGAAGATTGTCTGTCTCTCCGCCGTTTTGTTTGCTGTCGCCACGGCATTTTGGAATGCTCCGGTCTTTGCACAAAGCGATATCGAATCTGTCGCAGACGCCACGCAAGCACGACCGGACGAAACCGAGGCGGACGTTGGGGCGGGAGGAAAGGAACCGACGCCCGAGGAAGCCATTCGCAAACTACTCGAGGAAGGCAAACCCGCCGAGGCTGCTGCGACGCTCGAAGAAGAAATTGCAAAGAGCGCACCCGATCAAGCGACTGCGTTGCAATCCTTGCGTTCGGAAATCATGTCCAGCTTTGTGAGGAAGAGAAAGTTTCTGCAGGCGTTTGAACAGGGCGAAAAGATCGTCGACACGTTGCTCGAAACGGACGACGCGGATGCGAATCCCGGAGTCATTTTTCAGACTGTTTCGAGAGCACGGTTTTACGGCAACCGCGCCGGCGCGACCGAACGCGTCGGTGATTTGGTCGGGAGGGTCCTTGCCGACCTCTCCGAATCCACCAAAAACGCACCGCTCAAACACGTGCAAATGGTTGGAAAGCTCGTTCCTCTGCAGGTCTCGCAACTGGGACTTCAAGGAAAAACCGCGGCCGCAGAAGAACTCGTCGATGACTATCTCGAATCCATCGAGAATTTGGAACTGGAAGAAGACAACGAAGTCGAACGTCTGATTACCAAAACACGATTGCTGTTGAGCAAGACCCGTTTGCCCGATTCGAACGAAGAAGCGAAAGACGCTTTAAGACGAGTCATGACGTCGGCGATGGAGAGCTATCCGGATTCGATCGAAATGTTGACAGAGTACGCCAAGGTGGAGGTGTCTCTGATCGGTAGCACGGTCAGTAGCGATCCAGAATCAGCAAAAGAACGCGTCGAACAACTCGATGAATTGATTGGCGATCGTTACGACGCCAACATGGTATTGAAGTCAATCCGCGGAACGATACGAAGTGTGCGACGTAGAATTCAATCGACGTTGAAATTAATGCAATTGGTTGGGAAACCAGCCCCTGAGTTTGAGATCGCTGCGTGGGTGAATGAAGGTGAAACCACGCTCGAGACGTTGCAGGGGAAAGTGGTTCTCGTCGACTTTTGGGCGGTTTGGTGTGGACCGTGTATCGCAGGGTTCCCGCATTTGCGCCAGTGGCGTGAGGAATTCAAAGACAAAGGGTTCGAAGTCGTCGGTGCGACCCAGTACTACGGTTACGGATGGGACGATGAAAACAATCGCATCTCGCGGGGAGAGAAAGCATCGAACGAGGACGAATTGGCGATGTTGGAGAAGTTCGTCGCCGAGCACGAATTGAAACACCCAGTGATCGTGGTCCCGAAAGACAACGAGATGTATGAAAACTACGGCGTGACCGGAATTCCACAGTTGGTGGTAATTGACCGCGAAGGTGTCGTTCAAATGGTGAAGGTCGGTGCGGGGAAAGAGACCGCCGAACAAATCCACGAAAAGCTCTCTGAACTGCTCAACGATTGAGGGCTCGGCGGGATACGCTGGTTCCGGATGCCGGGATGCTCTGAACTGGGCTGCTTTGGGCTAGGCTGGCTGACCGGGGGGCTGATTGCGAGTTTTTCAGCGCGTGTCGAAAATCGAGAACGTCGAGGCTCAAACGTGTATAAAGAAATACAGCGGACTGCGGAGGTCTGCTTCTTTTGTCACGGAGGAGCTTTCGGCTTGAGCGGTTTCAACAGTGAATCCATCGAAGACTTGAAAGATGACGCCACTCAGGCAGTCACTCTCTCCGGTGCACGCGGAGGCACGCAAACGCGTTTGACGAACGCGCGGCGGCGCCGTTGCGAAGTTCTCGGTGTGGATCTCTCGACCGCTGCCGAGTCGATACATCGTGTGTGCGCGCATCCCTCGCCGCTCGTGTCGGTCGTCTGCAGCCGTGTGGGGCATGATGCGAAGCGGCACCGCAGCCTGTCGCAGCAAATTGCGGCTTCGATGCAGCAGATCAAACGCGATGACGCGACACTGTTGGTCTTTCGCGGTACCGCGATTGCACCATGGGCGATTCATGCGGCGGGCGTTTTCGGCGTTTCCATGTTGGTGCTCGAAGAAACGGAGGATCGGGATCGTTTGATGATCGCGCTCGCCGACCGAGTCGATGGCGTTTACGTTCGCCCCAAAGGAAAGATCACGGGTTTGCTGAAACGACGTGTGGAGATCAATTCAGGGATCGTTCGAATCGCGATCGATATCGGCGACCATCACCGCTCGCTCGAGTGGGATCTGCTCGGCGCGGGCGCGGTCGGGCGATATCTCCCGGTGGATCATCACGCCGTTGCCGATGATTCGGTACAGACCGCAGGGTTCTGCGAGTCCCCGTCGATGCACGCGGAGGTGGATTGGTCGCAGTATCTCGTTCACTGCACTCGAGCGATGTCAGGGCCGTGGCCGGGACAGACGTGGGATCAATACCGCGATGACCTTTTGCTCGCCGATCCGCAGTCGGCTTCGCGAGACGCGATCGACTCGCTGTGCCGGATCGTCCGTCAACAACGCATCATCGCAGGCGCGGTCACGTCGCGGCGGTCAACACCGGTGGTTTGTCTGTCGGAGGTACCGCTTCCTGAATTGATCGGGCGTCGAACCTATCGCAGCCATCTGCACCGTTGGGACTACGAACCGTTCGGCATTGCCATTCGGCGTGACGCTGCTCTGGCATTGGGGATCGAACCGGTCATCTACGCGGAACCCGGCCGCGAACGCGAACTGGCCGACGGAGAGAAATATCGGTTTCAGGCGACGGGAAAAACGCACGACTGGACGGCCGAGCGAGAATGGCGTAGCGATCGCGATATTGACTTGTCCGCGATCGACGCCAGCGACGTCCGCATATTCACTCCCGATGCACCATCGGCGATACGTGTTCTGCATGCCAACCGGGTCGGCTGGCCGGTCTGGATTGTGAACGCCGACTCCACCGATCGGTGAATTAACTGGTGACCCAAATCACGGCACCGACGAGCACGAGGTTGATCACGATCGCGATCCCGTACTGAATCCGAAAGGAGACTTTCTTGGTTTTGTGGCGAAATCTCTGAGACGCCCACCACGCGCCCGGCCAACCTCCCAACGCGGAGATCAATAGCAAGGTTTGTTCAGAAACGCGGCTATGTTTGGTGCGGCCGCTGAGGTCACGACCGGCTTTTCCGTTTAATTGGGCAACATGTTTGTCCCACCAGTAGAAAACGATCGCGACGGCACTGGCCAGAATCATTTCGATAGCGATGATAGGGAGATAGTTCATGGGCACCGAGTCCATTGTTTCGTTTCAGTGATTGCCCGGACTCATCGCATGTCGGCACGTTCTCGTAAAGGTCGATCCGCATCATCGGACACCCGCAAGTCAAAAAAGAGCAACAAAAAGCGGGGAAAGCTGCACGCCAGCCAATCCAGCGGACAGGAGGTACGTCTGGCCAAGTCGTCGGATTCGTTTGGCGATGGGATCATCGGCACGAAGAGTAAGAAGCAACGCCGGACGAAACCGACAAAGCTCTCCGATGTGTCCGAATCGCGAACCGAGTCGGCCCCCTACCCGAACGGACTGCCCAGCGATCGGCCGCTCGACGTCAACGATTACTTCGATCAACTGCATTTGTGGCTCGACCTTGAGGCCGAAGCCGAACGGGCACGATTGGCCCGATTGCGTCAAATGCGATCCCAGCAGGACGTCGAACGCACCGGGCAGGCGATCGTGGGGCTCGATTTGGTCGACTATCACACCGGATTGGCCGGTCGTTATCTGTTGGATCTCGCCAAACCATCGGGACAGGAACTGCCGATGAATCGGCTCAAAGTCGGCTCGCCCGTGGTCCTGTCTAATGACGCGGATCCGTCGGACGAGGGAATCCCCGGTGTGGTCAGTCAGCGAAAAAACTACCAGATCCAAATCGCCACCGAAGTCTTTCCGGACCCTGATGCGCAGACCGCCAAAAAAGGAAAGTCGTCTCGATTGAAACGCACATCAATCGGCGAGATTCGCTATCGGTTGGATTTGTCGCCCGACGAGACGACTCGCAAACGGCAACTCGCCGCGATGGCCAAGGCACGAGGCGAGCGCGGCCGTGGCGGACGACTGCGTGACGTCCTGCTCGGAATCGAGTCGCCTCGGTTCGACGGAAAAAAGATTAGTGTGTCCCCTTTACCGGAGGAGACGATTGCCGAGGAACGCAGCGATATCGATTTTCGCACCGAACTGAATCCTCCTCAGAAAGACGCTGTCGCCTTCGCTTTACTCGCCGATGACTTTGCGATCATCCACGGGCCGCCCGGCACCGGGAAAACAACGACGCTCGCGGAAGTGATCGCGCAGGCGGTCGAACGTGGCGAACGGGTACTCGCGTGTGCGGCGAGTAACACGGCGGTGGACAATCTGCTCGAACGGCTCGAACGTTTGGTTCCCTACGTGGTTCGCGTCGGTCACCCGGCCCGGGTGTTTGAACACCTTCGCGATTTGACTCTCGACGGTCAGGTGGAAAAGGATCCTTCGAGCGCGGTAATCAAAGACCTGCGCCGCGAACTCGAACAAATCCTCCGCTATGCGCAAAAGGACACGCGTGGCGGGCGGGCTCGCGGTGAGTTGTTTGCTGAGGCGGGACGCATCCGTTCGCAGATCCGTTCGCTCGAACGATCAATCGTTCGCGGAGTGCTCGATCGTGCCGATGTGATTTGCACGACGATGACGATCGACGATGAACTGCTCGGCGACGAACGGTTTGATTTAATCGTGATCGATGAGGCGTGCCAAAGTACCGAGGGAGGCATGTGGCAGGCGATCCTACGTGCCGATCGCTTGATCATCGCAGGCGACCACTGCCAATTGCCGCCGACGGTGCTCAGTGACGAGGCGGCCTCGATCGGGATGCGGGATTCTCTGATGCAACGGTTGGTACATCGCTTTGGTGAGCCCGTCTACCGGCGTTTGACGGTGCAGTACCGGATGCACGAAGCGATCATGAATTTCTCGTCCGACACCTTTTATGAAGGCAGCCTGGTCGCCGACGTGTCGGTTCGAGGCCACCGCCTGCACGACCTGCCCGGTGTCGCGGAAACGCCGCTGACCGATCAGCCGATCGAATTCATCGACACGGCCGGAGCGGAATACGAGGAACAGCTCGAGCCCGATGGCGAGAGCAAGCTGAACCCCAAAGAAGCCACCTTGATCGTGCGTTTGGTGCGGGAGTTGATGGAGGCCGGAGTGCAACCGTCGCAGATCGCCATCATCGCACCGTATGCGGCACAGGTCCGCCTTCTGCGCGGACGCTTGGACATC
>JBICHZ010000194.1:0-7678 GCA_043101355.1 Rhodopirellula sp. JB044
TTCTTCCCGGTGAATCTGGCAACGCGTGGACCGTTGCTCGGCGGCGGTCGTCAAGGCGGACGCAACGCATGGCCGTTGGACTTCACGCCGGAAGCCTCCAGTGCCGAGTTCCTGTGGGTGGCCGATACGCCCGAGGCGAGCTTCGAAATTTGGCAGGAAGTCGGCAACGTTTACGATTACGTTGGCGTGAAAAGTGCGAAACCGGGAGCCAAGGTTTATTCGTACTTCTCCGACCCGACGACGGAAGTCAGCGGTAGTTTGCCGATCTTCATGGCCAGCCAGTTTTACGGCGCCGGGCGTGTTTACTTCCAAGGCAGCGGCGAGATGTGGCGTTTGCGGGCGGCCGGCGATCAGTACTTCGACAGCTACTACACGAAACTCGTCCGCTGGGTCAGCGAAGGTCGTTTGCTCCGCGACAGCAACCGCGGTGTGCTGTTGGTCGACGCCGCCCGCGCGATGGTCGGTCAAACGGTGACGCTGCGTGCCGTCCTGGTTGATGACCAGTTCCAACCGCTCAACGAACCCTTCGTTACCGCCAAACTGCTCGCCCCCGACGGCAGCATCAAAGACCTACGGCTGTCGCCCGCAGCCGATTCGCCACGCGGCGGAACGTACACCGGAAACTTTGTCGCCACCAAGAGCGGCGGGTACGAAATTCAACTGACCGTTGGCGACGCGTTGGACGAACAGATCCTACGGCAAACGGTACAGGTCCGGTTGCCGACGAGCGAACTCGAACGGCCACGCCGCGCCGACGACGAATTGATGCAGCTCGCCACCACGACACGCGGCGAATACCTGCCCGTCAACAACCCCGCGGAAATCGGGGGCGTGGTTGAGTCGCTGACCTCCACGATCCAACCGCAACCGCAGGTCACCGTGCTCGCCGGGACGCCGGATCGTCCGTTCGGCGAACGTCGCAACGCGATGCTGATGTGGTTGATCGCGTCGGTACTGACGTTCGAATGGGTAACCCGACGACTGCACCGACTCGCCTAGCCGCAATTTTCCTGATCTTCCGTTTCCTTAATTCCTCTGCGTTAGAACCGCCAAAATTCATGCCACACTCCTCCGCTCAAACTCTGCCACGCTCGGTCGCGTCGTTGCTAGCGCGACTGCGTCACCAAGTGCGACGGTACATCGTTTGGGATTCGGTGTTGGCAATCGCGGTGGTTGTGATGGCGGCGTTTTGGATCGCCTTCCTGATCGACTATTTTCCGGTCCGTGTCGGCGGCAGTGAGATGCCACGGTCGGCACGTTTGGTGTTTTTGGTCATCACCGGCGTGCTCGCACTCGGGCTCGTGTGGCGATACCTGCTGTCGCGGCTCAACCGCGAGTTGCCCGATGACTCGCTCGCGCTGTTGATCGAACGTCATCATCCGGAAATCGGCGGGCGTCTGATCACCGCGGTGCAGCTCGGCGAGACGCCACGCAGCGGCGATTCCTACAGCCCGACGTTCATGCGAAAGGTACGCCAGGAAGCCGAACGTCAAGTCGAACAGGTGGATCTCGAGCGGGTCTTCCGGCCTGAACCGATTCGCCACAAAGTCACGATCGTCGTGCCGTTGGTGTTAGCCGCGTTGATCATGGCCATCGCCAGTCCGCAGACGTTCGGCCGAGCGATCGGGCGGCTGACGTTGTTCTCGGACAGCCCCTGGCCCCGCAACGCGCAGCTCGAAATGGTTGGCGTCGAAGTGCCGATTATCGCCGCGTCCGAAGCCGATGAGGGGGCCACACAGTTGGTCGCATTTGAAGGAAACACGGTTCGGTTGGCGCGCGGCAGCAACGCGACGCTGCGTGTGCGAGCCGCCGGCGAAGACTTCGGTCATCAGATCCCCGACCTTTGTACGGCCACCTACGTCGACGACGATGGCAACCGCGGCCAGAGCAATCTCAGGCGAGTCGGCCGGGTGATCGATGGCTATCAATCGTTCGTTCTCGACGGGCCCCCCCTGACATCGCTCGCTGATTCGGTGACGATCTCGATCCGCGGCCTCGACGACCGACTCAACGACTACCGCATCGAAGCCGTCGAGCCACCGGCGATCGCCAAGATGCAGATGCAGGTCCGCTATCCCGATTACCTGCGTGTCTTTCACAACAACGCCGACTTCGATCAGCAACTCGATTACCAGGCCGGCGTTCGGATTCGTGAAGGCAGTTCGTTGATCCTGACGGGTCTGGCCAGCTCTCCGCTCGGTGGGGTCGACGTGGTCGCCTCCGACGCGGGTTCCGGCGCATCGATTGGTACCTCGGAATCCGCCGAAGCAACCTCCCCCACGCTCGACGCGAAGGTTGCCGACGACGGAATGAGTTTCTCGCTCGCTCTCGACGACGTCCGCGATGCCACGTCGATTCGAGTGGTGCCCCGCGATGCGGACGGGATTTCCGCACAAGCCGCGTATCGTTATTTCATCGGTGTCGTCCGCGACGAAGCCCCCGAGACGTCGATGCGGATGTCGGGAATCGGATCGTCCATCACGCCGATCGCTCGCCTGCCGATCAAGGCAACCGCCACCGACGACTACGGGATCGAATCGATGTCGATTTCAATGCTCGTCCGGCAACAACCGGGCGATGCCGCAGCAGGCCCCGTCGCGGGAAACGCCGAAACGGGCAGCGATCCGAATGCCGGCGAACAGTCCTACTCGGTGTCTCCGCAACTCGACCGAGAAGGCAACACCTCGGTCACGATCGATTTGCGAGACCTCGTCGACAATGAAGTTCTCAGGCCGGTTTCTCCCGGTGCGACCGTGACGCTCAACACGCTCGCCCAGGACCGGTTCAACCTGGCCGGCGAACACGTCGCCCGAGGCGAACTGATTCGTTTGCAAGTCGTTACACCGGAGACGCTGCTCGCGACGCTCGAACGGCGCGAACTCGAATTTCGTTCGCGTCTCGAGCAGGCGATTGACGAAACGCGACGACTGCGCCAGAGCCTCACCGCGATCGAAACCGAAGCCGTTGAACTATTGGCACCGGCAGACAACGACGACGAGTCCGACTCGAACGATGCGGCCGATGGCACACAATCCGGTTCCGATAAATCCGACAACTCGACTTCCGAACAAGAAGAGTTCCGCTCTCGCCAACGCGTCCAATTGCGGATCCGCCAGGCAGAACTGCAGGCTGCGAAAACAACCGACGAACTCGCCGGGATCGTCGCCGGTTTGGACAGTTTGCTGCTCGAAATGGTCAACAACCGGATCGATTCGGTCGACCGCCGCGAACGACTCGACGAGGGCGTACGTACTCCGCTTTCTGACGTCGTTGAGGAACCGTTCCCCAACCTAAGGCGTCAAATTGTGCAGTTGGAACGGATTTTGATGGCGACGCAGACCGACGGTTCCGCTGAAGGCGGTGCCGCTGGTGACGTTGCGGAAAATGAACTTCCCGCCGACCAACGTATGCGTTCCGCAGTCGAAACAGCCGTCACGACCAACGACGCTATTTTGCTGCAACTGTCCGCGGTCCTCGAAAAAATGCTGGACCTGGAGAGTTTCAATGAGATATTGGATCTGATGCGCGGTTTGATCCAAGACCAAGAAGCCTTGCTCGACGAGACCGAAGAAGAGCAGAGCAAACGCGTACTGGATCTTTTCAACTGACTCAATCCACATCCTGCTGCGACTCGCCCATGCACGGCCATTTGCTCCAACGTTTCGCCTTCCTCGGGATCCTAACCATCCTGATCTCACTGTCGGTGTCTCTGGTCGGCGGGGGCCACGGCGTCGCGGTCGGTCAAGAAACCGACGCGGACAAACCCGATCCGTTGGTCGCCCGCCAAACGAGCGTCGCCGCCCGCTACGCCCGGCTCGAAGAACTGCTGCTGCGTCTCGCGGACGTCGAAGCCCGCGAAAACCCCGAACGCGCGGCACTGCTCAAACGAGTCGCCCGGCAATCGCGTGAACGGTTCGTGCTGGAAAAACTGCGTGGCGCGAGTGACCTGATCGCCGACGGGCAACTGTCCAAAGCCCTCGACGATCAAAAGACCGCCACCACCGAATTGCAGGGTCTCCTCAAACTGCTGCTCAGCGAAGACCGCAGCTCTCGGATTCGCGATGAGAAAAAACGCATCGGCGAAATCATCAAGCAACTTCGCCTGACCGAACGCAACGAACGCAGCGTCCGGGCGAGAACCGAAAACGGAGTCGACCTCGACGAAGTCCTTCGCGAACAAGAAGAAATTTCCAAACGCGCCGAACAACTCAACGAGGAACTCAAAGACGAGAACGAAGACGGGGAATCCGACGACGAGGATTCCGAAAACGGCAGTCAGTCGGAAAGCGATTCGCAATCGGATAATGATGCTCAGTCAGAAAGTGACTCAGCCAACGAATCCTCCGAGTCGTCCGAATCGGAGTCGTCTGAATCCGAGTCTGCTCAATCAGATGAGGAAATGAAATCGGAGAGCTCTCAGGAATCACCGAGTGAATCCGACTCAGAGCAATCTCCGAGCAATAACGAGTCGTCGGAAAACTCATCCGAACAAAGTGAGTCTCAGCAAGGTGAGTCCCAACCGAGCGAATCGCAGCAGGGTGAATCACAGCAGGGTGAATCGCAGGAGGGCGAACAAAATCAGCAGCCTCAATCGCCCGAACAAGACGCTCAGGATCAGCTCGAGAAAGCGATCGAGCGGATGAAGGAGGCGCAAGACAAACTCGCTCAAAACGAGCGAGGCGCGGCCACCGAAGAACAACGCCAAGCCGAAGAGGAACTCCGCAAAGCGATCGACAAACTCGAAAAAATCCTGCGTCAATTGCGTGAGGAAGAGATCCAACGTGAACTCGCCAAGCTCGAGTCGCGTCTACGAAAGATGGCGGCGATGCAATCGGCAGTACTCGACGATACGGTACAACTCGCCCAAACCCCGCAATCGCAACGCGACCGTGCGACGGATTTGAAGGCCGGTGACCTGGCGTTTGAAGAGCAGAAAATCACGCTCGAAGCCGACCGGGCGATGCTGTTGCTCAAGGAAGAAGGCTCAAGTGTCGCGTTTCCTGAAGTTATTTTGCAACTTCGTGAAGATACCAAGAGGGTGGCCACCCGTTTGGGGAAGAGCAAAATCGATGCGGTCACTCAAGGGATCCAATCTGACATTTTGGCGGCCCTCGAGGAGATGATCGCGGCCCTTGCGAAGGCTCAGCGAGACAACGAGAAGAAACAACAGCAGCAACAACAGGACGGCGGACAGCAACCAAATCAGGGTTCTGGCGAAGAACCGCTCGTCCAAGCACTTGCTGAGCTAAAGTTGTTGCGAACGATGCAGAGTCGGATTCAAGGGACGACCGATCGCTACGGCGAATTGCTCGACGCGGATAATGCGGGTGGGAACAATTCCAACGGCGAAGAAATATTGCCCTTGCTACGAGACCTAGCGCAAAGACAAGATCGGCTGTACCAGATCACACGTGACCTGGCAACCAAACGCAACCGATGAACCTGACTGTTTGGGAGAATGGTGTATGCGAAGCGTGACAGAGCCCCGGGTGACCAAAACCTGGGTGGATAGCCCTCGAGCTAACCGACCGCGAGAACAACGATTCGCGAGACTCGGAAGGCTACTCGTCTTCACCGCCATCGCCACCCCCGCTCTCTCTGACCCGCTCTTCGCTGAATCAACCTCCTCGCCGCATCACCCACTCGTCGCCGAAGCCGAAACGCCTGAGGAAACAACTCCACCGGCGGATTCGCCGATTCCCGAGCGTTTGATTCCCGAACACAAAGCCGTCCCGCTCGATCCTGATCAGATGGGCGGTCTCGAACCGGCGGAAAAGACGCTCGAAAACAATGCGAATTGGACGCCTCTCGATCCTGCGGAAATGTCGGAGATGCTTCGACGCTCGCTCGACACGATCGGCATCACGCCCGAGCAAATTGGGCTGTCGACCGACCAATTCTTGATGGACGTTCGCCAGGACGACACCGAGCCGTTGACGGCTTGGGTGCGTGCGATCGCGCTGCAGGTGGACGCGGTGAACGAAATGCTCGCCCGCGCCGACGATCAATTACTCGAATTGGCCACACGCCTCGACCCGAGCGGTCCCGATTACGCGAGCATCGAATCGATGCCGCCGGAAATGCGGGCTGCGGTGCGAACGTGGATCGGTCGCGAACTCGTCCGTGCGAGATTCTACGACGAGGCGTTGCCGATCTTTGCGGAAGTCGACCCGTCGATTTCGCCCGACGCGGCGTCGTTGTTGTTCTATCGTGGCGTCTGCTACCACTCGCTCCTCAAAGCCACCGAAGCCCTCGCCGATCTGCGGACGTTGTTGCAGCACAAGGAAGAAATCCCGGTTCGCTATTCTCGCACTGCCGAGATGATGATCGCGGATATTAAACCACTCAAAGAGGATTCGCTCGACGAGATCTCTCGTTTGATGACCGACGTGACGCGTCGGCTCGACCTCGGCCGTGCCGACGAGTCAACGCAAAACCGCGAGCAAGAAATCATCGACAAGCTGACGAAGCTGATCGACAAGATTGAAGAGCAGCAACAACAGCAACAGCAGCAGCAACAACAGCAGCAAGGTGGCGAACAAGGCGGCTCTCCTCGCAACGGCAAATCTCAACCGATGCAGGACAGCCGCATCGCCGGAGCCAGCGGGCAAGGGGATGCCGATCGCAAAAACAACTCCGACAAAAACGGCTGGGGCAATCTCCCACCCGCCGAACGCCAGGAGTCGCTGCAGCAAATCAGCCGCGATCTGCCAACC
Organism: Rhodopirellula sp. JB044; assembly: GCA_043101355.1. Classification (GTDB taxonomy): domain Bacteria; phylum Planctomycetota; class Planctomycetia; order Pirellulales; family Pirellulaceae; genus Rhodopirellula. The sequence continues at coordinate 6,717 of JBICHZ010000194.1, forward strand.
CATTACCGCGAAGCCATCGAAGCCTACTTCCGCAAACTCGCGACTCAGCAGCAGTAGCCAAACGCACCCATCGCGTTCATCAAGCCTCCCCCCACCCCGTAGCGAATGTCGCCAAGACATTCGGCGTTTTGTGGGGCCCTGCCGAAACACTTGGCGTGTATCGCTACCGTTGACGTAGGCCGGATCAAGGAGCCGTGCGACGCAGCTCCGGCACCGCGTAATGCATTCTGCCGGAACAGCGCTTCGCTCGGTCCGGCTCACAGAAAATTCACTGGTCAAACGGCGATCTCTTTGTGGCTCGGGGTTGGGTCACGCCTAACGAGCTTCATTGGCTCTCTTCTTCGCTTGGCACGCGATTCGCGTCCAGCACGATCAGACGCAACTTTTCGAATGCTCGGTCGAACCACCGAGGCTGCGTCTTTTAATGCCGCCCAACGTTCCGCCTGATCCGTGAAAAGCTGTTGATGTCCAATTCGCATATCGCCGACCAACGTATCCAACGCCTCAACGATGCCGATTGCAATAACGACGGCGACTACACGCTTTATTGGATGCAGCAATCGCAACGCACCGAGTGCAACCACGCACTCGAGTTCGCCGTCGAGCGTGCCAATGAAAACAACAACCGGTTGCTGGTCTGTTTCGCGTTGGCAGCCGATTACCCCGACGCCAACTTGCGACATTATCAGTTTCTCCTCGAAGGACTGCAGGAAACCGCTGCATCGCTGGCCGACCGCAAAATCAAATTTGCGCTTCGCATCGGATCGCCAACCGACATCGTCAAACGTCTCGGCCGAGATGCGTCCGAAGTGATATGCGACCGAGGTTATCTCTCGCATCAGGTGGAATGGCGGCGATCGCTTGCAGGCTCGCTCGGCTGCCGAGTCTGGCAGATCGAGAGTGACGCGATTGTTCCCGTCGAAACCGCTTCGGAAAAACAGGAATACGCCGCGCGAACCATT
>JBICHZ010000195.1:0-40655 GCA_043101355.1 Rhodopirellula sp. JB044
TCCCATGACGATCGGTTCACCCGCGCCGGCGTTGGACATTGAGAATTGGATTCACGACGGCGAAGGACGTTATCCCAAAGTCACGCAGTTCGAACCCGGTAAAGTCTACGTTGTCGAATTTTGGGCAACGTGGTGTGGCCCGTGCATCGCGTCGATGCCTCACATTGTCGAGTTGCAAAAAGCGTATGCCGATCGTGGTGTGCAGATCGTCAGCATCACTCGAGAAGACGCGGAAACGGTCGACGCGTTTCTGCAGCGTGAGGTCCGTCCAAGTTCACGTCACGGTAGCGACGCGGACGATGCAGGCGACAAAGCAGAAGGCGGTCAGCCGGAAGAGGAGTCGGAAGAGAAGCCCGGTCCACTCACCTACGGCGAGCTGACGAAGGCGTATTGCCTGACATCGGATCCCGACGGGTCGACCAACCGTGACTACATGAAAGCCGCCAAGCAAAGCGGCATCCCATGCGCTTTCATCGTCGGTAAAGACGCAAAGATTGAATGGATCGGACACCCGATGTCGATCGACGACGTGTTGGAGAAAGTCGTCACTGATCGGTGGGATCGCGAAACCTACCGAGAGGAGTTTGCGGCGAAGCAAGAATCGCGTGCGATCATCACTCAGTTGAGTAGGTTGTTGCGTTCGAAGAAGGAAGACGAGGCGATCGCACTGATCGACGACTACATCGCCAACGGAAAATCTGAGTCGTCGAAGACACAGTTGAAATCGATCAAGCTGCAAATGCTGATGACGCGAGCCAAAAAGGCTCATGCTGCGGCGAATCGTGTCGCGGCCGAGATGTTGGCGGACGAATCGTTGGACGCGTCGGGCGTGAATCAGATTGCTTGGTCTGTTTACGAGATGAGTCACGATAGCCAAACCAAGAAGCGTGATGTTTTGAAGATGGCGTTGAATGCCACGCAGGAGGCGGTCTCCGAAGCCGGTGGAAATGCTGTTTTCCTGATGGATACGATCGCCCACCTGCAGCACGAACTTGGTGACCTCGCGTCGGCTATTGCAACGCAGCGTGCCGCCGTGGAAGCGGCAAAGCCCGAAGTTCGTTCGCGGCTAGCGAAGTATCTCGCGACGTTGGAGAAGGAGGCTGCGGGCGAAAGCCCTTGAGGCCTGAATTGATTTGATTCGGGGTGGAGGCGGGCGGGTTATTCGGAGGCGGCTGCGTCGGCGGCCGGTTGGATTGTGCCGAACAGGTGACCGCCTTTGGCGTCGTGTTGCCAGGTTCCGGCGTAGCGTCCGTCGTGGATGAGCACTCGTGAAGAGAACGTTCCCAGGCCGGGGATCCAAACTCCGTCGAGCGTGATCACGGGAGTCGACCCGGACCAGAGGATTTTCAAGTCCATTGGGAATTCGCCGTCGACGTCGCCGTAGCGGATTTTGACTTTGAGCCGGTACATGTCTTTTTCGGCCAGTGGTTCGCACGAAGCGATCGTGTAGGACTCCGGTTTGGGGGCCGCGTCGGGTTTGCCGTCGACCGTGAATTGGCCCGTGAAGGTGGCTCCGGAAAGGTAGGCCGCCAACCGAGCTTCGCGTCCGGTCAGGGAGGATTCGCCGGCTTTCATTTCGGTGGACGGTGCGTCCGGTGGAGCCGTCTGCGTCGGTGCGGCAGGAGGTTGGGCGTGAGCGGGTGGGGCATTGAAACCGGTGCTGAGTAGGCACAGCGCGGCGGGAATCGTTGCGGCCAGGACCATGTTCACGGTACGGGGGTTCATCACGTCGCCTTGGAGGTTATGGGAAGAACGGAATAGGGGTTTGCCAAACGCGTTCGGGGCTGCGTTCATTATGGCAGACGTGCCGTCTCGCAGGTACGCGGGTTGCGGGCACGCGGGCGAATCGACAAACTTCGCGGTCGGTTCTCGGTTTGCGAGTACGGTTGTTGCGAACCGGCGGGCCGAGACAGACGCTTCACGTTTTGCTTTCTCTTACCCCCAACGAACCTTTGACGACGGACACGAACGCACAGCAAATGATCTCCGTCGCCGAGGATTTGTTCCCGTACCCGTCCGAGACACTGGTTGTCGATGGGCATGCGCTGCGATACGTCGACACCAAAGAGTCATCCGGCGAGGGCGGGCTGACGTTATTATGTGTGCACGGGAACCCGACGTGGAGCTTCTATTATCGCAGGGCGATAGAGCGATTTTCGCCGCGGTGCCGCGTTGTGGCGGTGGATCACATCGGGTGCGGACGCAGCGAAAAACCACCTGCAGACGAGTTCGCGTACACGATGGCCGCGCACCGAGATAACCTCGTCCGCGTGATCGATGAACTCGATTTGCAAAACATCGTCTTGCTCGCTCACGATTGGGGCGGAGCGATCGGTTTGTCCGCGGTTCACGAGCGGCTCGATCGTGTGCGAGGAGTGGTGTTGCTCAACACCGCCGCGTTTCCTCCGCCGTACATGCCTCGTCGGATTGCGGCGTGTCGATGGCCGATCGTCGGGACGCCGGCGGTGCGTGGATTGAATCTGTTCGCTCGAGCGGCGATCACGATGGCAATGTCGCGAACGCGGTTGTCCGATGACGCCGCAGCGGGTTTGCTCGCGCCGTACAACAGTTGGCAGAACCGTGTCGCGATCGATCGTTTCGTGCGTGACATTCCGTTGTCGCCCGAACATCCGACGATGGCGACGCTGAGGAAGCTCGAGTCTGACCTGCCTGACTTTTCGAACGTTCCGGTGCAACTGATTTGGGGAATGCAGGATTGGTGTTTCCGTCCGGAATGCTTGCGTCGGTTCGAGCAAGTGTGGCCTCACGCGTCGGTGAAGGAACTCGCCACGACAGGTCACTACGTGATCGAGGACAATCCTGAGGAAACACTCGAAACGATGGAAACATTCCTGTCCCAGTTCGGCATCGCGGCGGCACCAACGTCGTGAGTCGTCCGAGCGGTGATGGTCACGGTGATTTCCCCAGCGGTTTCCACAGCGATCACACGTGGAGGCTGCTCGCGTCTTCGCTCTCTTCCCGCAGCGACGCGATCCGAATGGCGTGTGTGTTGGAGGCGACCGCACCGAAAGTCGGCAACGTTCATCCTGGAGCGTGCTTCGATGATCTTACGTTTGCGGACTTCGTCATCGCAGCGGGGATCACGGCGGACGCCATGGGGCGATTGCGCGGAGTTGAGGAAATCGGGGACGCGGTTTGGGCCGCTGTCGCTGGATCGGTAAGAGCGACCACGACGAATGTCAATTTGGGGATCGTGTTGCTGCTCGCTCCGTTATTGGCGAGCGAGCCGGATTGGGACGCGGTCAGCGAGTCGAATCCGGAGGTTGCTTGGTCGACGGAGAATCGTTTGCGGCATTGGCAGGCGTCGGTTGAGCGGTTGCTCGAGCGGATCGATTTGCAGCAGGGGGCGATGATCGCCAAGGCAATCTCCGGTGCATCGGCTGGTGGACTCGATGCTGACTCGCTCGATGAGGGTTTGATCCATGAAGGGGCGCTCGGCAAGGACCGTTCGCTCGACGTCAACCGCGAGAACAACGGTTCGTACGACATTCTCGCGGCGATGCGTTTGGCGGCGGACCGGGACCGGATCGCGAGGCAGTACGCCGAAGGCTATCGGGATTTGTTTGAGGTGGTGGTGCCTACGATTCAGGACCGAGTCGCTCGGACGGGCGACGTCTTAACCGGCATTGTGAACGCACACATCACGTTGATCGCCGGAGAAGGCGACAGTTTGATCGCAAGGAAAGGCGGACAAGCCGCGTCGCGAAAGGCAGCCGGGTGGGCACGCGATTGTCTCGCCGCGATCAACGGCAGCGACGGTGTCCAGGTCGCCAAACAGATTCAAACGCTCGATCGGCAGTTGCGGTCCGACGGAAATCGGCTCAATCCGGGAACATCGGCCGATCTGATCGCGGCGGCGTTGTTTGTTCTGTTGCGGGTGGTTTAAACGCGTCCGCTGATTTGTTTGCGTTTGATTTGGAACCGAATGATCCCGGTGCCAAACATCACGACACCGAGGATCAACAGCAGGATGCCGAGCACCAGCATGTCCGGCGACTCGCCAAAGAATTTGATCAACGTGCCGCCGGTCCCCGCCATCATTAACGCGGTGCGTCCGTAGGCGAGCAGAGTGCGTTCGTTGGCGAGGTCCGTGCGGATCACCGCCAATTCGTTGCGACGGTCCGGCGGTGGAGTGGGGTCAGGTAGAGAGGTCGTCATGAGTTTTAGAACAACCGGTTGATCCCGTTGAGGGCCGCCACGCGGTAGGCCTCCGCCATGGTCGGGTAGTTGAACGTCGTCTCGATGAAGTACTCGATCGTGTTGTGCTCGTCGGGTTGGTTCATGATGGCTTGGCCGATATGAACTATTTCGGATGCGTTGGCGCCGAAGCAATGGACGCCGAGTACGCGTTTGGTTTCGCGGTGGAAGAGCAGTTTCAGCATACCAACCGTTTCACCGGTGATTTGGGCACGTGCGAGCGAGCGGAACTGAGCCTGGCCGACTTCGTAGGGGACGCACTGCTCGGTGAGTTCTTTTTCAGTCGCGCCGACGGAGCTGATTTCAGGAGAGGTGTAGATCCCGGTGGGGATATCGTGAAGACGCAGGTTGCCGCTGCACTGGCCGAGCATATGCATCCCGGCGGCACGGCCTTGCGTGTACGCCGCGCTCGCGAGCGAGGGGATGCCGATCACGTCGCCGACGGCATAGATGTGCGGCAGGCAAGTTTGGAACTGATCGTCGACGTCGATTTGGCCGCGACTGTTGGCTTCGATCGGTAGGTTTTGCAGGCCGAGATCGTCGGTGTTGCCTTGCCGGCCGTTGGCCCACAGAAACGCGTCGGTCTTTAACGCCTTGCCGCTCTTGAGGTAGAGCACCACGCCGTCTTCGTGTGGTTCGAGCCGGTCGATGTATTCGTTGTGCCGAATGATCACTCCTTGATCGCGGAGGTGATACGACAGCGCGTCGATGATTTCATCGTCGAGGAATTCGAGCAATTGACCGCGGGTGTTGATCAGATTGACTTTGATGCCGAGGTTTCGAAACATCGATGCGTATTCCGTACCGATCACACCGGCGCCATAGACCGTGATGGACGATGGGCGATCGTGCATGCCCAAGATCGTGTCACTGTCGTAGACCTGAGGGTGCGAGAAGTCGACGTTCGACGGTCGATAGGGACGCGAGCCGGTGGCGATGACAAAGTGTGCCGCGGTCACGGTTTCGCCGTCATCGATCCGCACGGTGTGTTCATCGATGAAGCGAGCTTGGCCGCGATGGATCGGAACGTTGTTGCGATCGTAAAACGATTGCCTCATCGAGACTTGCCGTCCGATGATCGTTTGAGTGCCTCGTCCGAGTTGTTCCATGGACGGGGCGACCGTGTAGCCGAGTTCCCGCATGACGGGATTCTTCAGCGAACGCATGGTGCTGGTCACGGCGTACCGGAGTGCTTTGCTGGGGATGGTGCCCCAGTGGGTGCAGCCGCCACCGATTTGTCGGTACCGTTCGGCCACTCCGACCCGCCATCCGCCCTTGGCGGCTTGCATCGCCGCCCCTTCGCCTCCCGGGCCCGTCCCGATGACGAAAAGGTCGTAGTCAAATTTCGATCGTTCGGATTGGCTCATCGGTTTCGGATCCGTCTCGTGCGCGTTGTCAGTGTCAGTCGATGTCGTCTGAGAGATGGTCGAACTCAATGGTGAGTTTCCTGTTTTTGAGAAGGGACGTGTCGCAAATCGAACGAATTTGGTCGAATCAGGAGCGAGTAGGACAAACAGTTTTCCGGTTCCGCCAGCCCTTGGTTTTACGATGTTGCTAGCCTGCGTCCAGACCGACATTCGATTTGCTGCAGTGCGAGAGAACCTGCAGACGGTTCTCGACACGCTCGAAAAGTTGGCCGAGAAAAATGTGGATCTCGCCGTTTTCCCCGAGTGCATGCTGACCGGTTACGCCTTTGAAAGCCGCGAGGAAGCATGGGATGTGGCGATCAATGAAGATTCCGAGGAGATTGCGGAGATCCTTTCCACTTCGGATCGGCTCGGTGTGTCGTTGACCTTTGGCACCATGTTGCGTGATGGCGAAAAGTTGCGGAACGCCGCGTTGTTGGTTGCTGGCGGGGAGATTGTGGGCCGTTATCACAAGATCCATCTTCCTCATCTCGGTGGGGATCGCTTTGTCGATCGAGGCGAAATCCCGTATCAGGCGTTTGAACTGCCATCTCGCGACAGGGCTGAAGGCGGTGCTGCGAGCGGTGGAGGTGTTGCTCCTTCACCGCTGCGGGCTCGCGTGGGATTGGGGATTTGTTACGACATTTCGTTCCCCGAACCGATGCGGGCACTCGGGTTGGCCGGGGCGGATATTATTGCCTTGGGAACCAATTGGCCGGTGGGGGCGTTTCGCACCGCAGAGATCGTCCCGCCCGCCCGCAGCATGGAGAACCATCTGTTCTTTGTCGCGGCGAACCGGATCGGCCACGAACGCGGGTTTGATTTTTGCGGCATCAGTTCGATTTGCGGGCCCGACGGGGTGGAGTTGGCTCGCGCGAAAGGTACCGAGCCCGAGATTTTATTAGCCGAAGTGGACATCTCGCAGGCCCGCAACAAGCGGATCGAGCGGACCACCGGCAAGCACGTCATCGACCGGTTTGCCGATCGTCAGGTCGAGTTCTACGATACGCTCACCGATCCCGTCCGCCCGATTCCCTCCCCCGAGCAGTCTTAGCTAGTAGAACTCCCATGAATGACAACGAAGAATTTCCGATCGAAGTGACGGTCGAGGATGTGGTCGCTTTGCAAAAATCCGGAGCGGATTTCATCTTGCTCGACGTGAGAGAGCAGCCCGAGTACGACACGGCGCGAATCGAGGGGGCGAGGCTGCTGCCGATGAGCGAATTGCGGAACCGGCTCGGCGAACTCGAGCCCAACAAAGACGATCATATCGTGGTCCAGTGTCATCACGGTGGTCGCAGCATGCAGGTGACTCAGGCCCTCCGCAGCGTGGGGTTCACTCGGGTTCAGAACATGGCCGGCGGGATCGATCAGTGGTCGCTGCAGGTGGATCCGTCGGTGCCGCGATATTGAATCGGCTCGCCGGAGGCGATTTTTGAACGCAATGGCGTGTTTTGCCGTGGTTTGCGGGCGTTGGGGTTGTGAGAAAACGTTTCGTTTTCTAGCATTTCGCGTTCCGATACGCCGGAGGCAATTCCGTCCCGGCTGCCGTTCCCTTTTTCTGTCATGTCCTTGGTGGGGCGAAGGGCGTTAGTGTCGGTTCTGACCGGTTTAACCGGCGGACCGCCGAAATGCTCTGGAATCAGCCGTCTTTTTGACGATGTGCTGAATTCTCGAACCCGACGTGTGCAGAACCAATCATGGAGAAATGCCCGAATTTGCGGGCGACCTACGCTGATGGCAAATGAAATTGTTAAAGAGATGATCGAGTCGGGTGTTCACTTCGGACACCGCACCAGTCTCTGGAATCCGAAAATGGCTCCGTACATTTTCGGTAAAAAAAATCAGATCCACATTCTCGACATCCGCGAGACCCTTCGCGGTTTGTTGCGTGCCAAGAAGTACCTTTCCCAAGTCGCTGCCGGCGGCAGCCTGATCCTGTTCGTCGGTACCAAGCGTCAAGCCGGTGAAGCCGTCGAAGAGCAGTCGCTGCGTTGCGGAATGCCTTTCGTGAGCGAGCGTTGGCTCGGTGGTACATTGACGAACTTCCGCACGATTCGCAGCCGTCTGGGCCGTTTGGAAGAGCTCGAAGCACTTCGCAGCAGCGATCGTATCAACGAATACAGCAAGAAGATGCAATCCTCGCTCAATCGCGAGTACCGCAAGATGTACCGCAACCTGAACGGTTTGCGGACGATGAACCGTCTTCCGGAAGTGATGTTCATTGTCGACCCGGGCAAAGAGCGAAACGCGGTTCGCGAAGCCAAACGTCTTGGCATCACGACCGTCGCGTTGATCGATACCGACAGCGATCCGAGCTTGATCGATTTGCCGATCCCAGGCAACGACGACGGGATCCGCAGCGTTGAGATGATCATGCGAGAACTCGCCGACGCGGTCATCGCGGGCAAAGGCCAGGCTCAAACCCAGGCGGCAGACACTCCTGCCGAACCTGCCGCCGCGGCCGCTCCAGAAGCCGCTGCTCCGGCAGCCGAGCCAGCCGTGGAAGAAGCCGCCACCGCTCCAGCGAGCGAACCTGCCGCCGAGTAATCGGTGTCTGTTTCAGTGGCCTCCAGCCATTTCGGTCGACCACTTCGCGGCGTTCTCTGATCGCCGCGAATCGGCGCTCAACTCGCGGAACGCGGACGAACGTTGATCAGGTTTCACCGGTTGCCCCGCCGAGTCGCCAACAGGGAACTCGACGGGGGGCGTGCCGGGTAAAGCTCGAGCGGCAACGAAGCTGCGGTCCCTGAAATGGAAACTGCTGCGGGCGTCGAACGCGGCGGAAACTGGAACCCGAGAGCGGGGCTGACTCGCCCGGCAAGGCTGCGGTGGTTCACCACCGAGATGGCGAGTTTCCGTCTTCGCAATTTTGCATTGCCGCTGTCTGGGACGTTTCCAAGTGGCCTCATCTTGTCGGCAGCAGTGTGGGCGACCAAGCTATTCGCCATCGCGGGTGCGGGCCGATGTCGGTCAACCGCTCGCTATTCCCTATCCAGCCATCCCCTATCAATACATTTGACTCTCCAATTTAGATTAGGAACAAAGAATGAGCATTTCTGCAAAAGCCGTTAGCGAGTTGAGAAAATCAACCGGTGCTGGCATGATGGATTGCAAGAAGGCGTTGGAGGAATCCGGCGGCGACATGGAAGGTGCCCTCGATTATCTTCGCAAGAAAGGCCAAAAAGTGGCCGAAAAGCGTGCCGATCGTGACACCAACGAAGGTGTGGTCGTTGCCCTGACCGAAGGTAACAAGGGATTGCTGCTCGCGTTGAGCTGCGAGACCGACTTTGTTGCTAAGAACGAGAACTTCATCGCGTTGACCGAGCGAGTCGCCAAACTCGCAATGGAAAACGGTGCCAAGACCGTCGATGAGGTCAACGCTCTGAGCATCGAAGGTACCACCGTCAAAGAACACCTCGTTACCGAAACCGGTCGTACCGGCGAGAAAATTGAAGTCTCCGACGTGCAATTCGTCGAAGGCGACAACATCGCTTCGTACATCCACGCCGGCAGCAAGATCGGTGTGCTGGTTTCCTACAAGGACGGCGGCAAAGACGACTCGGCGCAGTTCTTCCGTGGTGTGGCCATGCACATCGCAGCGATGTCGCCATCGATCCTGCACCCCGATGAGTTCGATCCTGAATTCGTCGAGAAGGAAACCGAAGCCCTTCGCGCTCAGATCGTCGCTGAGAATGAACTCAACGAGAAGGAAAACCTCGGCAAGCCGATCAAGAACGTTCCTCAGTACGCTAGCCGTCGCCAGTTGACCCCCGAAGTCATGAAGGCGACCGAAGAAGCGATCAAGGCGGAACTGAAAGCCGAAGGAAAACCCGAGAAAATCTGGGACAAAATCGTTCCTGGAAAAATCGAGCGTTTCATCGCCGACAACACCGCGTTGGACCAAGAGCGTTGTCTGTTGAGCCAGTTCTACGCACTCGACGACAGCAAGACGGTCGAAGCGGCTGTGAAAGAATTCAGCCCGGAAGCTGAAATCGTTGAGTTCAAACGCGTTGCCGTGAACTAAACCAGAACTTGGGGTGAGATCGATTGGCTGGCGTTGCTTCGTCAGCCCGTTTATCGGTGGGCGTGAGTCTGCCGTTTGGATCAACCCTGAGAGTTTTCCGTCCGGCGGAAGTCGGCGTGCATGATGTGTAACCATGACATGAAACGGTCCCAGTTCGCTGGGGCCGTTTTTTTTGCCATGATCACAAACGTGATCCGCGCGAAAGCTAGTAAAGGATCAGACATCTTTTTTGTTTCGCGTCCGCTCTATTCCCTGGCATGCTATGAATCCCACGCAAACCTTCGATCTGATTGCCGTCTGCGCGTTCGGGCTCGAGGCGGTGGTGAAACGTGAACTCGCCGCATTGGGAATTGAATCCGCGATCGGAGAGTCGGGCCGCGTGCACTTTCGCGGTACCGCGGAAACGATCGCAAAAACCAATTTGTGGTTGCGCTGCGCCGATCGTGTGACGATTCGCGTGGCCGAGTTCCCGGCGGCGGATTTCGATGCTCTGTTCGAAACGACCAAGGCGATCGAGTGGGGCGAGTGGTTGCCGGTCGATGCGGAGTTCCCGGTGACCGGGCGGAGTGTGAAGTCGACTTTGTCGAGCGTCCCGGCGTGTCAACGGGCGGTCAAGCGTGCGATTGTGGACGCGATGCGGCGGGATCATGGAACCGAAACGCTTCCTGAGAACGGGCCCCAGTTCAAGATCGATGTCGCGTTGCTCAAGGACACTGTAACGATCACGATCGATACGACCGGCCGTGGGCTGCATCGTCGGGGGTATCGCGCACACGTGACGGCGGCTCCGCTGAAGGAGACTCTCGCGGCCGCGATGGTGTTGCTGAGCTATTGGAAACGGGATCGACCGTTGGTTGACCCCTTTTGCGGCAGCGGAACGATTTTGATCGAAGCCGCAATGATTGGTCGGAACATGGCACCGGGACAATCGCGGGAGTTTGCCTTTGAACAGTGGCCCGACGCCCCGCGACAGGTGATGTTGGACCTGCGGAGCGAGGCGCTGCAAAACGTGCTCGAACCGTTGCCGCAGCGGCTCCTCGGGGGTGACACCGATTTCCGTGTGCTGCGTTTCGCTCGTGAGAACGCGGAGGCGGCGGGCGTGACCGCGGACGTGCACTTCGAGACTGCCGATGCCCGTGAGTTGAAGAGCAAGCGGCGTTTTGGTTGTTTGATCACGAACCCGCCTTATGGAATGCGGATCGGGCGGGACTGGGAAATCGAGGAGCTGTACGCCGCGATTCCCGACGTGCTGCGTCACCTGCCGACATGGTCGTTTTATTTCTTGACCGCCTACAACGGGTTCGAGCGGATTTTAGGGCGGAAGGCGGATCGGCGTCGCAAGCTCTACAACGGCCGAATCGAATGCACCTACTATCAGTTCCACGGTCCCAAACCGGTGATCGGCCAGGCGGGGCGGGCTGACGAGGCGGGGCAGTCTTACCAGGCGGGGAGGGCTGAGTCAGCGACCGGCGAGGGAACGCCGACAGCCGATGCAGAAACAACCACCGGTGAAGTGGTGGCTGCGGCTGAGAATGTCGAGACCCCATCGACGCGTGAGAAATCGCCTGTCGCGCCGAAAGGTGCGAAACCGTATGTGCACGCGGTCGGCGAAGCGGCGTTTGGCGCGTTGCCTGAAAACGCTCAGCATCAAGCCGATTTGTTTGCGACACGTTTACGAAAGCGAGCCAAGCATTTTCGCCGGATGATGACGCGTCGCAACATCACCTGTTACCGCCTCTATGAGCGGGACGTTCCTGAAATTCCGTTGGTGGTTGATCGTTACGAAAACTATCTGCACCTGAGTGAATTTGAGCGGCCGCACGACCGTGATGCCGCGGCTCACGCGAGTTGGCTCGATTTGATGGCGGCGACCGCGGGCGATGCGCTCGAGGTTCCCCGCGAGAACGTTTTTCTGAAGCGGCGTTCGCGGCAACGGGGAAAGACGCAGCACGAAAAAGTCGCTCAGACCGATCGGAAAATCCCGGTTCAGGAGGGTGGGCTGACCTTCCTGGTCAATCTCGCGGACTACATCGACACGGGGTTGTTTCTCGATCACCGGGTGACGCGGCAGATGGTACGCGAGCTCGCTGCAGGAAAACACTTCCTGAACCTTTTTGCCTACACGGGATCGTTCACGACCTATGCCGCGTCAGGCGGCGCGGCGTCGACGACGAGTGTGGACTTGTCGCAGACCTATCTCGATTGGGCGCAGGAAAACCTGCAGGTCAACAATCTCGCCGGTCCGCAGCATCAATTTGCCGCGATGGACATCGGCGAATTCGTTCGGCGGCATCGTCCGGGGGAAGTGTACGACCTCGTCGTTTGCGATCCGCCGACGTTCTCCAACAGCAAACGAACGGATCAGGACTGGAGCGTTCAGGAAGGCGCGGTGCCGCTGCTCAATGACATCCTCAAATTGGTCCGCCCGGGAGGAATCATTTTCTTCTCAACGAACTTCCGGCGGTTCAAATTCGATACCGAGTCACTCGCGGCGTCGACGGTTCATGAGATCTCCAAGCAAACCGTTCCGGATGAATTTCGTAACCGGCGGATACACCGGGGTTGGAAGATTTGGAAGTAAGCGACCGGGCCGGATCGTCCGACTTCTCAGTAGCGACTTCTAAAAGAGGTCGCCGTGTCCATAGCGACGATGGATCGATTGACACTCCGGTCCGCTGATGCGAAGGCACTCTGCGAGTTGTCGGAGGTAGGCGACCTCGGCGCGGGTGTCGACATCGATCGCCATCAGCGAAACGCTGTACACCTCGTACTCCATTCCGTTCGGGACCGAACGTGCGAAGGCGTGTAGGTCATGAGGGCGTTGGAACTCCCGTCGCAGGAACGCTGCTTCGGTGGCATCGAGTGGTTGCAGTTGCGAGATGATTTCTTCTTGTTCACGCGGGTCGATTTGCCCGTCGGCTTGAGAGGCCATGATCATCGCTGTGATCAACAGTTGGGCCCTCGCGTCGTAGGCGAGTCCGGTGTGGTGGTCGTGATGGTGACGGTCGTGGTGAGGCGGGGGTGCCGGGATGATGCGGCCTCCACCGTTGATCCATTGTTCAGCCGGGGAAGGAAATCGCCCGCCTTGTCGGTGACGTCGTGCCACGCTGTCGCGGACCATTGCTTCGAACGGCGCGTGATGTGACGGCGGGAAGCGGGTGCGTCCGCGATCGGCGGGATGAGGTCTCGATGGCGGTTGGGCCGCTCTTGTGATGGCGGCGACTCCGTTGAGAACTTCGCCGAGGATTTGACCGTTGCGGGGTGTTCGGCCGGCACGATTACCGAGCATGGCTCCGAGAACTCTGACTGCGTCCATGTATTCATCCGATGAGAGACAAGATGGGGTGGGGAATAAGTGTGTACATTAGGATATCTCGTTGATGGTCATTTTGGGTGTAACGGATGTGTCGGGATCGGTTTGGCAAAGTGATCCTGGGGAGGCGATTGCGTTTTCTTTCTCGCCCCGGGCGGGTATTCTGGTGCGAATGAACGAGAAATTACGATGTTTTGAATTGTCACCGACTTCGCCTTTGCGGCGCCGGTGCGGCGACTGGGGTTAAGCGAAAAAATGCGGCGCTGTTCAAAATTCGTGTTGCTGCTCGGTGGATTCTTCGCCATTTGGAGTGCGTGTTCCGTCTCGGGAACCGCGTCGGGTGCCGAGACCGTGACACGGCAAGGCGTGCATTTGCGGTTAACGAGCGACGTTGCGGACGAGCGCTTGTTAGATGACCTTGTGTCGGCTTTTGACGCCGCGGTGCCGCAGTGGTTGGCGTTTTGGGGGTTGCCGGCGGATCGTGCCGCGGGATGGCGGATTGACGGTTTTTTGATGGAGGATGTCGACGCGTTTCGTCGCGACGGGATGTTGCCTGCCCACATCCCCCATTTCAAAAACGGTTTTGCGACGCCCGATGCGATTTGGATTCAGCGACAAGCGAGCGTTTACTACAATCGTCACTTGGTACTGCACGAAGGGGTGCACGCGCTCGCGTTTGAATTGTTCGGCGGAGGCGGCCCGAGTTGGTACATGGAGGGCACCGCCGAATTGCTCGCGACCCACCGTGATCGTGCCGACTCGTTGCGTTCGGGATTCTCCGGCGCAGAGGATGGTTTTCTGGCTCAGGCCGAGGTCGGTTTTCGCGTCAATGAACTGCCCCGTCGTCGAGAGGAGTCATCGATGTGGGGGCGGTACCGGGTGATTGAGGAACGCCGCGAGTCTGGTTCGCTGCCAACGCTCGCGAGCGTGATGAAGTTGCCCACGAACCTGCAGGGTGACGTGAACTCCTACGCGTGGTGTTGGGCGGCGTCGTTGATGTTGACGGCGTATCCGGAAACGCGAGACGCGTTTGTCGCGGCGGCCCGCAGTGGTCGTGACCAATCCCCGTCGTTCACGACTCGTTTCTATCGGGAAATCGGCGATCAGTGGCCGGCGGTGCGTGCCCGGTGGCGGGTGTGGTTGGATGATCTGGAGTATGGGTTTGATCGGGACGCGTACCGTGTCAACCTATCGACGGACGATCCTCGTTATGACGGTGCACCGGTGAATCTCGCGGTTGATTCTCGACGAGGGTGGCAATCGACGGGAGTTTGGTTTCCCGCCGGGACGGTACGTGTCCAGGCGAGCGGGCAGTGTGTGGTGGTTGCCGAAGCGACCTTGCAGCAAGATTCCGAGGACGACCCCAACGCGATTGTTCACCGAGATTGGATCAGCACGCCCGCAGGGATTACAGTGCGGTACCACCGTGGGGCACCGATCGGGCAATTGCAAGTTTGTGTGCTGCCGATTCCGTCGTCGGGAGACAAGCAAACCTCGCCGTTGCAGGTCGATTCGCTAGATCCGGCACCCAATGGGACGGTCCGATCGAACGTTTCCGGGGTTGTATCGGGAACGGCTGCGTTTCGGGAGGTGCAGATTGATCGGCCGAGTTGGCTGTTGTTCCGCATCAACGATGTACCGGGAGAGATTGGCAGGTATCAGCGAGCGGATAACCGAGGCGAATACCGGGTTCAGATTTCTCGCTGAGCGGACGCTCGGATGCACCGATTCGATCGTGGC
Organism: Rhodopirellula sp. JB044; assembly: GCA_043101355.1. Taxonomy (GTDB): domain Bacteria; phylum Planctomycetota; class Planctomycetia; order Pirellulales; family Pirellulaceae; genus Rhodopirellula. Next base: position 14,705 of record JBICHZ010000195.1, read on the forward strand.
ATCGTGCGGGCGGCAGAGGCGATTGAAGGTTGTTTGAAACGAAACGGTGTTGGCGAGCTCAATACCCGCGTCCAAGGTTGGCGGTGCGCATTATCCGCCGAGTAGTTCATTCCAGTATTCCAGTTTGATTCGATGAGCCGAACGTCAGCACGTCACCGACCCGGATTCTTCCTCGTACTCGTCTTGATCGTTGTCGCAGTCGCGACGATGGCGGTGTACTCATTCACCGAGTTAATGTTAGCGGCGGACGAGACGGCGTACCTGCAAGGCGATTTGGTGCAGGCGCGTTTGAACGTGGACACGGGTGTCGAGACTGTTCGGTTGGTGTTGGCGAGCCCGCCGGCCGACCGTGATGCGATGGGCGGCGTCTACGAGAACGCATCGCTGTTCCGTTCGATCGCGATCACCAACGAGCTCGATGGTCCGGTGCAGCGGTTTTCAGTCATCGCACCGGGGATTAGCGATACCGGATCGCTCGGTGGGATCCGGTTCGGGCTGCAGGACGAATCGGCACGGATCAACGTGAACGCGTTGCTCGTTCTCGAGGAGAATTCCGACGCGATCGGGATGCTGACGACGCTCTCGGGTGGGAGTGTCGAGGCCGACGGTATTCTCGGCGATGCGACCGCGAGTGGCTCCGGTGCAACGTCTGGTAGTGACGAGGGGCTCGATGCGGAAAACATCGCGGTTGAATTGTTGTTGACCTTGCCGGGGATGGACGAGTCGATCGCTGATGCGATTTTGGATTGGATCGATGAGGATTCCGAACCACGTCCGATGGGGTGCGAGGATGAGTATTATTCGTCGCTGAGCACGCCTTATGCCTGTCCAAACGAACCGCTCAAAAGCGTCGAGGAGTTGTTGTTGGTGCGGGGAGTCACGCCGCAATTGTTGTTCGGTGCCGATACGAACCGCAACGGTGTTTTGGACCTCGACGAGCAGCAACGCACCGCGGCGAGCATCGACACGTCGGGCGCGCTCGGCTGGGCGGCGTACCTGACCGTGCACGGAGGAGAGAACAACAAGACCGCGGCGGGCGATCCGCGTGTGAACATCAACGGCGAAGACCTCGAGGTGCTCTATGACGAACTGCTCACGGCTCTCGGTGACGAAACGTTTGCGTCTTTCATCGTTGCCTATCGCATGTACGGCAAGTCATCGATCGAGAATTCGACGGCGTTGCTCGCGGCAAACGCACTCAGCGGAGGAGATGAGGTTTCCAATGAGGCGGACTCCGCGAGTGAATCGGAAAAGGAGTTGTGGTCAGTCGACGTGATGGAGGAGGTCGACCTCACCGCCGGTCCGGCTGTCGAAATCAATCAGGTTCTCGACTTGATCGATGCGGAGGTCACCATCGGTGACGGCGAAGAGGCAGTCGTGTATATGTCCCCTTTTATCAGCGACCCGACGCTGATGTCCGAGTACCTGCCGTTGTTGATGGACCAACTCAGCACGCAGGACGTCGACGTGTTGCCTGGCCGCATCAATCTGAATGAGGCCCCCGCGGAAATCTTGGCGGGGATCTCACTGGTCGATGCTGACACGATGGCGGCGATCCTTGAGGCGCGAAACGCGTCGGGGGCGGGCGTGGGAGCGTACGGGAGTGGTTCGGCGACGGACCGCACGCACGAGACATGGCCGCTGACCGAGGGCATTGTCAGTCTCGATCAGATGCGGGCGTTGATGCCGTTGGTGACGGCCGGGGGAGACGTTTTCCGGGCTCAGGTGATCGGGTTTGACGAGACAACCGGATTGGCGGCCCGCGGCGAGGCGATTATCGACGCGACGACCGTCAATCCGCGGGTGGTCGCGTATCGAGACTTGACGCATCTCGGACGGGGATTCGAGATTTCCGTGCTGCGTGGATATTAATGCGGCCTGGAATTGCCGTCTGTCGGGCCGAATTGTTGGATTGAGGGCGGTTCGCTTTCGAGGCCCGATGGGTTCGATTCGCGGCGCGATATGAGGGTGATTTCTCTGCCGAATTCTTAAAGTTTGAGCGAGTCGATGCGACTAGACTGGGGTTCAAACTAGACTAGCCGTCACACACTCGCTGCGCGTCATTTCCATGAAATTGGACGCTCAGGCCGGTCTCCGAAACGCCCGGGCGAGTGCCCCACCGATGAACCTTTGCTCCCTCCTGTAACATCTATGCTCCGAATTGCTCTCGATTGGGACGACGAACAGATCCGGATGGTGGCCGCCGATGTGGGCGGTCGTCATTTGAAATTGCGTGCCGCTGCGGTGGTGCCAATTGGCGATCGTGAACTGGCGACTGCCCTCGCCGATACGATGCGCGACCACTCCCTGGACAAGGGGGAGTGTTTGGTCGCGATCGGACGTGATCGGGCCGAACTGCGTCAGATGGATTTCCCGCCGGTGCCGCTCGAGGAATTGCCGGAAGTCGTTCGTTTCCAAGCGATCCGCCAATTCGCGTCCGCCGGCGACAGTGCCGCGATCGACTACATCACGACCCACGTCGATGACGAGGGCATCAAAGCGATCGTTGCCGCGACGGGACCGAATCAGCTCAACCCGATCCGGCAAGCGATCGAGTCGGGTGGTTGGACGTTGCAACGCGTGGCGCTCCGGCCGATCGCCGCCGCGGCGTTGTACCGGATGAAGGTTGCGTCGGGGACGAAGGAAGCCGACGACAGTGAACCGACCATCGCCTTGATCGACTTGGTCGCCGACGAGGCTGAGATCGTATTGCTTCGCGACGGGGAAATCGTGTTCGTCCGCTCGGTACGTTTGCCGGCGCGGCCGTCCGAATCGGATGCGGTGTCGAGTGCTCGCACGAACTCACTCGCCGGCGAGATTCGACGTAGTTTGATCGCGTGTGGAGGGGCCGGGCAACAGTGCGATCTGGTGATGTGGGGAACGGAAGAACGTCACGCCGACGAGATCAAGCAACTCGCCGAACGCATCGGTCAACATCAGGACACCCCCTGTCACACACGTTTGATTGATCCTCTCGAAGTCGTGGGGGCCGATGAGAGTATCCGAACCTCGACCGGATCGATGGTCGGTCGGTTGGCTCCTTTGGTCGGTCTGCTCGTGGCCGATGCGGGCAACCCCGGTGAATTGATCGACTTTCTCAACCCGCGAAAGACGGTTGAGGTCACGACGGACAAACGCAAAGTCGCCGCGATGGTCGGGATCCCGATGGCGCTCGCACTCGGCGTGATTTGGATGTTGTGGGGCAACCTTTCGAGGCTCGATGAGCAGATCGAAACGCAGACCGCGGCGAACGCGGAACTGCGAACAAAAACAAAGACATCGGACAAGATGATCGAGCGTACCGAACTGATCGATCAGTTTCTCGACAGCGACGTGAATTGGCTCGATGAATTCGAACGGTTGGCTATCACGATGCCGCCCGCCGATGAGTTGATTATCAAAGAAGTCAATGCGGTCTCCAACCCTCGCGAAGGCGGCGGACGGATCGTGATCTCGGGGTTGGTGACGTCACCGGAGGTCATCGATGCCTTTGAAACGGCGATTCGTGACGAGACGCACCAAGTCACCGGGGACAAGGTCACGCAGTTGGCAACCGATGACGCCTACCGTTGGCAGATGATCGAGACCATCGCGGTCGCACCGTCGGCGGTGCGTGAAAAACGATATGAACGAATGAAGGCGTTGCAGCAAGCACAGTCATCGCCAAGCGGTTCCGATGACGCGTCCGAAACCCCCGGTAACGAGGAACGGTCCGAGGAGAGCACGGAGGTAACGATGACGGAAAGCGAAATGACCGCCACCGAGAATACGGAGGCACGATCATGAACCAGCGTGAACGTTTTCTTTCAATCGCGATCGGTGGTCTGTTGTTGGCGTTGGGCTTTCAATGGGCGTTTAATCAGTATCGCTCGGCGGTTCGGTTCCGGCAAAACCGGCTGAACTCGTTGGCGAATGAAACCGAGAAGCTGCAGGCTCAGTGGCTCGCCGGTGCGGAGGCCGAGAGGCAACTCGGCGAGTACAAAGTGCGATCGTTGTCCAGCGATGCCGAAGTCGCAAAGAGTTCGTACCAATCCTGGTTGCTCGAAACGGTCGGCCGTCTTGGGATTGCCGACGCGATCGTTGACCCGGTCGGCGAGGTGCCCGTTGGCGATCTTTACACGCGTTTTGGCTTTCGGGTTTCCGGTAAGACGGATTTGCCAGGTCTGGTCGATTTGGTGTACGCGATTCAGGCTCGTGATCAATTGCACCGAATCCGTGAACTCCAGTTCGCACCCTCGCGACAAGGCGTTCGGCGTACCGAGGGCAAAGGCGATGGTGGCGAACTGCTGAGCGTTGTTCTGACCTTGGATGCCGTTTCGATGGCGATCGCCGAGGCAACACCCGCACCGCCGAGTGAAGAACCGTCGTGGAGAATCACCCGGTCGCTCGCCGAGTCGCGCGACACGATTCTCAACCGGAACCTGTTCCATCCTCCCAACCAACCGCCGCGGTATCTCGGCGACGAGCGGATCGTTGCGTTTCGTGGGCAAAGGAACCCGGTTGATTTTTCGTTTTCGGATCCGGAAGACGATGCAGTGAGTGTGCGAGTGGAAGGGTATTTTCCTGAGTGGGTCGAGTGGGATGGTGATTCCGAACGCTTGATCGTGAACCCGCCGCTCGAGAACCAAGAGGGCGAAGAGGTTGTCGAACAGTTTGAAGTGCAGGTGATCGCGAGCGACAACGGGTATCCTCGTCGTGAGACCACGTTGCCGTTGGTGGTGAAGATGCAATCGCCACCGCCGCCGCCTAAACCGGAAACGCCTCCACCGGGATTCGACGACGCGACCCAAACGTTCCTCACCGCTCTCGTGCAAGGACGCGATGACTGGACGGCGTGGATGAACGTTCGCACTCGCGGCAAGACGTTGAAGTTGAAGATCGGTGACGAGTTCGAGATCGGTTCGATTCGCGGGAAAGTCACGGGCGTGACGGCCCGGCGGGTGACGCTCGAGATCGACGGCGAAACCTACGAACTGCGTCCGGCCGGAAAGCTGAGCGACGTGCTCGCCGAATCCGCGGACGGTTAGAAGTCGGCGTTTTCAGATGCGGCAATTCGAGCGTCTTTGAGCATGAGGTAGCTGGCGTGGTCAGACTTCAGTGGACTGCTCGCGAGAATTCAGCTACCGGATCACGCACGCCAAACTTCCAGATCCTCTAGGAAACTGCCGAGCGTTTGGTGCCGTGTGACGATCTGGTCGTTGCCGGGGCGGGGCGGTCGACGGTAGCGTAACGCAGAACCGCGCCGGCCATCGCTGAACCACTCAGGAACGCGCCTTCGACCCGTGGGCCGCCGCACCAGTCTCCGCACGCACCTAGCATCGTGGTCGGATCCCAAAGGCAACGTTCGTCGAGTGCTTTGCGGGTGTTGGCGTATCGCCATCGATGGGTGGCGACGTGATGCACGGCGGTGATTTTTCGACCGAGAATTTCTTCGAATGCGTGGATCAGTTGCTGCTGAGCGTCATCGCGATCGATCTCGAGATGTTTGGTCGACCACTCGTCCGAGGCGTGTAAGACCCAACTCGATGCCGCGGAAGAGCTCGGATTCTCGCGTCCCGGTTTGGCATCGTTGCGGGCGATCCATCGCAGCGGTCCTTCGTTGATAAAAGCGCCGTCGAATTCCAAATCAGCCAGTCCTTCACAGTGGAGCATCACGCTCCAACAGGGAACCATGGGTACCGACGCGGCGGTTTCCGCGAGATCCGTGTGACCTTGAAGGAGCGACGCGGACTGGGCCGGTGGACCATTGGTGACGACAATGTCAAACCGCCCGAGGCTGGTTTGGTCATCCTGGATCAGTTCCCAGGTATCGTCGTGACGTCGCAACGACTCGATCCGGCAGCCGAGCGTGATGTCGAGATCCGCGGCGAGATGTTTTGCGATCGAATTCATCGCGGGAGTGCCGACGTAACGTACCTGCGAGCGTTTCTCGGCAACAACTTCGCCACCGGGACGCAGTTCAACGATGCGGCCCATCCACGGTGCAACCACGCCGTTGGCGATCCAACTGCGGACGTGGCGCGCGAAACGGTCGTCTCGGACGGTGAAGTATTGGGCGCCGTGGTCGAAGGATGGAATGCCGTCCCCGCGACGCGTTGCCATTCGCCCGCCGACGCCGCGTGATTTTTCGAACACGTGCACGTCGAGTCCATGATCGGCCATCGTCCGCGCGGCCATCAATCCGCCGAGGCCGGCACCGATCACTGCCACGCGTGGCAATGTTGCCGCAATCGGACGGTCGGTGCGTTCGGTAAAGCGATCCAGGTCCAACCGTTGAGCGTGTTCCTCAACCGAACGTGAGCGTACCAGTCCGAACACCGGAGATGCCGGTTTGAAAGGACGGTCGAATTGTCCGAAGCACCAGAGGATCCCTCCGTAGCTCGCCAGACTTCTACCGTCGAGGGCGTAGCGATGGTTCAGATCGATCGCACAGCAAAGGGCTTGCTCGGGGCACCTAGTCATCGGCAAGAACGCTTTGCCCCACGTCATGCGGACGTTGTTGTGTAGTTCGCCATGACGCAGCAGGCTCCGTTGGGCAGCGTTCCACAACGCCTCGTGTGTTTTTCCACGGGCGAGTTCTTCCCAGGAGTAGGTCGACTCGCGTTCGTCGCCGGCATGTTCACGAAGTGATGTCTGTGCCCATTCCGGGCAGGACTCGAGCGTGTCGAGTTTGTCTGCGTGGAGTTCACAAAAGTGAAACGACATTTCTCGCCAGATCAAAAACTCGTCGAGGAACTTTTTGGCCCCGGCGTTTTTGCAGTCCGACGTCGGGCTCGGGATCATGCCGCAAAGCTCGGCGGCTTCTCTCGCGATTCGAAACGGGCTGACCATCCCGTAGTGCAGGTACGCGCTCAGCCGGCTGCCCGCCAACGGATCGGCCGAGTCGTTTCGCGTTTGGTCGTACGCGGAGAGGCCGTTTTCGCGAAAGGCGTCCCATCGCGCGTATCCGGCTCGTGAGCCGCCGGGCGAATCGGGGATCGGTGCGATCGAGTGGTCAATTTTGCACTGCCCGATCAACTCCGCCAAACACGCGTCCTGCAAGTCGAGCGGTTCGAGGCCGAGCGGGCCGACGTAGGCCTGCGGTAACCTTTCCGATTCGGGTAGTGAGTCGATCGGCGGCGGTTCGTCGCTCGACTCCGCGGAGAGGTTGGACGGGTAAGGTGCCGTGACACGATCGTCGTAGGAGGACTGAGTCAGTTCCCGATAGCGGAACGCACGATCGACCCAGGGGGCGGCGAGTTCATGGGCCCGCGATGCGAAGTCGGACTCGTCTTCGTTTTGAGATGGGTTCTGAGGCGGTTGGTGGAGAAGTTCGATCGCCGCGCCGGGATCGGTCGGCTCGCCCGCTTTTTCCGCCGCCAAACCGGCGACCACCGACAACGGTACCAGGCACGTCGTGTCGACGCTGACGAGGGGCGTGGTCGTGATGCATTGCAGACGCTCGGTCCACTGAACCAACGGGGCGACGGGCATGGTTTCGGTGACGACGACTGCGGCGCGGCGTGTCAGATCGCGGAGATGGGCGCCGCGATGGCCGGCCCGTTCGAGGTGGAAAACGTACGTGTAACCCGCCTCGGCCATTTCGCGTTGGACGTCCCGGGCACCCTGCATGATGAACGCATGATGTCGATCCGATGCGTACGGGTACTTTTCGGACAAACCGTGGTAAACCAGAAGTGGCAGACCGTTTTGACGGGCCAGGTGGGAGGCGACGTCCAACGCCGGGTTGTCGTGTGCCCGCAAGGCGTTGTGCATCCAGTACAGCACAAACTCTCCGGGAGGGTGTGTCGCCCGATCCGGGCTCACGCACCAATGACAGCGTTCGGAAAGTGGTGTGGGGAGTTGGTGGTCCAATCGAATTCCGTTTTGAAGCGAGTCCGGAGTGGCGGGCCCTTCGTTGTTTGGAAATTTCAGCGGCGTTTTCGTCCTGCCACTTGCAGGTTAGGGTTTTGGCAACGGCGGACACCACAGGAGACCGTGTCGGCCCCGAACCATTTGCCACGTTTCCTCCTGATCGCACGAGAATTTTGACTCGATGGATGTCCCCCTGATCCAGCCCTATCGCAGCGTTTTGCGAGTTATCGCAGGGGTGTGGTTGATTGTCGCAGTGGTTTCAGTTGGTATCGAGGGGGTGATCGGTGCGGTCGGTGGCGAGAGCGGATCGGGAACGCTGTCGATCGTCGATATGCTGATCCTCGCGATCGTCAGCGGCATGGTTGCGTTGAGTGCGATTCTGCCGGGGTTGCCGATCGTGATTCCCGCGGATGACGCGACAAAAGACATGGCGAACGACTCGGGAGATCGTACCGGGGCGGCGAGCGGTCCTGGGTCGCGTTTAAGGGCGCCTGAGGCGTCGTTGGAGGCGTCTCCAGCAGAAAACGCGTCTGCAGCGAGCGAAGCGTCGCGGAACGTGAACGATTCTGAGGAGGGGAATCTTCGCGGTAAGGAGGCTCCGCCGGTAGGAGAGCAGGGGGTGACCGCGGGACGCTCGCTGCCTCCCCGAGCGGCCGCGATCGAGCGTTTAGGGCAGGCTTTTCTGATCGGAATGTTGTTTCGGATCGGTGGCACCGTTGCTTTGTTTTTATTCAGCAGTTATTACATGGACGCATCATCGACGAGGATCGGAATTTGGGTGTTAGCGTGGCACCTGGTTCTGTTGTCGGCCGAAGTGATTACGCTGTCTCGCGAGCTTCCGTTGACGAAATCGGGCTAGGACGAATCGATCGTCCCGGTCTGAATGAGAGGATCCTACTCGATGACGGTTGCGGGCCCGCTCGCGCGTCCCCACACGCTTTTCCGGTTCACCTTCGCCATACCAACCTTCCATGTTCTATTTTCTCGCCGCCGGCCACGACCCGACCGACCACGCGATCCCACACGCGTTGCACCACTCGCCTTTGCTGAAGATCCCGGCGGGCGGTGCCGAAACGAACGTTCCGGCGTTGGGCATTCGTGACGGGTATTACGAGTTTTTCATTACGAATCACTTGATGATGTCGGCTTTCGTCGGTTTGTGCCTGATCATCGTTGGCGTGCTGTGCTCGCGAAAGATCAGCATCTACCACGGTGAAGGTTTGGGGCGATATCAGACGCGTGGACGGATTGCACAGCTTTTTGAGACGATTTGTGCGTTCATCCGTGACGAGGTGGCCTATCCAAACCTGCGTGGGCTGACCGACAAGTACATCTACTACATCTGGACGGTGTTCTTTTTCATCCTGTTTGCCAACATCATGGGCGTGATCCCGTTCGGTTACATCCTGCAGATGGTGACCGGCGACCCGCACTATTCTCACTGGGGCGGCAGTGCGACCGGGAACCTCGCGATGACCGGTGTGTTGGCGTTGACCTCGCTTTTTGCGATCGTCTTCATCGGGATCCGCGAAACGAGCGTGAAGGACTTTTTGAACCACTTCAACCCGATCGGTTGGGACGGTGGCATCGCGATGTTGCCGATCGCCCTGTTGCTGTACGTGTTGGAAGTCCTCAGTTTGTTGATCAAGTGCTTCGTTTTGGCGATGCGGCTTTTTGGAACCATGATGGCGGGGCACTTGGTGCTCGCGGCGTTCGTCGGGCTGATCTTCGCGGCACGTGCGGCGGGTGACGGAACGGCGTTGGCGGTTAGTGTCCCGATCGTGATCGTCAGCACTTGCCTGACGTTGCTCGAGTTGTTCGTGTGCTGCCTGCAGGCGTTCATCTTCACGTTTTTGACAGTGTTGTTCATCTCGTCGATGGCGGTTCACGAGCATGACGAGCACCTCGACGACGATCCACACGCGATGGAAGATGCTTACCAAATGGATCCCGATAAAGCGTTTGATCCGGGCCGAATCAGCCCCGCGGTCGGAGCGAGCCATCCGGCGACCAGCTAGACGGCTCGCGGAACGTCACAATCAATAAGCAAGGGTGAATGCCGTAGCGAAAGTCGCCAAGGCTTTCGGTGATTCTCAGGGCCGGCCCAAAATCTTGACGCGTTTCGCCCCCGAAATTTAGTTTTGACCCACCACCCACGATTGCCCGCCGAATCACAGGCGTCGTTGTGCGAGACCTGAGTCTGCGGAGTAGGGCTGATCGAAGGTGAACTGACTCTGCGTGCCCGGTGGGTCGTGCCGATTGACCAACCGCCGATCGAGAACGGGTGTGTGGTCGTTTCTCAAGGTCGAATTGTTCGGGTCGACCGAACGGCATCGACCGATTCACGTCCTGCAACATCGCTGCAGCTCGCGTCAGATGATCGACGCGATATCTCGAGCCATTCGGCGGTCGGTGATCGCGTTTGCGATCTCGGAGACGTCGCGATTTTGCCCGGTTTGGTCAACGCGCACACGCACCTGGAATTCAGCGATCTGGACTCGCCCGTCGGGCAGCCCGGGATGGAGTTGGCCGAGTGGATTGTGCACGTGGTGCGTGCTCGTCAAGCGGCAGGCGGGGTGGTTGCGAGCCCGCAGTCGATCGTGACCCGCGGTGCCTCCGAGGCGATCGAGGGAGGAACGGCGTTGATCGGAGAAATCGCGTCGACGCCATGGCCCGGGATCAATCAGCAGCATACTCGCGGTGGCGAGGTGGTCGCGTTTGCGGAAGTGCTAGGGCTGACGAAGGTGCGTGGCGAGGCAAAGTTCGGTTTGGCCGGAGAGCATCTCGACTCGCTCGGAGAGCTTGCCGGCGTCAGTCCTCACGCACCGTATTCGACTCCGCTCGAACTGATCGAGCGGTGTGTGAAGCTGTCGAGAGACCGGGCGTGTCCGCTGGCGATGCACGTGGCCGAATCACCCGCAGAGCGAGAGCTTTTGCACAGTGGCAAGGGGCCGTTTGCGGAGAGTCTCGGTCGGTTGGGGATCGATCTCTCCGGTCTCTTTCCGTGGCCACATGCCGAACCGGTGAAGGCGTTGATCGAGCGGTTGGCGAAGGCGCCGTCGTCGCTGCTGGTACACGGAAACGATTTGCAACCGAGCGAGATTGATTTGCTTTCGCGGTCGCCCTCGGTGAGCGTGGTTTATTGCCCGCGAACGCATGCTTTTTTTCAGCACCATCGTCATCCGGTCGCTGATTTGATCGCAGCCGGGGTCAACGTGGCGTTGGGGACTGACTCGCGGGCCAGCAATCCGGACCTGCAGTTATGGCGTGAGGTGCGGTTCCTGCTCGAGCATCGCCAGGACCTCGATCCGGCCAACGTGTTGCAGATGGCGACCCTCAACGGGGCACGTGCGATGCGTCTCGATCACCGGTTCGGTACGCTCACGGCAGGGCGGGATGCCGTGTTTGCCTGTGTGCCGAGCACGGCTCGAACCGTGGACCAGCTTTACGCGGATTTCGCCTGCTTCGACGCTTCCTCGGCGGACGCACTCCATAGCTGAATCGCGTCGTAGAGTGCGTGTGCGATGATCGGAATCATCAGATTGCCGGTGAGGATTAGGAGTGCCCCAAAGTACAGTCCCATCAACGCGGTCACGCCGATATACAGTTTGCTGATCGGATGAACAAAGCCGAACGAGATCGACGAGAGGAGCCACGCGACGGTCATCTCCCATCCGATCGATTCGGACCACCACTGCGTCAACGCCGACCACGAGAGTGCACCCGATTCGAGAATCGCCGACGGTTGCTCACCGGCACGGTTCGCGATCTCCGATGTCCATCCGCCGAACGCCCACCAAGGCCGAATAATGGACGGATCGCCACCGAGCAGGCTGATCGGTTCGCCGTGCAGCAATTGAGCGAGTGCCGGCATCAGCCAACCTCGAAACAACAGTTCTTCCCCAACGCCCGCGCAGAGGCTGATCACGAGCAGTTCGGCGGGCCCGAGTTTCAGCATCAGCTCGATCATCGGATGCTCGCTCAATTGGTCGAGCTGTTCGACGGCGGGGTGTTTGATCCGGCGAATGATGCCCATCAGCAAGAGCAACGGGAACGTCGCTACGATTCCCAGCCCGATACCGCCGAAGACGGCGGGGAGTTGGTCGAGAGACGGGACGAGTTCTCGGGCGTCGGGACCGAAAAAATAACCCAGCAGAATCGCCAACACGCCCAGTCCGCCTTCCACGCCGACCGCGGTGTGAAAGAGTGTTTCGGGGGTCTGCGGCTCGTCATCCATGTCCTGGTCCGTCAATGCGTTCGCGATCGAGTGATGTGTTGGAAGCGGAAGAGGATAGCCGACCGGGGGCTCGCCAATCTAGTTGCCGCTGCGATGACGGTAAGGGTTGAACAGGAGATAGTTCAGGTGCCGGTACAGGTCGCTGGAGTTGAGCAGTTCCGTGTGCCCGCCTTCGCCGACCAGGTTGGCTCCGTTGAGCAGTACGACGCGGTCGCTCTGGCGAAGTGTCTGCAGCCTGTGAGGCAGAACCAACACCAACGTACCGTCTTGTGCGAGGGTCTTCATCGCTTGCAAGCACGGGTCGTTCGATAGGTGTTCGGTCGGCGCCGGAGGCTCTTTTGCTAACACAATCGGTGGTCGATGAAGTAACGCCCTTGCGATCCCGAGCGTGTAGCGTGAATTCATCGAGAGCCCGTCGCTCGAACGTCCCTCGCGAAGGTCTGTGACCGGGCCGACCATGGTGTCGAGTCCGTCGCTCAGGCGAGTGATCTGTTCGTAGATGCCGAGCTCCTCGAGCACATTCACCATGTCGCGTTTGTCAACCGATTTGCTCAGCCCGGCCATCAGGTTTTCGGTAATCGTGCCTTCCCACAACGGCCCGTCGGGGGCGATCCACATGACCTGCTTGGCGAGTGCCTGTGGATGAATGTCCCGCAGTGAAATGCCGTCGATTTCTACGAGGCCTTTGTGTGGACGGCCGAAACCCATCAACAGTTCCGTGAGCGATTGCGTGGACACGTCGTCGGTGCCGAGCAGCGCCACGAGTGACTTCGGACGCAGCGACAAACTCAGGTCGCGGAGAATCGGTTTCCCGCCGGCGTCGTTGAGCGAGACGTCACGCAGGTCCACCGATTCACGCAGGCCAGCCAGGCCGACCAAACGTTCGCTCGGGGCCACGTCGTCGCCACGTTGCAGGTAGATGTAAATCGATTCGCAAGATCGCGAGCTGCGTCGCAGTTGGCGAGCCAGTTCACTCAGTCGTGCTGCCGAGAATGCCGCCGCGGTCAACGCCAGTCCCAATACCAACGAAGCGGGCAGGCTCAGCCCTTGTTGTCCGTGCAGGATGTTCGCGCCGAGTCCCATGACCAGTAAAGCGATCGCGATGCTGCCGGCGAACATCAGCACCGGCCACAAACGACCGCGCCGCGCGTCATCGCCGGCGACCCAGCGGTCGAGTGATTCGAGTTCAGCCTCAAACGCATGATCGGCCAGCCCGCCGGCTTGCAACCTCGCCATCATCGGCGCGTCGCTAATGAGGGACACCAATCTTTCTCGGATTTTTGGGATTTCGAATCGAGACATCTGCAACCAATCCGGGCTGCGCATCCACGAATACAATCGCCACAGTCCCGCACCGCTGATCACGGCGAGAATCGCCAGCCAAACGTTGACCAGCAACGCGAGCACGACGCATCCGACCAGCATCAGCACACTGCGCGGGATCACACGATGCCACAGCGACAGTCCGACGCCGAGTTCGGGCAGGTCTTTGCTGATTAATTGTTTGGCCCGAGATCGCTGTGCCGCGGCACCTTCACTCTCGGCGCGGCGGAGGCTTTGTTTGAGAACCCGCTGGTGCAGTGACTTGACGATCTCGCGGGTTCGGCGATCTGAGGCTCGGCGGTTCATCCAAACCGCGAGGCAAAACACGGCCGAAATCGCGACCGCGATCACGACCAATTCGGTCAATTGGGCGAACGGGGCTTGAGCGGCAAACGACGAGGGGACGCGAACGTTCAGGTATGTGCCCAGTTCGACGGTGTGTTGGCCAGCGACTTCACGGGTGAAGCCGTCACCACGACTCGGCAGGTCACGGTGTTCGATCAAGGCGGCAACCATGCCAAAGATGACAATCAATACCGGGATCGAGAACCCAGCAATGATTGCCCAAAACCAATGCGACGCGGACCCCTTGGACGGGGCTTCGCGGCGGGGTTGAGCCAAAGTTGCAAATCGATTCACGTTAAACAGCCTTTTGATCCTCATCGTGGAATAGGCACTCGCGGGGGACCTGCCCGTGAACCGAGTCTACACCAAAAGGTTGGGCTATTCAGGATCGTTCAGTTCGCAATCGATCATTCCAGCGCCAAACCGTGTCCTACGCCAAATCGCGATCCTCAAACAACAGCATGGCCAACATCCATACCGCCACCACAAACACGACGAGATAGTTGAACACGCCGGCGAGGTAGATCAGAGGCACCGCGTTACCCGAATCCACCGCCGCCTGGACGTTGAACGAGTTCAGGTTCGGCACCACCACCGCGATCAGTTTGCCGACGAACCCGACGAGTTCCGTATTCTCCTTCGCCGACGCGACCAGCGGACTGGTCAGGTTGCCGATCACGTAGATCGAGAAACACGTGATGAAGTTCGCCAGCAACGGCAGACGTGTCGCCAGAGCCACAGCGACTCCACCGATGGCCATCGTTTCCATGAAGTACAAACCCAAAACAGGCAGAGTCGTCATGATTTCTTCATGACCCACCTGCCACACCGGCGTCTTCTCGCTGGTCTCGCGGGCGTCGTAGATCGGTTTGTAACTGAGCACCACCAACAGCACCGCCGACAGGATCACAAACAGCACCAGAACGCTGAGCATGATGCCGGTGTACTTCCCGAGGATGAACGAACGTCGGCTGACCGGCTTGCTCAGAACGGTCAACGCGGTACGCCCTTCGATTTCGTCACTGACCGACGTTCCGGCACTCCACACGGCGAGCAGCATGCCCATGATCATGATCAGTGTCACGCCGCTGTCTTTGAGCAACCGGATGTCATCACCGAGCGTGTTGAACGGGAAAATCCCAAAGAGCAACACGCCGAAGATTCCGAGCGCGAGCAGCAACAGATACAACGGTTGAGCCATCTCGTTTTTCGCCGTCGAGAGCGCCAACGCCCAGACGCGCGGTGCGGCCTGCCGGGTGGCCATCAACGCCGTGATCGTCAGAAAGAAAATGAACCCCACGAACACGATCGAAGAAGCCTGCGGAACTTGAGGGAGGTTCTTGAACGTGAATACGACGCGGGCGGGGTCGATTTCTTGGTTGTAGATGTGCAGTTTGCCCGGATCACCCGGAATCGGTGGTTGCTCCCGGTCTTGATAGCGATACTTGATTGCCTCGCTACTGCCGGGGTTCAGTTCGACCGGCGAGCGGCTGAACGCGGCCGGATCCGCCGAGTCCGACAAGAACACCTTCTTGTCACTTTCGATGGTCAGCTCGGCGACGTTGCGGAAGTTGTATTCGATTTCAGCGGGGAAAAACTCCGGATCGTCCGACGACGCCGGTTGGATCGTCGCCACTTCCACTTGCGTTCCATCGCTCATCACGTTGACCGACGGGATGCTCTCGAGAATCTTTCGCGGGTCCTCGACGAAAGGGGTCAGTGCCAGCCCGAGTACGCAGAAAACACCGGCGGTGCCCAGCAGGTACGGCATCACGCCTTCGGCCAACATCGAGAACCATTCCGCACGCGTCCGGTGCCACATCCCGTAGATCAGCCCGAATCCCAGACCCAAGCCGATCGTCACCAGCGGCAGGACCAGCAATTGTCGGTTGTCACCGCCCTGTGGAAGGTAAATCACACAGAGAATCGCCGAGAAAATCGCCCCGGCGATCAGCGAGAACGTGACCCCTCGGCGAGGCGAATCGGCGATTTTCCCGAGTGCCGGTACCAGCGAAAGCAACGCCAATGCGCCATAGACGATCGCCACCAGAACCGCGCCGAGTAACAACCCGATCGACAAAACCCAAATCGGAGTCGCGAAAGTGGGCATCCATTTGCCCATCTGTCCAAGGACCAGGAAAGAATCCAGCGTACCGGCGGGAAGCGTATCGAAGTGGAAACTCGATTGTCCCAGGCCGAACGTCACGGACGAGAGGGCATCAGGTAGGCCAGCGATCATGCTCGGCAACTCAAATGGAGGAAAAATGGCAGTTGAGAAAGGATTTGTTTCGGGTATCGGGGGAGCGAAACCGAAGGTCTCGAAGCTACGCAGCGTGTCGCGTTTTGGTTTGCAGAAAAACTGCCTGCCGAGGAAATCGGTTCTGGCGCTAGGCGAATCGGTAAGATGCCGTTGGCAGCCCGCTAGGCTGATGACGTCGCAAACCTGTCCTCCGACTCCCGTATTTTCGAGACCGCCCTGTGAATTCGACCATGGCCCCCCCGGCTGCTGACAACCTCCGCGATCTAATTAGCCAAGGCTGGAAATCCAAAACCGTCAAGGAAGAGATCCGGGACAACTTTTCTCGGATGCTCGCGTCCGGCGAAGAACTGTATCCGGGGATCGTCGGCTATGAGGACACGGTGATTCCCGAGATCAATCTCGCCCTATTGGCGGGGCACGACATTCTGTTTCTCGGCGAAAAGGGACAAGCGAAAAGTCGTCTGATGCGGCAACTCGCGCGTTTCCTCGATCCCTACGTTCCCTACATCGATCATCCTGACTTGCCGATCCACGAGGACCCATTGGCACCGATCTCGTCTCTCGGTCGTCGGCTCGTGAAGGAACGTGCCCCTGAAGACATCCCGATCGCATGGTGGCCGCGAGAAGATCGCTATGCCGAACGGCTCAGCCCGGGGACGAAGTTTGCCGACATTATCGGCGAGATCGATCCGGCCAAACTGACCGGTGGAGTCAGCATGAGTGCCGAGGAGGCTCTTTCGTTCGGTTTGATCCCACGGATGCACCGAGGCATCTTCGCGATGAACGAACTGCCCGAACTCGATGACCTCGTGCAGGTCGGTCTGTTCAATATCTTGGAAGAACGCGACGTGCAAATCCGCGGCTATCCCATCCGCTTTGACGTCGACGTGATGATTCTGTTCTCGGCGAACCCCGCCACGTACAACCGCAGCGGCAAGGTGATCCCGCAATTGAAAGACCGCATCGGGACGATCGTGCAAACGCACTACCCGCGCGAGCGTGATCAGGGGATCGAAATCCTGCAGCAGGAAATCGGCAACGACCTCGGTGGTGAATATCCCGTCCACGTGCCGTTGTTCATGTACCAAATCATCGAAGAGATCACCAACCGGGCTCGGCAAAGCAAGTACATCGATCAAGCCTCTGGGGTATCGGCGCGATTCTCGTTGGCAAACTTTCGAACGATTGTCGCGTCGGCCCGGCAACGCGGGATTGTCCACGGCGAGTCACCGGCGGTTCCACGAATCAGTGACCTCGGGCACCTCTACGCCAGTTCGCTCGGCAAGCTCGAACTTGATTTGATGGGGACGCATCAAATGACCGAGCGACAGGTGCTCGACAGTGTGATCGCCGAGGCGATTCAAACGGTTTTCAGTGAGTACATCGAAGAACACGGTTTGGCGGAGATCGCCGAGATCTTTCGCGGCGGAGTGCGGGTGGAGGTCGGCGACTTGCTGCCCAGCAGCCTGTACGCCGAACGTTTGCAACACGTGCCGCCCGCGTGGGATCGAGCCTTTGAGGTCAACGCGAGCGAAAACGAGGCGATGCGTGCGTCCTGCGTCGAGTTCATTCTCGCGGGGTTATACAGCCTCGACAAAATCAGCCGCTCGCAGAAGCACGGCAAAATTCACTACGAAACCTGATCCCTACGTAAGACGTTAGAGCGTTGCGGTGACTAGAAATCGAGGTAGAAGGCGCAGCGAAGAGTCGGCAAGACTTTCGGCAGGCTCCGCGAATCACCGAAAGTGTTGGCGACTTTCGCTACGCTGTTGAACTCTTATTCGTGATCGTGGTCGACCTCTAGTGCATGGTCCCCGCCATGGCCATCACGTCTCGCAGGATGCATCCGGCGCGTTGCACCTGTTCCGGCGTGACATTCATGTGTGTCACCAATCGGATCGCCTGGTCGTCGATCGCAAAGCAATCCAATCCGGACGCGAACAGTCGCGATTGCAACTCCGATGCGGTGCCCCAGAGCGGATCGATATCCAAGATCACGATGTTGGTGTCAACGCGGCCGCCTCGGATCGAGAGTGCCGGCAGACGCGAGGCTTCGTACGCGATCTGCTGGGCGGCTTCGTGATCAAAGTGCAAACGTGCGCGATGATTGTGCAGGGCGTGCAGTGCCCCGGCGGCGATGATCCCCGCCTGTCGCATGCCACCACCGAACAGTTTTCGTGCCCGGCGGGCTTCGTCGATGAAAGCCTGCGAACCTGCCAACGCCGATCCGACCGGGGCGCCGAGGCCTTTACTGAAACAAACACTGACCGAGTCAAACGGCGCGGCCAAACGGGCGACATCAATTCCCGTTGCCGCCGACGCGTTCCAAATGCGAGCCCCGTCGAGGTGGGTTTTCAGCGATTGTTCATGGGCCCACAAACAAGCCGCGTCGATCGACTCTTGTGGAACGACGCGACCTCCCCATCGGTTGTGCGTGTTTTCCAAACACAGCAACCGGGTGCGAACCATGTGTTCGTTCTCCGGGCGGATGGTGCCGATCAGATGTTCAACGCCGAGCACGCCACAATCACCCGCAATCGTCCGAGCCACCAACCCAGATACCTGAGCGAAGGCACCTTGTTCGTATTGATAGATGTGACAATCCGCTTCGCAGAGAAACTCCGTGCCGCGTTCGCAGTGGACTCGAACGCCGACTTGGTTGGCCATCGTGCCGCTGGGCATGAACAGCGCGGCGGCTTTGCCGAGGACCGCGGCGGTCTCGCGTTCGAGCTGATCCACGGTAGGATCAACATCGATGACGTTGTCGCCGACGATCGCATTGGCCATGGCGCGTCGCATCTCAGCGGTCGGTTGGGTGACGGTGTCACTTCGCAGATCGATCATGGCGTTCGTTCTTATGCAATTGCCGGGAATGGGTGGGAAGGAAACCGTCGACGCCTGGAGGATGTCTTATCGATGTCTTCAGGCCTAGCCGGTCGCTCCGGTGCTCTGGCGAAAGCCCGCCACGGGGTTTAGCTTAACGATTCGTCGACAGCGACGGCGACCCCGAGAAGGCTTCAAACTACACATAGCGTATCCGAAATCTGAAAACCCACGACAAATTTTCATGACCTCCGAAACCGTCGATTCTTTGATCCGATTCGTGGACGCTCGCCAGGGCGGGTTGGAAATCCTGGCCGAATTGCGGGAGAAGCTGAGCCCGCGCGGTGATCTGGTGAGCCCCCGAGGCAGGGAACTGACGCAGGCGGTTTTCGGCAAACCCCTCACCCCGGTGGAAGTCGTCGAAACGATTTGTCGCGACGTGCAGTCCGATGGAACCGCGGCGTTGCTCCGGTACACCGAGTCGCTCGACCGGGCATCGTTGACCGCGGAAACGTTGCGAGTGCCGGCGGAGGATCTGCAGTCCGCGCACGCCGAGGCCGCGCCGGAGTTTCTCGATTCGGTCCAACGCATCCGCGAAAACATCACGCAGTTTCAGTCAGCGATCCGCCACGATGACGTCACGATCACGCCTCGACCCGGAGTCCGATTGACTCAGCGGTACGTGCCGATGCGACGTGTCGGGATCTGCGTTCCCGGAGGAGCGGCCGCCTATCCGTCGACGGTGTTGATGACCGCGGTGCCTGCCCAGGTCGCGGGTGTTGATGAGATCGCCGTGGTCGCGCCACCGACGCCGTTCGGTGCGTACAACAAAGACATGCTCGCGACGTGTCACGAACTGGGGATCACGGTGGTTTATCGCTGCGGAGGCGCGCAGGCCGTTGCGGCGATGGCGTTCGGTTGCGACGCGTTGCCGGCGGTCGACAAGATCGTCGGGCCGGGGAATTTGTTTGTCGCGTTGGCCAAGAAACAAGTGTTTGGCACCGTGGACATCGATTCGTTCGCTGGGCCGAGCGAAGTGATTGTGATCGCCGATTCGACCGCGTCGCCCGCGTTCGTGGCAGCCGACTTGCTCGCCCAAGCGGAACACTCGCCGGGTTCGGCGATTTTGATCACGTGGGACGAAGCGTTGATCGATTCGGTGCGTGGCGAACTGCAGAGCCAACTCGCTCAGTTGGAACGCAGCGACCTGACGCGGGACGCGTTGTCTGATTTCGGTGCGTTGATTTTGGTGCGAGACGCCGAGCAGGCGTGCGAGCTAACCGACTCGTTCGCCCCCGAGCACTTGCACATCGAAACCTCCGATCCGGATGCCCAAATTGCAAAGATTCGCAACAGCGGCGCGGCGTTCCTCGGCCATCACACGCCTGTCGCGTTGGGCGACTACGCGGCCGGACCGAGCCACGTGTTGCCGACCGGCGGCACCTGCAAATGGGCAGCGGGCCTGTCGGTCAACAGCTTCCTGCGATCCGGCAGTGTGACGATGTTCGACGAAGACGCGACCAAAGCGATCGCCGACGACGTTGTCCGTATCGCCGAGAAGGAAGGCCTCACCGCTCACGCCCGCAGTGTGTCGATCCGAACCGAGGCGTAAGGTGGCGGCTCTCTCTGCAGAGAGAGCATGGCTGTCCCTGTTTTAGCCGCGGTGCGCCGATACGCCGTGAACCGGTGCGCCGTGAACCGGTGCGCGGCGTGGTGGTGCCACCAAGGAGTGCTCTTAGGACTCGATCAGCATTTTGACCGCGTCGAGGTAACGTCGAATCACGTCGGCCTCCACGTCTTCAAACCCGGCCGACTTGTGGCGAAGGATCGATAGTTTGAGCGACTCGATGACGTCGGCGAGGTCGTCGGGTAGTTCGGGAAGTCCCGCGAACGGCTGCATCGGTGATGGGGCTGGCTCGTCCGCAACACCGACGCCGCCACCACCTTCGGCTTGGTTGGCGTCGTTCATGTTGTTGCCTTCGGGCAGCGCCGCGAGTTCCGACTCGTCACCGAAGTCAGGGGCCTCGTAGGCCGGTCCGGATGCAACGCCGTCGGTGTCGCCGTCGTAATCGCGTGTCGATCCGCCACCTTGGGCCGGTGCGGTACCGAGGTCCGGGGTGTCCTCGTCGACCTCGACCTCGATGACTTGGCTGCCGGTGGGACGATCGGACTCGACGGCTCCGTTTGCTTTCCAGCGTTGTTCACGCATGATCGAAACGGACCACTTCTCCTCCACCGCACCTTGCAGCCAGAGAGCGGCGTCGTCCCAATCCAACGCGGCGAGGAAGTGGCTCCAGTACAACGTCGGATACGTCTTGGCCTGATCGCCGAACCGGTCGTGAACGCGGCGGAGCCTACCGACGTGCGGCGACGTCACGCCACCGACGCGTGATGCCCAGGCTTCGTCGGAGTAGTCGGTGACCGGGGCACCGGCTTCGATCAAGGCTTCTCGCCACTCGCTGATGATGCGGCCCTTTTCCCAGTTCGTCGTGCTGACGAGGGAGTTCCATTGGCCGACGAAAGGTTGTTGCAGCTCGACGAGCTCCTCGTCGCTGCCGGCAGGTTTGAAGCCTGCTTCGGGATCGTCCGAAGCCGGGCTGTCATCGGTCGCGGCGGTGGGTTCGTCCGATGCGGTCAACTCGGCGGAAACCGGGCCATCGGTGACGTCTTCGTATTCATCGGAAGCTGCTGCTTCCGACATTGCGGGGGCATCGGTATCGCTGATCTCGGCGTCACTGATCTCGGCATTGCTCGCCTCGGCCGTGGCGACGGCGGTTTCGTCTTCGTCAGGGACGTCCTCATAGACCTCCGACGCGTCAAAACGTGGGTGAGTGGTGGTGGGGGTAGCCGACGCTTCCGACGGCGCGGCGGCATCGGTTTGGGCGGGATCGATTGGGGAATCGGAGGCGGAGGCGTCAAAGTCGTCTTGGGTCATCGGCTTCTGCTTATGGGGTGAAAATCGGGCTCCATCAGGTGCCGCATACGCTACCCTGGCGCTGCCACGATCGTGAAGATTCGATGTCGAAATTCGATGAATCTCAGCCGTATCGGTGTCCAATCGCATGGGCGAGGAAAGCGGTGCGGTGTGGGAAAGATGTCCGGAGTGAGGCCATTTCGGCGCATCTCGATTCGAGACGGGCCGAAGCCGGTTCGCGGAGACGGGGGCTTCGGACGTGCGATCGTCCTCCGAGTCGTTGTAGTCGTCATGACCCGCACCGATGACCGACCGGGCGGGGATGAGTTGGCCGACGAAGGGGAGGCTCCGGACAGGTTTTCGCAGGTTTGATTGCGTTTTTGTTGCCGTTATCAAACCGTCGAGCTATCCTGAGTCCCATATACAGTCGCTGTCGCTGACCGCCCCGCCGTCCTCCGTGACGGTGGTCTCTTCCACGCCGAATCTGCCCACTCATGAACGCAACTTTCCGCCGCTTCCTTCCCGCTCCGGTTTCCTGCGGTCTTTCCAGTCCATTGCTGCGTGCGATCGGATGCCTTCTTGCTGTTTCCGTCTTTGCGTCGACCGCTTCGATTGCAACCGCGCAGGATGGCGGTGGTGGTGATGGCGGCGATACCATCATCTTTGGTAACCCGATTGCCGGTGTGGACGTGGATGCCACCGGCGTTTTGAAGGTGCGGACGGTCGACCCGCGTTTGGCGAGGCAGCGTTTGATGCAGGCCCGCCGGGCAGCCGAGACGGATGACGTCATGCGTCGCAGCGACCTGCGAAAGGTTTCGCTCAATCGCCTCGAAAAGGTTGTCGCCGAACACATCGCTGCGGACCGTCATTTGCCTGACGATATTCTCGCCGTCGCCGGATTGACGACCGTGAAGTACGTATTCTTTTACCCAGATACCCAAGACATCGTGATCGCCGGGCCGGCCGAAGGTTTTGTGGCCGATCCGACGGAGCGTTTCGTCGGCATGAATACCGGTCGACCGACCCTGTTGCTCGAAGACGTCGCGACCGCTTTGCGAGCCTACCCGCCGTCCGCACCGCCGACGCGAGTCATTTCGGTGTCGATCGACCCAACCCCCGAAGGACTCGCACGCATGCAGCAGTTCCTCGCGGCGGTCGGTGGCCGAGCGAACCGTGGCGACACGATGCGTTTGGTCCAAGGTCTCAAGCAAAACCTCGGGCTGCAAATGGTCACGATCAAAGGCATCCCAGCGGCGACACACTTCGCCCGCGTGCTCGTGGAGGCCGATTACCGGATGAAGTTGATCGGGATCGGTTTGGAGCAATTGCCCGTTCCGGTTCGCAGCTACGTTTCGCGAACCAGCCCTCAAGCGGTGGCCGCGAACGCTTTGGAGCGTTGGTATTTCCAACCCAATTACGACGGCGTGTCGGTCAGTGACGATCGCATGGCAATGCGAATCAACGAACGTGGCGTCCAATTGGTCGGCGAAGGCGAACGAGTGATGGGCAATGGGAAACGCGTCATGGCGGGCCGCGGAAACCGTGCCAGCCAAGCGTTCACCAAGGAGTTCACCGACAAGTACCCGCAAATCGCCAGCAAAGTGCGGGTCTATGCGGAGTTGCAGCAGTTGATCGACCTTGCGATCGCGGCGGCGTACATCCAAGAACAAGACTTCTATGCCCAAGCGGATTGGACGATGCCGGTGCTCGGCGACGAATCGCAGTTGCCCGTCGAAACGTACACCGCGCCTGAGAAAGTCGAAACGGCAGTTAATGCGATTTGGCGTGGAAATACATTGATGACACCGCTCGGTGGTGGCGTCAACATGCAACCTCGCGTCGCGTTCAACAGCGATCGCATGGAAGTCGATGCCAGTGGCGAGAACCTCAACGAGAAGAACGCGGCCGGGCCGAGCGATCTCGAACCCGGGCAGTGGTGGTGGGACTGATCGTCCGCTACCCCCCCGATAACGGTTCGAAACGTTGGTGTGTTGGACTTGTGGCCGGGCAAAGTGATCTTATGATGGAGCATCGGATGCGTTCATTTTGAGTGCATTCGGTCTCCCCGGTTTCGCCCGATCGATCTGACCCTGTCCGCCCCCGCACTCCACACACAAGGTACTCCCGTGCTTACTGAATCCGCTGTCGAAAGAATGTTCCGCGAAATCGTCAACACTCCTAACCCGAGTGAAGAAACGTTCGACAAAGCGGAAGAGCTGCTCGAAACCGAACTGCGTGACGAAAGCCCCTTGCGTCACCGTTTGAGCGTCGAACTCGATGAGCTGCGTTCGCTCGCAGCCGCTAAGTAAAAGTCTCGCTGAAGCAAGTTTGTAGGGCTCAGCGGCCCGGGACGGCTTCGCTCGCGGGTCGCGAAACTCGCCAACGGCGTGTGATTTGGTCGCAGACCGAATGGCAAGAATCAGCCGATCGGTGTTGTCCGCGGTTGGCTTCTGGTTAACTGTCGCGAACGCGGTACGGCTCATCAAGTCAATAGCCCGCCAAGAGTTTCGGCAGGGCCCGTGAGTCACCGAACGTCGTGGCGACTTTCGCTACGGCGTTAACTGTACGCTAGGTATATGACTGGTATCGGGACAAACAGCAAAGGTTGGCTGTTATCGAAGCTGTTTCTCTGGTGCCGATTCGCCTTTTCTAGCACCCATGAATTTTCTAGCACAAATGAATATTGTGCGCTCCTTTGGGCGAGTCGGCCTTAATGGCTGTTGGGGGTCATGCCCGGTGTTTGCCGGCGGTTGACCTTCGCGTTTGTCCGAGGGGCTGCTCGTGACCGTGACTTCTGATGCGTCCGAAGAAGAAGAGCGTGAGCGAGAACGCGCCGACTTCATTGCGACCTTCGGATCGAAGCCACGTTGGTTGATCCGCGGTTTGGCTTTCGGCATGTTGGCGATGGCCAGCCTGAACGCGTTATCTTATTTCTGGCGTTCGGACCATTGGGGCAGCCTTCTCGGTGAGGTCCGGATGCGAGGGGAATCGATCGGTTTCCCGTTTGAAATTTGGGAGTCGGGAAACACCTATGGCGGTTTGTTTGCCGACTACCCGATGATCGGTGCGAACATTCTCGTTGCATTTGTTGTGAGTTTGCCGATCGGGATTCTCGCCGCGTGGATGTCACCCTGGCTGAATGATTTGATGCTCGCGGCGTTTGCTGACGTGGACGTCCGCGATGAAAATGAGCCCAGCAAACCGATGCAGTTCAGTATCCAGAGCCTGATGATTGTGACCACCGTGGCGGCGGTGTTGGCGATGCTCGCCACTCGGTTTGCAGTGCGGCGAGAAACGTTGGTGTGCATCTATGCACTCGGTCCACTCGGCCTCGTGTTGCTCGCGATGTTGCCGCGCCGTTTGTCATGGCAGCAACGTGTGATCATCCTCATGCCGTGTGCAATTTCGCTCATCGTTGTCGCGATGGTCGTCGGGCAGAAGTTGGGGATCGATTTCGATAAAGTCTTGATGGGGATTTTCCTGTGTTGGACGCCCCAAAGTGCGTTGGCTGCGATTGGGCTGCTCTTCGTGATCTTTGTCCGGCTCGCAAAGCATCAGTCCGCCGATGCGGTTGTCGAAAAAGCGGTGCGGTGAGATGTTTCCGATCCCCGTAGCTGACTATGCCAGAACTCAAGCCACCGAAGTTTGGCGACATCGGCTACGTGGTTTGTGAATCGCTCCAGGTGTTGAGATTTCTTAGTGCGCGGCGCGCCTCGTTGGTGGGTCTTTGCTGCCTGAAAACAATCAGACGTGACTGCAATCAGACGTGACTGCGCGAATTCTATTCGCGTGGCTGTTTCGCCGCGTTGAAAACCCGAACCAAGACTATGATCAATCAAATCGAAACTGACGACCGATCGTTAGTAATACGAAGCTATCCCACGTTCATCGCCGCGTTTTGTATCGTTGTCCTCGGCGCTGTGATGATTCAGTCGGCGCGTGGAAGGATCGGTTGGGTTGATGCCGCAATTCCCACCTTCGTCGTGGTCGTTGCCATGTCGCTGCTCGAGTACAAAGTGGCCACGTTCCGAGTTGGCGAACCGAGCGTCTTGGTGCAATCGGTTCGGCCGATTCATCGAAAGCAAACCGAGGTTCCTCTGAATCAGATATCGTCGGTCTGTCGAAACACGGGCGGCGGCGGGGCCGCGCATGCGGGTGTCGTCGAGTTGCAGACCCGCGAAGGGAAGGTGTCCGT
>JBICHZ010000196.1:0-7254 GCA_043101355.1 Rhodopirellula sp. JB044
AAGTCGCACCGGCCGTCGTGACCGCCGTGGCGACAACCATTGTCAGTTTCTTGCCGGTCTTCTTTTTGACCGGTCGCGATTACAAGCTGTTCTCTCCGCTGGCTTACACCAAGACATTTGCGATTGCTGCGGCGATGATCACCGCCGTCACGATTGTGCCGGCACTGTGCCGTTTGATGCTGCGAAGCAATGTGCGTCGCAAGAGTGCGGCTTTGCTCGCTGGCGTTTCGCTGGCCGGACTTCTCGGTGTGGCTTCGCATTTCCTTTGGGGGTCGCGACTCGCAGAGCGATTCGGCTTGGAAACCTGGATCGTGACCACCGTCGCCGCAGTGATCGGATTCATTGCCGGTTGGCAATTGCTGCGAGAGCGGATTCGGCCAATCGAAGAGATTCCTTCCAGTCGCTTCGTTCGTTGGATTTACGCAGCCCGATTGCGATACGCCCTGAACCACAAAGCGGTTGCGCTTTCGTTTCCGTTGATGCTGTTGATCATCGGCGTGGGTGCCTACGTCGGAATGCCAACCGTGCTCCGTCCGGTCGAAAAGTTCGCCAACTTGTTCGGTGCCGATCTGAATGACTTTCCCGGCTACGTCGATGCCAAGCATGTTTTTACGGGGTTGCAGAGCGACGACTGGATCGCCCTAGACGAAGGAAGCTGGTTCTACATGCCGACGCTGTACCCGGCAGCCAGTTTCTCGCAAGCGATGCAAGTGTTGCAGACGCAAGATGTTTTGATCGGCCAGATTCCCGAAGTCAAAGATGTGCTTGGCAAGATCGGTCGCGTCGAATCGGCACTCGACCCCGCGCCGGCCGCGATGGTCGAAACCTATGTGATGCTCAAACCCGAAAGCGAGTGGCGAGAAGGCGTCACGGCTCGCGACGTGTGGGACGAAATCAACCGAGTCGCCACGTTGCCCGGTGTCACGCCCGCGTCGGCGTTACAACCGATCGAGGGCCGAGTCGTGATGTTGCAGTCTGGCATCAAGGCACCGATGGCCATTCGAGTTTACGGCAACGAACTCGACGAGTTGGCTGACGCGGCCATGAATGTCTCCGCTGAGCTGAAGAAGTCGCCGCTGATCAACGCCGGCACCGTCAATCCCGATATCGTGCTTGGCAAACCCTACGTCGAGTTCACCGTCGATCGTGAGGCGGCATCGCGGTACGGGATGAGTTCGTCGATGGTGAACCAAGTCATCGAGACCGCACTCGGCGGGATGAACTTAATCAAGACCGTTGAAGGACGTGAGCGTTATCCAGTGCGGCTCCGTTACAACCGCGACCTCCGCGAACAGATCGACGGCCTGAAACGCTTACCCGTCGTCACACATTCGGGGGCGGTCGTACCGCTCGAAGAACTCGCGACGCTGGAAACGACTTGGGGTCCGGGTGCGATCAACAGTGAGAATGGCCGACTGGTCGCTCACGTTTCTTTCATGACCAATGGCAGCAAGGGCGATTTGGAATCGGTCTCCGCCATCGAAGAACAGCTCCGCGCGGCACAGGCGCTGCCTCCGTCCGACCCGAATCGGTTATCGCTGCCAGCGGGATACTCTCTCGAGGCCGTTGGTAGCTTCCGAAATCAGATCGAAGCCAACCGGCGTCTGATGTGGATCATTCCGATGGTGATCTGCATCAATCTGATGTTGCTTTACATGGAGTTCCGAAACCTCTCGATTTCGTTGGCCGTGTTCTCCGGTATCCCCGTCGCCTTCGCTGGTGGCATGATTGCAGTGGCAACGATGGGCGTCGAACTCAATACGGCAGTTTGGGTTGGCTTCATCGCGTTATTCGGACTAGCCGTCGACGATGGCGTGGTGATGGCGACCTACATCCATCAACTGCTGAAGAAACGTAAAGTCGAAACGGTCGAAGATATCCGCAACACAGTCTACGAAGCTGGACTGAAACGCATTCGACCTTGCATGATGACAACGGTGACGACGCTTGCCGCGTTGATTCCAGTGTTAATTGCGACAGGCCGTGGTGCTGACGTCGCCCGAGCGATGGCGATTCCCGTGTTCGGTGGCATGTTAGCTGAACCGTTCACGTCGTTTATTGTGCCGACGCTCTATTGCGGCTACCTGGAATTGAAAATGCGTTTCGGATTTCAAGACGAGCTTTGGGAAGGCACCGAAGCGATGCCGGAGGAGGAACTCATGAAAGCGGCATAAAACTTTTCGTTTGACCGTGAAGGAATTCACGACTCAGGCATCCAATCAATCAACCTCACCAAGATCGACGGACCCAACGGACGGTGTCCTGAAACTTTACAACGGAGTTCTCCCATGAAACGAACACTCATCATCACCGCTTTCTCACTCGCGATGTCCACATCGGGCGTGTTTGGGCAGACGATTCAATCGCAGCACAATCACGCAGGGCACAACCACGTGATGCCCGGCATGACGCAGGCTCGCGAAGCGACGCAAGCAGGGCCGCATGGCGGCAGTTTGAAACAAACCAGCAACCTGCAAATCGAAACGATTGTTTCACAAGGCGGGCTGCAAATGTTCGTCTATGACCGCGCTGGTCAGCCGGTTTCGGTTGACCGGGGACGCGGTGCCGTTTCGGTACGAGTCGAAGGCAATGCGAAACGCTATCGCTACGACCTGTTACCCGATGGCAAAGGAGCGTTGACTGCTCCTGTGAACTTGTCGCAAATCGCTGGTCGACAGATTGACGTCGATGTGCAATTGGTCGGTATTGCGGCCAGCACAATCTCTTTCAACGAAGTCGCCACCGTTCCGGCCAGCGAGCAACAACTGGCAGCCGCGGCGATCGCACGACAAAAAATCTGTCCCGTCAGCGGCAAACCGCTCGGCAGCATGGGTGATCCTGTCTCCGTCGATGTCAACGGACAGAAGCTCTACGTTTGCTGTGCAGGCTGTGTGAACGCGGTCAAGTCGAACCCGGCTAAGTATGCCGCCGGTCGCCCGCAGATCACAGTCACCACAGCGACCCAAGCCGATGCAGCAGCCATTGCCGCCCAGAAGGTTTGTCCCGTGATGGATGAACCGCTCGGTGGTATGGGGACACCAATCAAGGTGATGGTTGGTGACAAGCCGATCTATCTGTGCTGCAAGGGATGCATCAAGAAGATTCAGGCCGAGCCAGCCAAGTATCTGGCGATGATTTATGGCAACGGCACGCAAAGCAGTGGCCAGCCTGCTGCCACGACGACGGCAAAGATCACTGTCTCGACCTCAACCCAAGCCGACGCAGCGGCCATTGCGGCCCAGAAGACCTGCCCCGTCATGGATGAACCACTTGGTGGCATGGGTATACCGATCAAGGTGATGGTCGGCGATAAGCCGATCTATCTGTGCTGCAAAGGATGCATCAAGAAGATTCAGGCCGAGCCAGCAAAGTATTTGGCAATGGTTTACGGAAGCGGTAATCAAGCGTCCGTTCCCGCAGGTACCGAACAAGTTCGGGAAGGCATTTTCAAAGTGGTTGCTGACGATGCACCTTTCATCGCGGCCCAAAAAAAGTGTCCCGTGATGGACGAGCCGCTTGATGCGATGGGTGGACCGTACAAAGTCAATGCGGATGGCAAAGCAATCTACATCTGTTGCCCTGGATGCGCGAAGAAGATTGCGGCCGAGCCGCAAAAGTGGTTGGCTGTTCTGAAGTCTCAAGGAGTCGATGCTCCATTGATTCGTTAACTAAGTCGGGAGCGAGAACTGCTCGCTTCCGATCTGACTCACGCGGGGGCGGTGTCGCGGCTGAATCACGCAAGTGATGACGTCACCACGCCGTCCCTGCCTTTTTGTTTTCAACTTACGACAAGGACGTCGTCATGAAATCGCTATGGAAATATTGCGCAACCGCAGCGCTCGTTTTGCCCCTCTCGCTATCCGCCGGATGCCATTCGCTGCCCTGGGTGGGCAATCGAAAAGACGAACCGGCAATGACCGCTCAGCAGTACGCCGAGCAAGCTGCCGCCAACATTCAATACGACACGGCGATTGATTTCGACACTGACTACCAACCGCCCGCAGCAAATGCGTTCACAACCGGTCCCACTTCAGTTTCGCAGCGTCCCTCATCAGGCGGCGAAAGCTGTTGCCACTAACGCGGGAGCGCGCTCTACCATGAAGTCTAACTCCACACGCTCGATACGTTGGTTGGCGTATCGAGTAGTCCGGCGTTTTGCGATCGCGAACGTCAGTCACTTCTATCAGTCGCCGATCGACACGATGCCGCGAACGCCAACGCCTGACAGCTACACGATTGGTTCGTGTTCATCCAAACGGCTACGAGAACACGCATCCGAGTTGGATTACGCAATCCCAGAGCGGGACTTGGAAATACTGGACGCCGGTGCAGCCAAATGCTTTGCAGCCTTTCAAGCCGAGTCACTCGCCGGGTTCGCTTGGGTCGCCTTTGGAAACATACCCGGTGAAATGAACCACGACGGCAAGCCCGAAACTGGTCTGCCAATCCAACTCTCCGACGAAGCCGCTTTCGTATTCCAAGTCCTGGTGCTTCCTGCCTACCGAGGACGACGACTGTACGCGGCGATCTTGAGTAGAATGGCCGACGAATTGCAACGCGACGGCATCCGACACCTGGTGCTGACGACCGAAGGATCGAACCACAACGCCCTGCGAGC
Source organism: Rhodopirellula sp. JB044 (assembly GCA_043101355.1). GTDB lineage: Bacteria > Planctomycetota > Planctomycetia > Pirellulales > Pirellulaceae > Rhodopirellula. Next base: position 4,619 of record JBICHZ010000196.1, read on the forward strand.
GGTCGAGCGAATGCAATTCCAAAAAGTCGGCCAAGCATCGTTCTTTCGCATCGGACCACTCAGTCGATCAACCTACCCGACGCTTTCAAAAGATGTTGGATTCACAATCGGACGATATCTCGGCGACGATACCGCAGCCCATTCAAGTTAACTGAGCCACCAACAGCGTGGTGTCATCGAAGGCCTTGCGCCCCTTGCGGAACGTTTCGATGGACGACTCAAACGCTTCAACCAGTTCCCGAGCGTTGCAGCGTTTGACCGTGTTCATCAACTGCTCAATCCGCTCGGTTCCGTACTGTTCTTCACTCGGGTCAAACGCTTCAGTCACTCCGTCGCTAACAATGACTAAACGGGCCGCATCACCGAGCTGGATTGTATCTTCGTTGTATTGGGTATCCTCTTCGACGCCCAAGATCAGGTCGCCCACATTCAATCGCACCGGTGTTTCGCGTCCAATCTGCAAGAACGGAAATTCATGGCCTGCATTGGCGTAGGTCAGTTGTCGCCTTTTTGGGTCAACGACCAGTAGCGTCATCGTCGCAAAGTGTCCCATCATCACGTACTCGCAGTATCGCTCGTTGACATCTGTCAGAATCTGGGCAGGGCTGGACGATTTCTTTGCCGCTTCCGACACAAACGCCTTCAACAATGTCGCCGCCATCGCGGCCGGCACGCCATGACCCGACACATCCGCGACGCAAAGTAGATATTGTCCATCAGACAATGGAATCACGTCGTAGTAGTCACCGCCAACATCGTCGGCCGGCTCGAACAATTCGGCGACGTCGATTCCAACCAATCCATTCACCGTCGGTCGTAAGTTCTGTTGAATTTGACGCGCCTTTTCCATGTGAACGCGATGGTCGCGCTGAGCGTGATCCAAAGCCTCGGTCATCGAATTGATTTGATCGGCGAGATAACTCAGTTCTCGACAGCTTCGCGTACGAGCAATCACGCTTAGGTCTCCAGTGGCAACACTCTGCAACGCCGAAACAAAGCCTTGGATTGGTTTGGCGATCAATTGCCGTAATACCGCGCTGACCACGAAGGCCGTAATCCCTCCCAGCAATAGGACTCCGAACATTTGGATTAACAACGAGCGGCGTGTTGCGCCCACAACGGCTGAACGTTTCTCTGAAATGTAGACGGTGCCCGCTGGTCCAGTAAAAGACCCAACAACGAGCGCGCCGGTGGCATTTGATCTGGCGAGGGTTGAATCAGCAGCCGACCGCATTGCCAGGAGCATTTCGTCGGAAGCATGCCCATGCGAGACAGCCTGGTACGGAAGCCCTCGCCAATCCGCAGCAATATGGTGACCGGGCGAATCGTCGGTATTCATTCGAGCGCAGACGTTGTCGACCAGATTTTGAATCGCCTCGCCGCCGTGAGGTTCAGCGACCAACAGCGATTCGTACATCGTTTTCGCTTCTTCGGTCAACGCGATCTGCTTCTCGTTCAAATGCCGATCCATCCTCACGCGGTAGTCAACGAGAAGAAACAGAACGACAAACCCAAAGAGAATCGCTTTGACGAGGACAAGCAGTTGCCGGCTGATCGGCAACTGATGCCATCGGTATTTGAACGCTTCCATCACGGCAACCTAACAGAGAAAAGCCGGGCGAGTTTTTTAGGCTCGTCCGGCCGATATGAGATCGAACGGAATCAGACGCGATTAGCTGAGTTCAGCCAATTTTGCTTCCGTTGCACTTACCGATCCTTTTCCGCAGCAGGCCGCACCGACGCTGCAGCAGTACGCTCGCTTTGCACAACAGGCCGATTTACCCGTTGTGCTGGCGACGTCGCCGGTTGCTGCGTTCGTTCCAGCGTGCTTCCCACAGCATCGTGCGTTTACCGAACAGCAATAGGCACGCTTGGCACAGCAGGTGGGTTGAGAAGTTGCCCTTGTCACTTCGTCAGTGGTTGCTGTCGTTTCCGCTTGTTTTCCACAGCACGCCGCTTGGACGGTGCAGCAGTATGCATGCTTGGCACAACACGTCGGCTCAGCCGATGCGGCGGTGCCAACATCACCAGCAGGGACCAGCGAAACGGCAAACAAAACAGCAGAGAATACAGTCGCTAACATTTTGGAAACTCCAGGATTGATGGCGCAGCCGACATCGACATGCACCGATTTGGGAACAGAGACATCTTCATTTTTGAATTGGTCTGGCTTCGCATGTCGAAGCAGAGACAACTGCTAAATCTGAAGACGAATGTGCCAATCAATCAGAGAGCTGGGACGAACCAACGAGATCGACCGCACGAGTGCGACCGACTCCGTCCTCCAGTCAATCCGTAAGAAGTCACTGCGGTCCAAACAGCGAGGCGTCAGATCGTTGGTGGAAGTTCTCGGCGGCAGCCAAACCGTTAATTCACACGAAGCCATCGCGGGACATTCGTGCAAAGGATCACTGTCACAGCAGCCGTGCCCGACATGCTGCGGTTGGCAGCACGCATGAAGGCAAGGCTTCGCGTCGTTTGATCCTGCTCGGGCGGCCGGCGAGGACGCCAACAGCACCGCGATCACTGCAAAAGCAGCAAACAATCGAGCGGCAGCATTGGTGTGACGACGGTTCATGGCGGACAGTTCCAAAAGCTTTCAAAGGACTCCCACTAAGGGAATCTCTTCTTTGATG
>JBICHZ010000197.1:0-64728 GCA_043101355.1 Rhodopirellula sp. JB044
AGTTCGAGCACGGTGTGACTGCCGATGTAACCGGCACCGCCGGTGACGAGAATTTTCATTGGAAAGAACGGGGTTGGAAGGTGCGATTTCAATGAGGCGGATAGGTTATTCCCCCAAACGCGACCTGACAATCGAGGCTCATTTACCGACTCGGGTGAGCAACTGGGCCGATTTCACGTACAGAACCACCGTGAAACCACGAGGTTTTCCTGCAAAACGCGAATTGGAAAGAATTTTCAAAATGGATTGGCCGCTCGTCGGCAGCCATCTGCATTAAGTGTTTAGAAGCGGAGCGAAGTCTCTCAGAGTCAAACCTCTCAGGGAGCAAAGACAATCGCCCGCACCAAACCGCCCGCCAATTCAACAGCAACTCGAGAAGGCCCGAACGATGAAAACGAAACTCGCCGCCCTGACAGCCTCCCTCCTCTTGACCAGTGCATCAACCGTTTTCGCGTGCGGAGGCAGCCAAGGCTACTACGCCCCCAGCCACACCTACAGCCACTCGGCCGGTTACAGCCACGGCCCAAGCTATGGACACCCATCGACCTACGGCGCTGCTTCCTACAGCCACGTGCCTAGTCACCGCTATTCCGGGCATGCCAACCACTACGATTCGCAATCAACACCAACCACGTTGACACCCAATCGCACGTTCATTCAATCCACAAACGCTCCGACACTTTCCACCACAGTCACTTCAACAACGCCGAGCCATGCATCGTCTGCTCCGACGGCACCACCGGCTCCCGTCGTCGACACCGAAGTCTCTGAAGCTGCTGCACCTCCTGCTCCCGTGTCCGATGCTGGCATCGCACCAACGGTAAAATCCGAGAAAAAGAAACCGTCCATCGACGGCAAAGGCTCGCTCGCAAACTCCCTTGAGTCTTTGGACACTCAAACGTTGCTCCAGTTTTCGGGACTCTCCGAACTTCGCTAACGGCTTTGACCGGTCTTTGGGAACGGCAACAAAAGCCAATCGCAAACGGGAATTACGCAACGCTGCCGAGGCGGCAATTGATTCACCGAATCAACGCGACTTCCACCTCGAGGCCGGGTCCGAAACCGAGCAGAAGCCAAGGTCGTGCCGTACCTGCTCGTTCAAATTCCTCGAGCACCACACCCAACGTTGCGGAGGACATGTTGCCGTGTTCGCGAAGAACTCGACGCGACGTCTGCAACTTTTGCGGATCCAATCCGACGGCATTTTCTACCGCTTGCAAAACTCGAACGCCTCCCGGATGCACCGCCCAGCCTCCGATCGAATCAATCGACTCCCCGTGCGATCGCAACCAGCCGTCAAGAAAGCCAGGCAAATAGCGTTCGACAAATCCGGGCACCGTCGCCGCGAGTGTCATTTGAAAGCCATGATCACCGATCGTCCACGTCATCGCATCTCGGCTGTCGGGGATCAGATACGAACCGGTTGCCGCAATCACACCGTGGGCTCGCGAATCAGCAGCAGACGTCTGTGGGGATCCAGCAACAATCATTGCGGCGGCACCATCGGCAAACAGTGCTCCCGATACGATTCGCTGCACATCGTAACCGTACTGATAGTGCAACGAACAAAGCTCGACACAGCAGACCAAAACGCAGGCCTCTGGGTCGGCGGCGACCAAACCGCGTGCCGTTCGCATCGCGTTGATCAATGCGTGACATCCCATAAATCCGATTTGAATTCGCTGCGTTGTCGGGGGCAAACTGAGTCGCTCGATCAACTCAATGTCCACCCCGGGAGAGTTGAAACCGGTGCAGGTCACAATGACCAGATGCGTGATTTGGTCAGCCTCCATACCGCTTTGACGGATTGCTTCGCGGGCCGCCTGACACGCCAACGGCGGGGCATCTCGGGCAAAGCGGCTGTTGCGATCGAGAGTCGTTGGGCCTTGGGGTTCCGCGGTCATCGGTGGATAAAACGACTGCGTGATCGCTCCACTTTCGGGCTGCTCGAGCAACACACTACCTCGGGTATCCACACCGGTCCGCCGATAAAGTTTGGCGACCTTCTCCGCTTCGCCATCATCGCGGCACGACATCCGCTGCGCGTAATAAGTCGACATCTCCATGCTCGCTAGATGCGGTGGAAAAGCCGATGCAACGGAAAGGATTCGCGCCATGGTGTTTCGCTGTTTTGTTTGCGGTTGGGTACGTTAGTAAGATCTATCAAAGTCAACAATATGGTCCGGAGCAAACCATTCACATCGGCGACAACGCTTTTCGGTGTCGCATTTTTTCACTGTGTCGGCTCGAACTCGGGACCGCAAGCGAGCCCTGCTGTGATTGGTTTTGCAATCCATGGTGCGTGACGCAGCGACGACAGCGTCACCCGACGCATCACCTCGGACCGCATCGCCCAGGTGATTCCCCCGCAAAGTCTGCGCCGCTTGGGTTGAAGAGTCTTCAGGGCGTGCGTCCACTCGAGGGCGAAATGATCGGGATCGGATCGCTGGTTCCACAAATCGGCCATCGCAATTCCGCTTTCGATTCCCCACGTCATCCCCTCACCGGTCATTGGTTCCACGTATCCGGCACAATCGCCTATCGCAACGACTCGTCCGTCGCCGGGAACACGTCGACGGCGCAGAGGCGGAGCGGTCATTCGCGTCGCCCGTTCATTCAACCACTGCTCGAGGCTTTTCATCACCGCATCACCGTCCCCTTGGTCGGAACTCATCAACGGATGACGACTTAGCAAGCCGGCGAGACGATCGACTAGTGATGGGTTCTGATTCGGTTTCAACGCTCCTCGATCCGACGCATCGCGTCGTTGTCGCTGCGACCGCAGTGCCGCGGCGATGTCGATCACTCCGTTGGGCAAGCGAACCAGTCCCACATATCCGTCGTCACCACAAACCATGTGAATCTCACCGGAAGGCAGGCTCAACTTTTTTGCGAGTGGATCGTCTGGTCGAAGGTGGGCGGCGATACCGAGCGGTCCATGAGGTGGATCAATCCAAGGCAACATCCAACGTCGTGTTTGCAATGAAACCTCATCCGGATCCTCGAATGATTTGGTCGCGGAGAAAACTCCCGTCAGCCCGGTAGCCAAAACAACCAAATCGAATTCGTCGGTAAGATGCCACTCGTTGCCCCTCTCCGAACCCCCGTGGCGATATTCCACACGAGTTTCCTCAAGCGCAGTCGATGGTTCTTCTTTGAGGGCAAGGCCACCATTGGATCGATGCCGATAACGCAGCAACACCGACCGCGTCGACGATTGAATCACTTGCACTTCGCACGGCTGCCAAACACGGACACCGAGTCGCTCGGCCCGCTCCACCAGGAGAGAATCGAGTGTCGATCGCGAGATCGCTACGCCCGGCGCGATCGGTAGGCGTACAGGCAGTGCGTTGGCATCCTCCGCGTGACGTCCTCGACGTGACCGGTCAGTTTGCAAATACGCGATGAAAGCATGCGTTGACTCGCCGAGGTCACGAATTGGGTCGCCAACGCCGATCGCATCGAGAGCATGCATCCCCGCCGCTCCCAAACAACACCCACAAATTTTCTCACGCGGGAACTCTGCACGTTCGGCCAGGGTCACTTCATGACCGTGGTGCGCCAGACGAATGGCCGCGGCACAACCGGAAACGCCCGCCCCGACAACGAGCACCCGCGACGGTCGGGGCGTCTTGGCGATCATGAACTCGCACCGACGACGGCGGGCGCGTAACCGTCCACGGTTTCGGCCTCGCATTGCTGATCAATCACGGCCAAAAATCGGCAAGGAAAGGAAGTCTTTACCGGCACCGAAAACCCTAGTGCCTGGTGCAGCAACGTCTCGAACTCGCCTCGTGTGTACGCCGCTCGGACGCTGGCCGACGCATCGAAGTGCACGATGTCACTGCGGGTCACCAAACGGGCCGATGCGGCAACGAGCCCGAGGTTCACTCGCGAACGTTCGAGGTCGCAGATCACAATCGCCCGTTCGCTCACCCGCCACATTTCCTGCAACAGCTTCGAAACGTCGGGGGGATCCAAGTGATGCATGAAGAGCGACGAGGTGACCACATCGAAACCGCTCGGAAGTCCGTCCTGCAAACAATCACGGCAGATCGTCCCCAGCTCCACTCCGGCGGATCTCGCCGCGTCGGCCGCCGTTTGCATCGCCACTTCGCTGCGATCCAACGCCGTCACGGCGAGCGGCATGCCTCGCCGGCGAGCCATCTTCAACCAATCAATCGGCAAATCACCGCTGCCGCTGGCCACGTCGAGCACGCGCAACGGTCGATTGCGAGGGCCCGCAGCAGACAATCGGATCAATTGACGAAACAGAGCCAACGATACGCCGCTGATTCGATTGAGTCGACGAAGCCCCGCGAGAGCCGCCCGATGTCGGTCCGCAGATAGATCGGGGGCATCCATCTTTTCTTCGACACGGCAACGTGGCAGCACCATCGGTTTGGATTCTTATTTCAAAGGTTGCAGATTCTCGAGGCATTCATGTCGCATCGGCCATTTCGCCGTCATCCTTCACGCCGGAGTCCCCTGAGCGAAGACGATACACCAACGCAATCGTACTGGCAGCGATGACTCCCAAACTGACCCATTGGGAGATCGACAGCGAAGTGCCGAACTGCCCCTCCTCATCAACGCGCACCCACTCGAGCACGATCCGAAGAACGGCGTACGCGATAAAGCCGCACAACATTAGGATACCGTCCAGGTGAACACCGGAGGCGTGCAGGATCCGTTCCAAAACCAATAAAACGACCAACATCACCGCCGCCATGACAGAACTGATGATCTGAGTCGCCCAAACCGGTTCGGCGCGAGACGGTAGTTGATCGGGCGAAATACGGGCCACCAATTCACCATCGCGCAGCACCGCGAGCCCGGGTAGGGCGTCTTCGGCGGGTATGTCCAACGGGGCGAGATCCGCGAACCCCGGATCCAGGATGAACGTGAGGACCTCGCCCGGCTCCACCCCCGCCTGATCAGCCAAACTGCCTTCATCGACCGATTTGACCATCCACAATTTATTTCGGCGGACCTGCTTTCCTTCTAGCGTAGGCTCCCGATCATCATCCGATCCGCCCTCGTCACCGGTATGCGGTCGAGCGGTGATGCCGATCAATTTCCCCGTGAGCAACTGATCCACGTAGACGTTGCTGCTCGGCGGAAACTGCACCGACAACGCGTTCGGTTCGCACGCACCGCCGTAGCAACATCCGTTCATCAAACACCCCAAGCGTCCGAAAAACAGCCCCACAAAGATACAGGGAACGATCACATCGCCGAGTTTCCACAGCGGTTGGCGATGCCGAGTGACCACCCACGCCGACGCCAAAAAACCACCAATGAACCCGCCGTAGACCACCAAGCCGCCCTGGGTCATCGCCGCCATCGCCGTGAGCGTCTCGCCCCACGTCGGTCGCAGGAAGTCCTCAAAATACTGGACGACATAGAACACACGGGCGCCCACCAACCCGCCGCAGAACGTCCAGGGAGCCAACCGGTAAATCGCGTCGGCCCCTAATCCGGCACGCTGGGCTCTCCACGCCGCGAGTGAAACCGAACAGACCGCCGCGAGCATCAGAAACATGCCATACCCACGGATCGGCAAACCGACCGGCTCGCCCGCCAGGTTTTCCAGTTCCAACCGCGGCAGCAGAAAGACGATGATCAGGCCCAAAAATGCCCACAGTCCGCCTTCGTTTTTGATCACGTGCCCGATCGTCGCCCGCTGTGGCTGATCTGCCGCGGCAGATTTGCCGTCCGATGGGGAGGGCATTCTCGCCGGCCAAATCGCGGCAATCGCCAGCCGAACCACGATGAAGATGATCAGGGCAGCGAGCAGCCATCCGACACCGAAAAACGGGACACCGGCGATTTCGTGGGGAATCAGGAAAAGCGTTCGACGCATGAGGATCGTAGGACGGGGTGGGGGCAATTTCTGAAATCGTGGAGCGTTTCGCTCAGCAAACCAATGTCGCAGGCCCGATACGCCACGAATAGTCGAGTTTTTTTGCCACAGTCGCTACAACCGGGCTCTAGTCGCAAAGAAAAAGACGTTAAATTGGCGATCTCGCGTAGGCTTGGGAAACTTTGGGCCCCGCAAGTATACTGGCGCTGCCCCAGTGATTACTCTTGGTCGCACACACCACCTGCAACTACTTCTTGTCTGATCTACGAGGTTTCGATTCATGCCCAAGGCGCTCTGTCTGCTCAGCCTTGTGGCGTCGATTCTCTTGCTCGTGCTCTTTGGCGCTGATCTCATCATGGGATTTGCCGGCATGCAAGATGCGGCCCCGATGCAATCCACCAGCATGCTCATGGACCTGGCATTTCTTATTTTTGCCGGAGCTCTCGCCTACCTGAGCTTCACGACCTACCGCGAACAACGCTGATCGAGCGTTGCGTTAGGCAGGACCGCGGAAATCGGTCCGCGACGTAAACTCGCTAGACCGACAGTGGCGACGCATTGCACGTGGACACGATGAGCCCATTCGCACGCATTGGCTCCCTGCCACTGATCCTCTTTGGGCACATCTCTCGCCTTTGGACACATCTCTCGCCGCAGCATGACTCGGGACTTCGAGTTGCGTTTCGAGTTTGGTGCGACGCATTTCACCCCGGGCTCAGTCCTGTCTGCGAGTGTTGTGGGATCCGATATGGAAATGCCGATCGCCGGGTGGGGTCCGCCGGAGGTCCAAGTCTTGCACCCGGCCCGGCTGACTTCCCCGTCGTTCCGCTACTAAAAACGGCCTGACGCTGGTAGGCTGGACGTTCTTCCCGTTGGATCCACTCCCCCCGTCTCCCAAACTGTTAGCGACCGAGATGACAGCCACTCCTGAAGCCATCAGCGAACTCCTCGCGGCCTACCCTGACCCCGAAACCGGCCGACCAATGGGATCGATGGGACAAATTCAAAACGTCGAGGTCAACGGGGACGATATTTCGGTTCGGATCGGCGTGACCTCGCACTGCCAACCGATCGCGGACGAAGTGGCCGACGCGATTCGCGACAAAATTCTTTCGGTCGCACCGGGCAAAAACGTTACCGTCGAAACTCCCGTGCACGAACGGCCGCCAGCCCGAATCGGTCAAATCGGCCTGCGTGCCAAGAGCGTCATCCTGGTCGGCAGCGGCAAGGGAGGCGTGGGCAAGAGCACCGTCGCCGCCTCGGTCGCCCTGACGTTGCAACGTCTCGGTGCGAAGGTCGGCTTGATGGACGCAGACGTTTACGGCCCGAGCGTGCCTCATTTGCTCGGCCTGGAAGGGCGTCCCGCGGTTTCCGAGCAGAAAAAGATCGAACCGATCCGGACGGATAACTCAATGCCGGTCATGTCGATGGGCTTCCTGCTCGAACCGGACCAAGCCGTGATTTGGCGTGGCCCGATGCTGCACGGTTCGATTCAACAGTTCCTCAAGGACACCGATTGGGGCGAGCTGGATTATCTCGTGATCGACATGCCACCGGGCACCGGCGACGTCGCCTTGACGTTGTCGCAAAACGTACCGATCGCGGGCGCGGTCGTCGTTTGCACGCCACAGGAAGTCGCCCTCTTGGACGCGATCAAAGCAATCAGCATGTTCAAGAAGGTCAACATTCCGATCGCCGGAATGGTAGAGAACATGAGCGGATTTTTGTGCCCGGATTGCGGCAAGACCTATGACATCTTTGGCAGCGGCGGAGCGCGCGAAAAGGCGGAAGAACTCGGCGTCGCTTTCCTCGGCGGGTTGCCGATCGACATGACGTTGCGGGTCGCGGGCGACGAAGGGAAGTTGGCCAACGCACTCGACGAAGACGACCGGGCCCGAGCACCGTTTGAGAAGATCGTGCGAGCCCTGGTTCGCAATTTGGCGGCGAAAGCTTCTGCGGCTCCACCGAAAGCGGCCCTTCCAACGTTGTAGAACGTTTTGAAAAAGAGAGAGCCGATGTCATCGTCTCAACGAGATCGCAGACTTCGGAGGTTGGAATTCCGGCGAATCCAACGACAAGGGGGCGGCTCGCGGGCCGCCTGCCAACGGCAGAGTGCCGTTGGCGAAATATCATCCGCGATTGATCACGCTCCGTTACCGGTCCGATGCGGACCGTCCCTCCCAGAAGAAGTGTGATGGCAACCGCTTGGCCTCCACCGCGCCGGGTGGAGGCTCGATCAAAACCCGAGCAGCCGTTTAGGCGCTCTTGGTCGTCGGCATGGTGAAGAGCTTGCGGGCTCCCGAAACGATCGTCTCATCGATCGTGTACACCCGGCCGTCCTCTTGGTCCGGCAGGTCGTACATGATGTCGAGCATCACGTCTTCGACGATTCCACGAAGCCCACGGGCACCAACGCCCTTCTCAATTGCCTTCTCCGCGATCGCCCGGAGGGCTCCCTCGGTGAAGTTCAATTCACAGTTCTCCATCGCAAACAGAGCTTGGTACTGTTTGACGAGCGAGTTCTTCGGTTCGGTCATCACCTGGATCAAACCATCCACGTCGAGTGGTTGCAGGTAAGTCACCACCGGCATCCGACCGACCAACTCCGGAATCAGACCGAACTTCAAGATGTCTTCGGTCTGAACCTGAGCGAGCAACTCGGAAACGCTTTGTTCGTTGCGGAGCGAGCTGGCTTCGCCGAAACCGAGCGTTCGGTGACCGAGTCGACGCCGGATGATGTCTTCGATCCCGACGAAGGTACCGCCGCAGATGAACAAGATATTGCTCGTGTCCATCTGGATGTACTGTTGCTCGGGATGCTTCCGGCCGCCTTGTGGCGGAACGTTCGCAACGGTTCCTTCGAGCATCTTCAGCAGGCTCTGCTGGACGCCTTCGCCGGACACGTCACGGGTGATCGACACGTTGCTGTTGGTACTTCCGATCTTGTCGACTTCGTCGATGTACAAGATCCCACGCTGAGCCGCTTCGACGTCAAAGTCAGCCGCGTGCAACAGTTTGAGCAACAGGTTTTCGACGTCTTCGCCAACGTAACCGGCTTCGGTCAGCGTGGTCGCGTCGCCAATTGCGAACGGAACGTTCAGCATGCGAGCGAGCGAACGTGCGAGCAATGTTTTCCCGCTACCGGTCGGACCGGCGAGCAGAATGTTGCTCTTTTCGATCTCGACATCGCCGTTCCCGTCCCAGCCGCTGCTGAGTCGTTTGTAGTGATTGTGAACCGCGACGGCGAGCACGCGTTTCGCGGCGGTTTGCCCGATCACGTAGTTGTCGAGGTGCTCGACAATCTCGCGAGGAGCGGGGATTTCGCTAAACAACGATTTCGACGGTCCGCGTCGTCGTTGTTCTTGGTCGAGAATCGACTGACAAAGGTCGATGCACTCGGCACAGATATAGACGTCGCCAGGTCCTTCAACGAGGGGTCCGACGTCACGATAACTCTTGCGACAAAAACTGCAGAACGCATTCTTCTTTGTCGACGCGCTGCTGCGGCGCGAGTTCGAAGATTCCTTAGTGGGCATACACGACTCCTTACTTATAGGAGCTCCGATCACAAAGAAGGCCCAGACAGTAGCGGCCTACGACTTTCATGAACGGTCACTCACGGCACAGATGGGAGATCCATGATGTGAATGATTGTTCGCGTCGGCCACCGATCGTCTGGGTCCCCGCAACAGGAACTCGACACATCGAACGGTTCAAGCCACGACTCGAATGCTTTTCAGATGAAACGTTTCACGATCAGGTTGTTGCCAACCGTCTCGATCATCGCTCATTGCCTGAAGGAACATCCGTGTCCTCGAAGCTCGAGCCATTCGTGGTTTTGGTAATGGTTAGTTTCGCCGGTGACAGGTATGCCCGACTGCAGAGTCCGTGAGTTCGATTTCATCACAATGAAACCGACCCGACTTCCACTGCAGACATTATCTTGGGAGGGCGAATCATCGGCTGGATTGGGTGTCGACGTCACTCACATGTCGGTCGAGCGTCCTCCGCTACCGGGATCCCGGGTGAAGCCGGCCGGGTGAGTATCAGTCCTCTGAAGATTCAGTGGACGACCTCGCCGAGCGAACTGGATGGGTCTTGGTAGAGGGAGACGACGCGACCTGCGAGCGGGTCGATGATTGTATAGTTCGGAATTCCTCTTCGCTAATGTCACCTTTGCGAAGCATTTCTTCCAGGTTTACGAGCCCCTCAGAGGGCGATTGGTGGTCTTGGGTGGTGTAGTCGCGCAATCTTCCCAACAGCCAAAATGCAAACGCGATCACGATGAGTAGGATCGTCATGGCGAAACCAGCCCGCACGGCCGGTTCTGCAAAAATATCTGGCATAATCGTTGGCTCTATTGCACACACGCTCCACGAGGAGATTGACCGTCGTTGTTGTCCGAGGGATCGCCGACTTTCTTGTCGTGAACACCTCCATCATAGGCGTGTCTGCCTCAGACGGTCCACCAATTTTCAAGGGGGAAAATGAGACTTTCCTGTTTCACAGGCTTTTTTTTCACGATCGGCTCGGATCCATTACGATTGCCGTCAAAATCTCGCGTCGGCGCGAAGCAATCGGGTTTGGTAAGGCTCTCTCTCTACCAGACCGCCGTTTCCGTGGAAATCACCGCACTCAAACCATCGAACCAGTCCCATGCCCGAGAACGCTGAGCCACCCGTCGACCAGGACGCCTCCCGTGTCGCACCTACGGAGCCGGCCCGGGCCGCCGATCCGGTCGCAAAAGTCGACGACCTCTCCCACCCCGCATTTCTCGGTTTCCTCGCGACGCAGTTCTTCGGGGCCTTCAACGACAACCTGTTCAAACAACTGCTGCTCCTGCTCGCGATCCCAACGGCTGTCGCCGCGGGCGCCTCCGAAGCCGGCATGCTCGACGCGACCTCGGTAGCCGCCGAATCGGCAACCGTCGAATCTGCCGCACAGGCTGGAGTCGCAGCCGAGGCGGAAGGCGGCGCCGACCTGCAAGGTGTCGCCACGATCGTGTTTGGCCTTCCTTTTGTGGTCTTTGGCGGACTCGCCGGATACCTCGCCGATCGGCTCAGCAAACGAACGATCATCGTTTCGAGCAAAGTCGCGGAAATCGTGATCATGGCGTTGGGGATGCTCGCGTTTCTCGCGACGCCTTCGATCGGTTTTGCGGGGTTGTGGATTGTGCTGTTCCTGATGGGTTTGCAAAGCACGTTTTTCGGCCCTGGCAAATACGGCATCCTGCCGGAGATGTTGCCCCGGAACCAACTGAGCAAAGCAAACGGAATGGTTTTGATGACAACATTCGTGGCGATCATCATCGGAACCGCCATTGCCGGCCCTTTGAAAGACTCAATCGTTCCGCCCGACATGCCACGCATGCAAGCGGCATCGGGATTATGGATCGGCTCGCTCGTCTGTGTGGGAATCGCCGTCATCGGAACCGTGACCAGCCTCGCGATCATCCGCCTGCCCGCCGCCGAACCGAATCTGAAGTTAAAGACGGAGAACCTCGCCGTTCCCAAAGAAATGCGAAGCCTGCTGCGAAAAGACAAACCGTTGCTCTTGGCACTGCTCGCTTCATGCGTTTTCTGGTTGATCGCGGGGTTAACGATCCAGTCGGTGAACTCGCTGAGCAAAGTGCAACTCGCCCAGACCGATACCTGGACCAGCATCCTCGTCGCGCTGATCAGCGTCGGGATCGCGATCGGTGGTGCGGCCGCAGGGATGCTCAGCCGAAAGATCTCCGATAACTTTGTGATTCAAATCGGAATGTGGGGCACAGTTCTATTCTGCACCCTGCTTTCGATCTCGATTCCCGGTTCCACCGACCAACCCGGCCAAGGTCACCTGCTCGGATTCACGGGCAGTATTCCGGCGCTGATTTTCCTGGGCGCCTCGGCCGCGTTCTTCGCGATTCCGATCCAGGTGTTCCTGCAGGCTCGACCGCCACAGGAACTCAAAGGACGAATGATCGCGGTCATGAACCAAGCCAACTTCTTCGCGATCGTTCTTTCCGGTTTGGTGTACTCGATCCTCGACCGGATCATCACCGCCGCCGACGCACCACGGAGTTACCTGTTTGCCGCCATGGCGTTGTTGTTCCTACCGGTCGCGATTTTCTTCAAACTCGACGCGACTGACAGTGAAACCACTAACGGTGAAACGACCGACAATGAAAACGGCGGAATCATCGCTGAAGGGGCCGCTCAATCGGTGTAGTATCCGTCGGGTACCGAGCGACTCGTTAGTCAACCTTGGGCGCAGGCAACTCGAACACGTTCGCCTGGACCGGTGGCTCGGCGGCGTGATCGTGTTCGTCCCGCTGCACTGAACCCGCAGAGTCTTCCGATTCCCCAGCGTCAGCCGGTTCTGCGTTCTTCCCAAGAGGTCCGATTGCACCGCCGTGAAGACCAACAGTCGGCTCGGTACCGGATGCGTCTTCTGTGTTACTAGTTAACGAAGCTGCAACTGTCTCGTCAGTAATAGGAGGCATTGTGAAACCTACAGGCAAAACGGCGATTCGGATTTCGGGCTGATCTGAGCTCGCACCTACACCACGGAAGCGTCCCCTTCGCCCCCGTGGTCGCTCATCGCGCCGATTGTCTTCCATCTCCTTACGATCCGGCTTTCGCGGTGCCGGTCGACTGTCGCCGGGTTGCTTGGCGTTTGGGCCTCGAGCGTGCCGGCGATCTCGCGAAGAATCGTCATCCCGCGCGGTGGAATCACCACGCTCTGCTT
This sequence comes from Rhodopirellula sp. JB044, assembly GCA_043101355.1. Classification (GTDB taxonomy): domain Bacteria; phylum Planctomycetota; class Planctomycetia; order Pirellulales; family Pirellulaceae; genus Rhodopirellula. The sequence goes on from JBICHZ010000197.1 coordinate 12,596, forward strand.
TCTGTTTTGCATCTGCCTTCTTATCGGCGGCTTTGGATTTCGCTGTTTTTTTGCCTGTCCCTTTTTTTGCCACAACCTTCTCTTCGCTGTGATCGTCGTCCGAGACGTCTGGATCAACCGAGGCATTTGCGTGACGATCGGCGGCGTGGGCATCGTCGGTGTGGTCATCGTGCGAATGGTCCCCGTGATCATGATCATCATGGGGCATCGCGGCGTGTTCAGCATCGACGTGTGCTTCCGTCAAATCCCCGTGGTCTGCGTGTGAAGGGTCCGCGTGCGAGTAACTCGCCCCGGAAGACTCGACACGCGACGGTTCCGATCGTGTAGTTTCCGCTGCCTTCTTCCGTTCGTTCTGCAGCCTCGCGATCGTGGCCTGCATGTCGTTTTGCCGCGATTCGAATTGTTCGACGAGTTTGGCTTGTTCGGAGAGTTTTTCCAGGTACGGTCGCCGCATGCGTTCCATCGCGGTGCGGGACATCGTTTCACTTTCGCGGACCTGGCGTTGCAGTTCGACGACCTGCCGCGAGCGTTCTTCCACGAGGCGGGCCAATTCTTCGATCCGGCCTTGCTTCGCTTCCTGCATGAGACGAATCTTCCCCTGCTGTTTGGCGAGTTCCTCCTTCATCCGTTTGATTTCTTTGGCCTGAGCCTCTTCGGCGCGTTCGCTGTGTTCGCGAAAGTTTGCTAGACGTCGCTCGTATTCCAACGTCGCCTCGAGCTTTGCGTTCTCGCGTTCGAGTTCCAACATCTTCCCCCATACCTCATGGCCGAGGGCCAGCATGGGAATCCGTTCGGGCGTTTCGGTCACACCTCGCAACCCACCACGAGATAATCCTCCGTCGGACAACGACATGGGCTCGGACGCGAACGTCGAACCCGAGGAGCCTTGTGGTTCGTTACCGCGTCGATCTCCACGCTGATCACCGTTCGGGGATTTGACCAAAACGCTGCGACCGGTGTCGCGGACATCAGACGCTTCTCTTTGTTGTTTGGCCGGCGGCGGCAGGGTGTTGTCGCTCTGAGGCTCCGGACGAGGCGTGATTACCCGCTCCGAGATAATGACCTCTCCTGGATAACGAGGTCCGACAAAGTTCTGTGCGTTCGCGTATGACGCACCGATACCGATCGAAACGGCGACGACGCCGAACGAGAGAAACCTGTTCATAAGAAAAGCTGGAGAAGAGGAACGCGTCACACGAAGGTCAATGACACTACGATGACGGGATGTCGGATGTGGAAAAAGCGTCAGGCAACAATTCCGACAGTCGCCGCACTTGTTGCTCGCCGTCGATGACGTCGATGGTGTAGACATAGAGGTCCATCCCAAACTCGGCGAGCACTTGGCGGCACGCGCCACACGGCATCGCACCACCGACACTGGCGATCGCGACTGCACGAAAACTGCGATACCCCGAGGCGACTGATGTTGTGACGGCAACCCGCTCGGCACATTGGGTTAGCGAGTAACTCGCGTTCTCCACGTTACAACCACCGATAATCCGACCGTCGTGCAGCAGTACCGCGGCGCCTACGTAAAAATGGCTGTGTGGCGCATACGCATGGTCACGAGCCAGAATGGCTGCTTGCACCAATCGGTTTACGTCTTCGACGGCAGGAGCTTCCAGTTCAGAACTTGCCATTACCTTGGAGGTGCGTGCGGAGATGAGAGACATGATCGTGTCCGGACTAGAGGAGAAGTGTCCGCCTTCAGGGCTACCTTAGCGTAACTGATTCTGGCGGCCGAACAATAGTTTCGAATGTCGCAGCGGAGAGTTTCGAATGTCGCAGCGGGGAGTTTCGAATCTCGCAGCGAACACATTGAACAATTGCAGGGGCGAGCGGAACGCTCTCCCCCCGCGGCTAAAACGATGTCAGAATGTTGCTTTAGCGGACTCCGAATCACCGGGCTTGACCGCTAAGATACTACCCGCCTCGCTTGACCGTGCCCCATCGTCACACATCCATCGACTCCTACCGAAACGCCATGAGAAACCGAATCGTGCCCCTAATCCGCAACTCGATTTTGTCGCCTGTAATCGCGTTGATGATCGTGATCGTTGCTCCTACCAACGCGTTCTGCCAGGAAGTCATCACTCTGCCGACGGTCTCGGACAGTCGCCCCGCCGCCGACAAAGAAGCCAAAAACAATGGATCTGCGGAGGCATTGCCATCGCAGCAAAACTCCGGCTCGACCGCGACGAACGAAGAGCGGGCCTGGAAACGCAACGCTCAGGCTCTGTCACTTGCGTTTCGGCACGCCGCACGCGTCGCCACCCCGTCGGTGGTAACGGTCTTCTCCTACGGGCAAAACGCCACCGCACCGGCGGGAGGAAATGACAAGAATGAAGAACCCGAGAACATTCCCCCCGGCGATGAAACCTTGGGACCGACTCCTCCCAAACAAACCGAAGACGACGAATATCAACTGACCGGACTCGGCTCCGGGGTGATCGTGGACCTTCTGTCCACAGTCGAAAATGTCGACGACAACGCGACTGAAAAAACGGTTTGGGTCATCACCAATCACCACGTCGTCAACGCGGCCAAACGTGTTGTCATCCAACTTCCCGACGAATCCGAATTGATCGCCGATGACGTGTACAGCGATCCTGACAGTGATATCGCGGTGTTGCGAATTCGGTCGGATCGCCAATTCGACATCGCAACGCTCGGTGATTCCGATGAACTCGAAATCGGCGACTGGGTGCTCGCCATCGGCAGCCCCTTCAAACTCGAAGCGACCGTGTGTGCGGGAATCATCAGCGCGAAGAACCGCGGCCTTGAGAAGATCCGCCGTGGTCGACTCTTCCAAACCGATGCGGCGATCAACCCCGGCAACTCAGGCGGTCCCCTGGTCGACCTCGACGGAAACGTGATCGCAATCAGCACCGCGATCGCCACTCGCAACGGCGGGTACCAAGGAATCGGGTTTGCCATTCCGGTCAACCAGGCCCGCTGGATCGCCCGCGAGTTGGCGCAGTACGAACGCGTGCGACGTGCCGCAATGGGAGTCCGCCTCGCGGAACTGAATCCGAAACTCGCGAACAAACTTAGTCTCCCTTCCTACCTCGGCGTGTTGGTCTACCAAGTGATCAAGGACTCCGCGGCCGATGTCGCCGGCCTCGAAAGCCTCGATGTGATCCTCGAGTTCGCCGGTCAACGGGTTCGGAAAATGAGCGCCCTGCAACAAGCCGTCGAACAACAACCCGTCGGTTCGACACAAGACATCAAAATCCTTCGCCGCGGCAAAGAGATCACCAAACAAATTGTGCTTGCCCCCTTGGAAGACCCGACCGCGGTCCCCGACCAAGACGACACTGACCAAGACGACGCCGATCAAGACGCCCCATCGGCCGAAACACGACAACCGTAGCCCGGCAGTCGACAAACCGCTGCGAACGGATCAAAGACCGGCGTTTGAGCAGCCCACCACCTGCATGCGTTAGAATAACGGCAACGTTATCCCGACGCGTCTTCTCAAAGGTGGTGAACGAAGATGTCTAACGAAAATGACGAGCCCGGCAGCGAGTCCAGTCCTAACGAGGTCAGCGGCGACTCGGCAATCGAGCTCACCTCCTCGCAGCACGAAGCCGCATCGGATCAGGGGAACTCATCAGATCAACCCACCCTGACCGAATCGGCCTTCGCGATGCTGGTCGAGATCGCCGCCCTTGCCGTTTGGACCTTGGCGGCGGACCTGTTTGTTTTTCGCGCCCGTGGTTATTTCGCAATTGCCGCGTTCTTCTTGGTCGGGTTGGGCACTCTCATCACCGTGCACCTGGTTCGATCGAGATGTTCAAACTGTGATGAGGCCCCGTTGTCCGTGGCAACCACCGGCTTCGCCACATGGGCGTCCGGGGCGTTTCTTTTGATCGTGATCGTTCGATTGTTCTGGGCGGGTTCGGTAGCGACATCGGTGGCAGCGAGCGTTGTGTTTTGTTCGCTGGTGCTATCGCTGTCCGGTTGGCTGCCGACCTTGTCTCGCACTCTCACTCTTCTCGCGTTGTCACCCTATTTCGGCATGGACCGCATCCCTCGACTCCAGAAATTGCACCGTAGCGGGACCCTCGACCGTCACCCCGGACAGTGGCTTTCATTCGCGGTTCCTCTCGTCGCGGTCGTGATCTTTGGCGGGATCTTCGTCATGGCCAACCCCGACCTCGTGCAACAATTTGGCGACTGGATTCGCAATTTCTCCGGGCGACTGCTTGACTTTTTCGCTCAAGTTTCCTTTTGGGAGTTCCCATTTTGTGTGCTCGCCTTCTTTGTCGGTGCCGGATTGCTGCGCCCGCTCGCTAAAAACACTTCGCGTTGGATCACGTTGCTCTTTAGAGTCGGCGAATCGCATCTGACGTCCGATCCACCCAAGGTCACCGAGACGCAGTCGCAATGGTACCCACCCTTTCGCAACATGTTATTTGCGTTGATTGTTCTTTTCGCCGCCTACCTCGTCTTTGAGTTCAAAACGCTGTGGGGGCGCGAATTCCCTGACGGTTTCTACTACGCCGGATACGCACACGAAGGTGCCGCTTGGCTGACCGTGGCGCTGGCTCTGGCGACGTTCACGTTGTCGTTGATCTTTCACCGTGACATGTTTGGCGACCCACGTGTTGGTTCCCTGAAAAAGCTCGCATGGGTTTGGTCGGCGATGAACCTGATACTGGCACTCGCTGTTTACAATCGACTTTGCATCTACGTCGGGTACAACGGCATGACTCGCCTGCGGACGATCGGATTTTTTGGGATTACGTTGGTTTCGATCGGCTTCGCGCTCGTGATCCTCAAGATACTTCGACAACGCAGTTTCCCGTGGCTGATTCAATCCCAGTTAACCGCCTTAGCGATTGCTGTCGTGCTCTACAGTGTCTTCCCGGTGGATTACATCGCACATCGCTACAACACAAACCGAGTCGCGGCGGGATACCTGAAACCATCGGTAATGATTGCGGTCAAACCGATTGATGACGAAGGGGTGTTTCCGTTGATTGATTTGATTGATCACCCGGACGCAATCATACGCAAAGGCGTGCGAGCGATGCTCGCGTCGCGGCAACTGGGTATCGAATCGTATTCCCGCGATACCCCCTGGAGTTGGCATCGCTATCAGTACTGCAAAACACTGCTCTACCGTCGCCTGAAAGAACACCAACCCAAATGGTCGGCGTATCGGGATGACGCCGAACTACGCCAAATCGCGATAGAAGATTTCCAGTCCTATGCGATGCAGTGGTACTGATCGAACGTTCAACCGCACCCGTGACAATCTGACACGATCGTTTCCTGACTCCGCATCGTCACTTCGATTGCTATAGACTACAGGCCGTTAACAACGCAGCTTTTGCAAACGCGTTTCGAAAGGCCGTCTCTCATGCATTCACGTTCTTCCGACGCTGCGGTTTCGAGCGAACCGCGCGGCAAACTCTCTCGCCGCGGCCTGGTGGGCCGAACTCTTTCGGCCGCCGTCGCAGCGAGTTCTCTTGCGGTTCCCCGTTTTGTATCCGCATCGACACTCGGACTCGGAGGCGCCGTTGCCCCGAGCGATCGGATCACCGTCGGTGGAATCGGAATCGGCCGACGCGGCACCTACGATCTCGGTTGCTTTTTAGAACAAGCCGATGTGCAGTTCGTCGCCGTGGCCGATATCAAAGAAACGCAGCGAACCGGCATCAAAGCGAGAGTGGATGCTCACCACGGCAACACCGACTGCGACACCTATCGTGACTTCCGCGAGCTTCTCTCGCGTGAGGACATTGACTCGGTCTTGATTGCCACGGGTCCGAATTGGCATGCGACTGCGGCATGTTACGCGGCCCGCGCCGGCAAAGACATTTACTGCGAAAAGCCCTGCACTAAAAACATCGAGCAAAGCTTGCAGTTGGCCGACACAATGCGGCGCACAGGGGTTGTCTTTCAGGCCGGCACGCAGCGTCGAAACCTGCCCCATTTCGAGTTCGCGTGCATGTTGGCACGAACGGGGCGGCTCGGAAAGCTGCATACCGTACACGCTCGGCCGGCGGGCATGAAAACCAAAATGAGCGGATGGCTGCCCGAGCAGGACCTCCCGCCGATCGAGCAGGTCGATTGGAACATGTACCTCGGCCCGGCCGCCTATCGGCCATACAACAAAGCGTGGCTCGACGGTTTCAATTTTGAGAAAGGCGGCGGCCTGACCGGCGGTGGTGTGCTCGAATGGGGCTCCCACTGCGTCGACCTTTGCCAGTGGGCGGCTAGCGCTGACTCGACCGCGGCAACAACGTACCACGCCCCTCAAGACGGCCGCATCGTCGCAGAGTACCCGTCGGGCGTCGAACTGGTTATCCGAGACGACGGATGGCTGCCGCTCGGTTCATGCCCCGTTCGTTTCGAAGGCGACACGGGATGGGTCGAAACCGGCGACAGTGGCAAGTTCGTACTCAGTTCCCCCGAACTGCTCGCCGGCCGGGTCGTGGAGGAAATCGGCGGTTACCCCGCAACGTTCCACGTTCGTGACTTCCTCGACTGCGTCAAAACGCGCAGCCAACCACGTGCGAACGCGGAGGCAGCCTGCTACGCCCACATCACCTGTCATGCGGCGAACGTCGCCGCTTATCTCGGGCGTGACGTTCAACTCGATACGACGACGTACGAATTCATCGATGACGAAGAAGCAAACCGGTTGCGTGGTGAAGCTTCTCGAGAACCTTGGCAACTGTAGAACACCCGCACACTCGCAAAGCTCACTCTCATGTTTGCTCGCACCATCATTTTATGCCTGTCCCTCTTTTCCGCATCCTACGCCTTCACCACGTCCCATGGCGATGAGATACCGTCCGAAACCGAGATGATCGCGGCGCTGTCCTCGGACGAAACATCCCAAGCCGAAAAAGCGATCACATGCAAACGACTCGCTGTCTTTGGATCCTCGCAGTGCGTCGAAACCGTGGCCACGTTGCTGCCCGACCCGGAACTGAATTCATGGGCCCGGATCACTTTGGAAGCCATCGATGATCCCACCGCCGATGCCGCGTTACTCAACGCACTTTCCGCTACCGAAGACCTCGCGCGGGTTGGCGTGATTCAGTCACTCGGTGTCAAACGCGTCCACGAAGCAGTCGGTCCACTGACCGAGCAGCTCGCAAACGAAGATGTACGCATCGCCCAGGCTGCTGCGTTCTCGCTCGGCAAGATCGCTAGCGACAACACCTCCGGCGTGAACACTGCTAATGATGACGCGATCTCCGCACTCGAGGCTTCGCTGAGCGACGCACGCATGAGTGTTCGATCGGCCGCGGCGGAAGGCTTGATTCGCGCCGCCGAACACGCGATGCGAGTGGCAAATTCTCCATCCGAAACAGCTCACCGGCTCTATCATCTTGTTCGTCAGAGCGACCTTCCTCTCCCACGAATCGTGGAGGCCACTCGCGGTGCAATTCTTTCGCGCGGGGTGGACGGTATCGATCTGCTGATGGAAAGCCTGCAATCCGAGAACAAACGAATCCGCTACATCGCGCTGACTGCGGCCCGGGAATTGGACGGCGACGGGGTGACCGAGGCACTGCTCGCGGCCCGCCCGAGGGTTCCGGCGTCTCAAGCGGCGTTGTTCGTGATCGCACTCGGCGATCGGAATGACGCTGCGATGCTCGACGCGATGCTCGAAACCATTCGCACGCCCCCTCGATCCGATACCGACATCGATATTCAGACAGCGGCCATCGGTGTCGTTTCGAAAATTGGCAACGCATCCTGTTTGGACACGCTGCTCACCGCCGCCGTTAGCGAGAACGCCGTTATCGCATCGGCGGGCGGGGCGGCGTTGGCTACCTTTGGCGACGAAGCCGTGGATTCAGAAATTCGATCGCGAGCACGCAGCGCGAGCGGGAAGGAACTGGCCGCATTGATCAAAGCGATTGGCGCCCGCCGGATCTCGGCGATTGATGTTTTGGTGGACGCCGTCGATAACTCCTCCCCTTTGGTTCAAACGAACGCGATTGCAGCTCTCGCCAACGTCGCCACCCTCGACGAAATCCCGCTGCTCATCGAGTTGGCGTTTGAGAACCAAACCGCAACCTCCGCGGCAATCAAGGAAAATGCCAAGCAATCACTCCGCGCCGCCGCAGTCCGCATGAGTGATTCGCCTCAATGCGTCAAACAACTCGAAGACGCGATGCAGCGAGTTGACCCCGAATCGCAACTCGCGATCATCGAAACGTTCGCAGCGATGGGCGGCCCCGGCGCACTCTCGGCGATCGAAAACGCGGCGATGAGCGACGATCTTAAACGACAGGACGCGGCCACCCGTTTACTCGGCAATTGGATGACGGTGGACGCCGCAGACGTGCTGATGAAAATCGCCCAACAGCCTAACCACCCCTATCGCATCCGGGCCGTTCGTGGCTACCTGCGGATCGTTCGTCAATTCCGAATGCGTAACAAAGATCGCAACGCCATGGTTGCCGCGGCAATCACCATCGCCGACCGTGATGAAGAGAAACGTTTGATTCTCGATGCGGCGAATCGCTACCCCAATGTCGCAATGCTGAGGATCGCGGTGGGACTGAGCGAATCCGAATCGCTGAAGAGCGAAGCTCAGGCAACCGCGTTGAAGATTGCCCAAGAACTGGACCGCACACCGGTGGTAGAACAACTGCTCGCGAAGATGGATTTGCGTGAGGTCGATATCGAAATCGTTCGGGCAACCTACGGGTCCTCGAGTGAGAACGTGGACGTCACCGCGAGACTGCAAAAGTTGGCGGGTAAACTTCCCATCATCTTACTCGACAATCCGAACTACAATTCGACTTTCGGTGGCGACCCGGCTCCTGGAGCGAAGAAAGAACTGCACATCGAATATCGCATTGACGGCCTACCGGGCAACGTGACTTTCGATGAAAACGCCGCCATCGTCTTTCCCCTCCCACGGTAGAGTTTCATGCGTTTCCTATGCTTGTTTTGCCTGACCGCCACATTCGTTTTCAACGCGATCTCAACACCCCACTCGTTCGCGGAATCAACCGCAACGACGCAGTCATGGCCGGGATCGAAAACGAGTTGGAACGGGTTTGACCGATTCGACTTTGAAATCGACGACCGGCCGGCATTTATTGTCTGTCCCCGAGTCGCTGCACCAGGCAACCCATGGGTGTGGCGTGCTCGCTTCCCTAGCTTTCACGCCGAGGCGGATCGCATCCTGTTGGATCGTGGCTTCCACGTGGCACATATCGACACACGGGACATGTTCGGCAGCGATCGCGCGATGCAACATTGGGATGCGTTCTATCGCTTCCTGACCGATCATGATCTTCACCCCAAAGCGGCTCTCGAAGGAGTCAGCCGGGGAGGGTTGTTCGTCTACCGGTTCGCCTCGCGATGGCCGGAACGTGTCGCCTGCATTTACTGTGACACACCGGTTTGTGATATCCGCAGTTGGCCCGGTGGCAAGGGAACCGGGCGTGGCGATTCGCGTTCCTGGCAACGGTGCCTCAATGAACATGGTCTAAACGAAGAGACGGTGTCCCAGTTCGACGGTAACCCGATCGACAATCTTGCCCCGATCGCATCGGCCGAGATTCCAATCCTGCACATTGTTTCTCTCAACGACGAAATCGTCCCGCCTAGCGAGAACACGTTTGTCCTCGCCAAAAGGTACCGCGAACTCGGCGGAAAGATTGACGTCATGGAAGTCGCCGACGGTACCGAAAAGTCAGGCGGCCATCACTTCCCGCACCCCGATCCGCTTCGCGTCGCGGATTTCATGGAACGCAACAACGCGTGCCTGCCATCGGACAACGACTACTTCGTCCTCCGAGGCACGCTCGACAACTGCCGCGCGGTCTTCGAGAACGAAAAACGCGGACGGGTTGCTTTCTTAGGCGGATCGATCACCGCGATGAACGGATGGCGAGATCTCGTTTGTGATTACCTTCGCCATCGTTTCCCTCAGACCGAGTTTGACTTCGTCGACGCTGCGATTCCTTCAACGGGATCCACTCCTGGTGCGTTTCGATTTGAGAACGACGTGCTAAGCCATGGCAAAGTCGATTTGCTGTTCGAAGAAGCCGCCGTGAACGATCTGCACAACATGCGAACACCGGTGGAAATGACGCGCGGCATGGAGGGCATTGTCCGACACGCAAGAAACGCGAATCCGCAAATGGACATCGTCCTGATGCACTTCGTCGAACCGCGTCAAATGACCAACTACCGAAACAACGTCATCCCCGAAACGATTCGACAGCACGAGGCGGTCGCCGAACACTATGCCGTCCCCTCGATTCATCTCGCCAAAGAAGTCACCGATCGTATCGACGCGGGACAATTCGACTGGGAGAACGACTTCGTCAACCTGCATCCGTCGCCGTACGGACACTCGATCTACGCGTCCACGATCCGTCGCATGCTCGGCACCGCGTGGGAATCCCCATCGACACAGCGCGACTCCCTTCTCAAACACGAGCTACCACCACCAATTGACGCGCTGAGTTATGACCGAGGCAAATACGTGCCACTTGATTCGGTTTCTGATTTATCCGGGTTTGAAATCATCGATGAATGCGACCCACGCGACGACGAAGTCGGAGGGGCGGTACGAGAGGGATTCGTGAAGGTACCAATGCTCGTCGCAACAAAACCTGAGTCGACGTTTTCGATGAAATTCGACGGACGCGCCGTCGGTCTCTTCGTCACGGCCGGTCCGGACGCGGGCACGATCGCCTTTCGCATCGATGATGGCCCTGAGCAAACCCGCGACTTGTTCACCAAGTGGAGTCGCGGCCTGCACATCCCATGGGCACACGTTCTCGCGAGCGACCTCGAACCGGGTCCACACCGGATCACCGTTCGAGTCACGCAAGAGAAGAACGAGTCGAGTCGCGGCCACGCATGTCGGATCGTGCACCTGCTCGTCAACGGTTCCTAACGTGCTACAACGATAGGATGAACCTTCTCGAACTTTCCCACCGCGCGATGGCGTGCGATTTCGTCGTCCTGGTCCGTGACGACGGTCGACGCATTGGTCGTCGATCGGCCGCCGATATTGCACTCGATGCTCTTGAATCGATTGACGCGGTCGAGCAACGCCTGACCGTCTACGATTCGCAAAGTGAAATATCGGCGATCAATCGAGCCGCGGGACAGGGTCCGGTCACGATCTCGAAGGAGACATTCGACGTGCTCAAACATGCCGTTGAGATGAGTGGGCATCTCGGCGGTGCGTTCGATGTGACCGCCGGGCCGCTCGTCGACGCGTGGGGGTTCACCACCCGGCAAGGGCGTAAACCGACAGTGCAGGAAATCGAAGACGCCCGGAACAGAGTGGGCAGTTCGCGACTGAGACTCGACGCGAACAATCTGACCGCAGAGCTGACCGAGCCTTCGATGCGAATCAATTTGGGGGGAATCGGAAAAGGCGATGCGATTGACCGCGTGGCAGACCAATTGATCTCCGAGGGGGTCAACGACTTTCTAATCCACGCCGGCCAAAGCAGCGTTCTCGCTAGAGGAAACCAGTTTGGCCCATCCAACTCCGACGCGGATGGTTCGATGGCATCGTCTGGCGATGAGTGTGACGACGCTCCTCCTCGTGGCTGGAAAGTCGGAATCGCGCATCCGACCAAACCCAACCGACGGCTCGCCGGAATTTGGCTCTGTGACGCGGCACTCGCGACGAGCGGCAGCGGCAAACAGTTCTTTCATCACCGGGGAAAACGCTATGGGCACGTCATCGATCCGCGAACCGGTCAGCCCGCCGGCGATCTGCTGTCGCTCAGCGTGATGACACGGCGAGCGATCGACGCCGATGCTTTGGCGACCGGTTTGTTTGTGATGGGACGCGACCGCGCGAAACACTTCGCTGAAAACGCAGCCGAAAACGCCGATAGTTCAAATGCGTCTACGGTTCCTGCGGTCACGCTGCCGTTAATTTTGGTGGCTCCGACGCAGCGTCAAGACGATGTTGAGATCGAAACCGTCGGCGATTGGGAATGGGCGGATCCGCCCGCGGGTGCGGAAACGGATGACGGCTTGCTATCATGACAACATGAACACGCCTTCCTCATCATCGCAGCCCAATCCTGCCTCGACGTCCGTGGAATCAACACCGCCCGACCCGGAGGGATTCACTCCCTCGACCGACAACGATCAGTCGGCCTATGAAGACCCTCGATCGATCGCCCCGGTTGCCCAACTTTCTGCCCGAGGACTGTTCATCGCACTCGGCGCGGTTTGCTTGTTCCCGTTGATCACGTTGAGCGCCTACGCGGTCATCTTCGGAAAAGCGAGCGAGCACAAATTGCCGGTCAGCGTACTCATCGACCGGCGGCCGTTGCCCACTCAGGACGGAAACAAGCGTCTCCTCGAAGACGTGGTGGTGATCGAAAACGAAGCCGACTTCGAGATCCCCAACATTACCGTCAACCTCAACGGGCAGTACTTCCTCTACCAAGACAAACCGCTCGCGGTCGGGGAGGAATTGGTAGTCCGGCAAGCGGCCTTTGCGACCAAGAGCAACCAACGTTGGGGTCCTGGCCGCTATCGACTCGATGACATCACCGTCACCGGCAAACTGCCGTCGGGTGCCCGCGGCGTGACCGAGGTTCAGTATTAGTAGTGCGTCTAAACCGAGCAGCGAACCTCGCCAAGAGTTTCGGAAGGACTCGTAAATCACCAAAAGCCGTTGGCGATTTTTGTTAAGCCCTTCACCCGAATTTTTGGCTGGATCAGTTCGAGATGCGAAGCGAACACCCACGTCGCCCGGCGCACAAGATGGGCCGCGAAAGATGGCGTCGAAAGCCATGCGACTTCAGAAGGGCTCGGAGTTGTCGCTGCTCCCGAAAGAGCGAACAGGTAGCAGCTCCGAGCGAGACCTTAGACATGTTCGGATGATCGACCCTGTGCCCCCAGGTGCCGACCATCCGAACACTGCTAAGTCTTGAGGATACCCCAGAAGCGTTCACGAGACGCGAGATCTCGTTGGCGTTCCATCCTCTGTGCCCACAATTGACTATCGGTCACTGCCGCGGCTCGATCGACAGATTCCCGCAAAAAGAGCTGCATTTTGAGCGGGATTTGGTTCGCTTTGTCCCAACCTTTTCGGCTAGGACCGCTGAGGCCCACTTTGCCAGGGGGGCAGAAAGCCTCGTCGGAACGTGCCCCTCACGAAATCAACGCATCACCAGCATGCGTTCTTGGCGGGCTGCCTACTTCCTTTGGGAGATCCAACGCACGAGGGATCGAACCATCACCCCGGTGGCCCCAGCGTCGCGCGAGGCCTTAGCGGAATCAGCAAACGCCGGACCGGCGATATCAATGTGCAACCAAGGCGTGTCCTTGACGAAATTCTCGAGAAACTTCGCAGCCGTAATCGCACCGCCCCACCGGCCTTCGCCGACGTTTTTGATGTCGGCGACTTTGCTCTTCACCTTGTCGTTATACAGCGTGAACATCGGCAGTTGCCAAACCGGTTCGTCTTCATCGTTCGCGGCGGCGGTGACCTCGTCGCACAATTCCTGATTGTTCGTCATGAAGCCCGCTACGTCGTTTCCGAGCGCGACCATGCAGGCACCGGTCAGTGTCGCCAAGTCGACGATCGCAGCAGGCCCATGCTCGACGGCGACGTCGAGAGTATCCGCGAGAACCACACGTCCTTCAGCATCGGTATTGAGAATTTCGATCGTCTTACCCGATCGCGTTTCAATCACGTCGCCGAGTTTGTAGGAATCGCCGCTGACCATATTTTCAGCGAGACCACATAAACCGATCACGTTACGTTTGATTCCCAACTGTGCGATCGCCCGCATCACTCCGACCACCGTGGCGGCACCGGCCATGTCGCACTTCATATCCACCATGCCTTCGCTCGGTTTGAGCGACAGACCACCGCTGTCGAACGTCACGCCTTTTCCGACGATCGCGATCGGTGGTTCGGAGCCTCCGCCGTTATGTTTGAGAATGACCAAACGCGGTGGGCTCGCGGACGCACGACCGACCGCCAAGATCGCGCGGCAGCCTTCCGAGGCGAGTCGATCTTCGTCCCAAATCTCACACTCGAGCCCATCGGCATTCGCCATTTCAGCGGCGCGGTTTGCGAATTCGCTCGGATTCATGATCGTCGGCGGTTCGTTTACCAAGCGACGTGTATGGTTGATCGACGAACCGATCTTTTGGCCGCTCTGGGCCGCCTCTTCCGAAACACCAACAAAGGTGAAGGCGGCCGGAACAAAAGTCGACGGTTGGCTCTGATACAAATGCTGGCCCTCGCACGCCGTCACGGCTCCGGCGATCAACGCATCATGATCGTCGCTTGCGATTTCCTTGCCGACACAAAAAGTGATCTGATCGCGTGCTTTGTCGGCGAGCTTGCGAACCACACTCGCACCGATATCGACCACTCCGCCCCGAGTCAGTTTCGCCGAACTTCCCAAAGACGCGACGACCAACATCGGCGCTTGCTCGCTCGATGTCGCAACCGCGACCAACTCGCCCGCCGTCCCGCTGATTTCGCCCGCGGCGATCAAACGATCGATAACGGCCGCTACGGATTCGTCCAGGCCTTTGCAGACATCCGCGTCGCACGAAACAACCGCGTCGCCACCACCGGAGTCGTTTTGGCTCGCAAAGAGGACCAAAACACCTGGATTTTGGGGCAACTTCGCGGAAACGGTGATTTCAGGTGCGGGCAACGGCAACGGCTCAACCATGTTCGAACTCTCGATGTGCAGGATGTCAGAAGGCGTTCAATGTCGAGGCCGCAGCCCCGAGGTCATCGGGTGCAACGTACCGCGTGCGCCCCCTACTCGCCTAGCGGAGGGACGCGGCTTCAGAGCAGAAACCATCGTCCGAGAGAACCGATTTCCTCAGTGATTCGCGAGCCGGTCTTCCCCCGCCTTCACTTCCTTCGCGTACTCCCGCAGTGGTTTGGGCAATGGGAATCGGACGTCTTCCTTGCGAATTTCACGTGATTCCACGGACGCGCCGAACCGCTGCTGCAACCAATCGATCACGGACTGGACGACCGATTCGGGCGCGCTCGCTCCGGCGGAGATCAACACCGTGTCGTCCAGTTGGAACTGTTCTTCGGACAAATCCTGTGGTCCGTCGACCAAAAAAGCACGCTGTCCCTTTTCCGCGGCCAGCTCCCGCAACCGCTGGCTGTTGCTGCTGTTCTGACTGCCCAAGATAACGACAACGTCAGCCTCGTCGCTCAGTTTGCGTACCGCCTCCTGACGGTTCTGCGTCGCGTAGCAAATGTCTTCTTTGGGAGGGCTATCGATCTCCGGGAAACGGCTCCGCAGTCGTGAGATCACTCGATTGGCGTCATCCACACTGAGAGTCGTCTGCGTCAGATAGGCCAAACGCGTTCCTTCCGGGAATTGCAAGGCATCCACGTCCGCCTCATCCTCGACGAGAACGATCGCTTCGGGAGCTTCGCCCATCGTGCCGAGCACTTCATCGTGTCCTTCGTGCCCGATCAAGATAATTGTGTAGCCTGCCTTGGCGTATTTGATCGCTTCCAGGTGGACTTTGGTCACCAACGGACAGGTGGCATCTATCGCGAACAACTCGCGTTCTTTCGCGGCCTGACGGATTTCCGGCGAAACCCCGTGGGCCGAAAACATCAACACGCTTCCCCGGGGCACCTCATCAACCGCGTTGACGAAGACCGCTCCTTTGCCCTGAAACTCGTTCACAACAAACTGGTTGTGAACGATTTCGTGATAGACATACACCGGCGGCCCAAATTTTTGCAGCGTCAAGGAGAGCGAATCAATCGCCATGTGTACGCCCGCACAGAAACCACGCGGGGCAGCCAAGATAATTTTCATAAAACGGTCAAACGCGACAGGGGCCAATCGATAGTCGAGACGAATTGTCACCAGGGGAACTCGAAACATCGCCGACGGGGTAGAATAACCGCAGACACACGGACTCGTCCAACGGACGTTCCCTCCGGAGAGGTCGTTTTCCCGGTTGTATCGGACGTTTTTGCTGCGTTTGAGTAACCGCCCTCCGTCAGCCCCCCATTGGTGCCTTCTCGTCGGGGGCCTCCGTTTTCCAGGCATTCCACACGAGCCCCTCCACGCAATCCCCTTGAGCCCTCGTTCATCCGACCGTACACCGACCGCAGCCCAGCTCGCCGATTCGCGGCGTCAGTGTCGACGCATCTCGCGTTCGCACTACGAAAATTTTCTCGTCGGCAGTCTGCTGCTGCCGCGGAAGATGAGGCAACCGTTCTTTGACATCTACGCCTTCTGCCGAACCGCCGACGACCTCGCGGACGAATCTCAATCGCCTGCAAAGGCCCGCGAATCACTTAACCTTTACCAAGACTTCATTTCGCGGATCTATGAAAACCGATCCGTATCCGGTCTGTTCATCGCTCTGGCCGACACGATCGGTCGGTTTGAATTGCCGCGTCAACCATTTGATGATTTGCTCAACGCGTTTTTGCAGGACCAAACGGTGCAGCGTTATGCGGATGAAGAGTCGTTGTTGAACTACTGCACCCGTTCGGCCAATCCGGTAGGACGTCTCGTTCTCGCGTTGGCCGACAGCGACACGCGAGAGAACGTGCAAACGAGCGATGAGATTTGCACCGCGTTACAGCTCGCCAATTTCTGGCAAGATGTCGCTCGAGACTTCGCAATCGGCCGGATCTACCTGCCTGCCGAATCGATGAAACAACACGGCTTCGATGAGTCATTGATCGAACATACGCTCCGTACCAACGCCACCACCCCTCGATGCCTTCGCGACGCGATCGCCCACCAGTGCGACCGGACTCGAACACGGTTTGAACGGGGTTGGCAGTTGTGTGACCGAGTGCCGAGGTGGCTCGCGGCGGACGTTGAGCTTTTCATTCGTGGCGGTCTGGCTACGCTCGATGCGATCGCCCAAATCGAGTACGACGTTCTTCGTCACCGTCCCCGTGTTGGGAAAACCAAACAGGCCTCTTTGTTCGCGTTGACTCTATTGCGACGTTTCTCAATTCGTTCACGTCGCACGCCGTCGACTCGTCGATCCGCGACCATCGGAGAGGGAGTCCAATGAGATCGCCGAAACACAACGAGGTCGCCAAGAGCTACGCCGCCGTCCGCCGAATCTCCCGCACCAGCGGCAGTAGTTTCTACCGTTCGTTTTGGCTGCTGCCACGCGACCAACGTGACGCGATGTCTGCGCTCTACGCGTTCGCCCGAATCACCGACGACCTCGGCGACACTGACGAACCGATCCTGCTGCGTCGACATTGGCTCGACTGCTGGCGACAAACCACGGCGATGAATTTGATCGGTGAAGCCAACGGAGAAATCCGACTCGCCGAAGGCATGGAAGAACTTTCCGCCGAGGCCTCCATTGACCTAGTCGGTCGTGCCCGAGAGATCATGCCCGCTCTGCGACACGCGTCGGATCGCTACTCGATTCCGTCACGCTATCTCCTTGAAATTGTCGACGGGGTGCTCGCCGATCAACAAAAGAATCGCTTCGACACGTTCGAACAACTCGAACATTATTGCTACCTCGTCGCCTCGGCAGTCGGCATCGCCTGTTTGTACATATGGGGCTTCCGCTCACCACTGCCCAAACAAGCCGCGGTGGATTGTGGGCTCGCGTTCCAGTTGACCAACATCCTGCGCGACGTCTGCGAAGACGCCGCTCGCGGACGCATCTACCTGCCACGGCAGCACTACGAACAACACGGCCTCGATGAAGACGACCTGCTGAACCCACGACGGGATGCTCGACTTCGGTGCCTAATCCTGGATGAAACCCGCCGAGCGTCGGAGTTATTCGATTCCGGTTGGCGCGTTTGGGATTCCCTCGACGAGACCGGTCGGCCGATGTTCAGCATGATGTGGCGAACGTACCGGGCATTGCTGCAACGGATCGCCGAAGACCCTGACGCCGTTGTCCGTCATCGTGTTTCGCTCGGCATGCGTCAACGCCTCGGGATTGTTTCCAAACACTTCGTCGGTCCGCTGTATCGTCGACTGCCGATCCCACCGGTCGAGATCGGCAGCAACCTGAACACCCCCGACAACACATCCGCAAAGCCGAATCCGTGACGAAGGACTTATCGATTCACTCCGCTGATCGCAAACACATCGTGATCGTCGGCGGAGGCATCGCGGGCCTCGCCGCGGCGATGGCATTGACCGAATCAAAACGCAACACGTCGCAGTCCACTCCATTGGACGTAACCGTTCTTGAATCGAGAAAAACGACAGGGGGACGCGCGGGCTCCTTCGTCGACCCGTTATCGGGAGCGACCGCCGACTATTGCCAACACGTCGCGATGGGATGCTGCACGAATTTCATCGACCTGATCAACGACGCCGGGCTCGCGGACCAGTTCTCTCGCGATGAGGAACTGCAGTTCTACCACCCTTCCACCGGGCTCTCTTCTTTCCGTGCCCACCCGATCTTGCCGCCACCGATGCATTTGAACTCCGCGCTCTCGGGACTCGCCTATCTTTCATCGGCGCAGAAACTCCGCATCCGAACCGGACTTTGGTCGCTCATGCGAACGCGCACCGCAAAGCTAGCGAACACGACAGCAGCCCGGTGGTTGGCCGCCCATCATCAAGACGACGTCGTCCGCTCCCGGTTTTGGGATCCGATCCTGGTCAGCGCGCTCGGCGATCTGCCCGAACGGGTTTCAATGGCGTCAGCCAGAAAAGTCATTGTCGATGGCTTCGCAGCAGCCCGCACGGCCAGCAACGTATTGGTACCACGCAGTTCGCTGTCGACCATCTTTGGCCAACAAATGACCTCGGTTCTTAAACAGCGAGGAGTAGCGTTTCGTCTCGGCACCTCTGTCCGCTCACTCCAACCGCTCTCCACGAAACCCACATCACTGTCTCCTTCACCACGGCACCGTGATTTACGCCACAGCACAACAATCGAAACTTCACACGGCGAAACGATCGATGCGGATCAAGTCATCCTGGCAACCTCCTGGCGTTCCGCCTCACGATTGATTCGCTCACTCAACGTGGACAATGAGATTTCCAAAGCGTGGCAGACACGTACCGTCGACGCCCTTGATTCCATCTCGCCATCCCCCATCACTGGTTTGCACTTGTGGTTGGATCGCAATCTCACACGTCATCCGCATGTCGTCATGGTGGGAACAACAGCTCATTGGTTATTTCAACACGGTATCGATCCACAGAACGCTTCGGCGGGTTACTATCACCAAGTCGTCATCAGTGGTCGACATGAATGGAGCGACGCATCCAAAGAACAACTCGTCGAACGCGTCATGGACGAACTACGCACCGCGTTTCCCGAATCACAAGCCGCCCAATTGATGCACTGGAGAGTCGTCACCGATCCCGCCGCCGTCTTCAGCGTGAGTCCCGAATTCGAAGCACAACGCCCCACCACACAAACACCGATCGACTGGCTGCACCTCGCCGGTGACTACGTGCAAACCGGTTGGCCCGCCACGATGGAAGGCGCGGTCATCAGTGGCCGGATGGCTGCGGATCGTGTTCGCCAAACCTACCAAGCGAAAAATACCGCTCCGCCACGACCGAGCGTGCTGCCCGGTTTGCCACGCGGATTGCTCGCCCGCTGTTGCATCCGCGACTAATACTTGCATACGAGGTTGACGCTCGACTAGCAGCCTCCCGTAACTCATTACCCCGTGCAACATGATTTACGAATAGAATGATCCCGACGAACCATCGAGTTCTCGATCACGATCCGCCAAACAATCGCCCCGTTTGCTAACCCAAACAACGATCGACCGGCCGCCTCACGTTCCCCCCACCCCGCCTCCCTCCTCATTCTTCGAAACGGAATCCCCGATGCCTCATTCGAATCAAGACGACAACATGTCCGCAGCGTCAGAGTCTTTCTCTACTGCGTCGCAGACCTTTTCTCCTGCGTCGCAGGCCAACCCGAGCGAAAGTCGCCGAAGGTTTCTTCGCGGAGGTCTGGCCACAACCGCGTCCGCTCTTTCCGTTTCCCACCTGCACGCAAACGAAACACCCGCGGTTCATCAATCGACCTCAGACACCTCATCGTCGAGTGAACCGATCCGCATCGCACTGATCGGATGTGGAGGCCGGGGGACGGGGGCATTGAACGACTCGATGAGCATTAACGACAACGTCAAACTCGTCGCGCTCGCCGACCTGCGAGAAGAGAAATGCGAACGCACCCGCAAAGCGATGCTCGGTCGACATAAGGAAAAGGTCGACGTCGCCGACGACAAAATGCACGCAGGCCTCGACGCCTACAAGCGTGTCCTGGATGATCCAGAAGTCGACCTGGTACTGCTGACGACTTCCCCCGGGTTCCGTCCATCCCATCTCGCCGAAGCCGTCGACGCGGGCAAACATATCTTTGCCGAAAAACCGACCTGTGTTGACGTCGCCGGATACCACACCTGCCTCGCCGCTCACGATCGGGCGGTCACCAACGGAACCGCGATCGTCACCGGAACGCAGTATCGACGTCAAACCAACTACGTCGCGGCCGTCGAACAAATCCGACAAGGAGCCATCGGCGATATCGTCAGCGCAACATCACGATACTGTTCCAATTCGATCTGGTTCAAAAATCGCCAACCCGGCATGAGTGAACTCGACTATCAACTCAACAACTGGATGCACTTCATCTGGTTGTCTGGTGACCAGATCGTGGAACAAGCCGTGCACAACATCGATGCCATGAACTGGGTCATGGGTTCCGCACCTGAAACCGCCTACGGGTCGGGCGGACGCTTCACACGTCCGGATGACAGCGAAATGTGGGACAGCATGTCGATCGATTACCAATATCCCGGTAACCGCGTCCTTTCATTCATGTGCCGTCAAATCCCAAATACCAAGAGCGCCAACGGCAACGTGATCTATGGCACCGAAGGCACCATGTACATCGACGCCCTCAGTCGTGGTTCGCGCATGATGGATCGCAAGGGTAACGAAGTATGGTCAGCGAAAGGCAGCATCTCCGACGCCTACCGCCAAGAGCATAAAGACCTGGTTGATTCGATCACATCGGGAAAGCCAATCGTCGAACTCAAAGAAACCGCCAAAAGCTCACTCACGGCGGTCATGGGCCGTTTGGCCGCCTACACCGGCCAACAGGTAACCTGGGACTTCCTAACCAAGAAGTCAACGCTAGACCTATTCCCCGACTCGCTGTCTCCAGACAACTTCCCCGCGTCATCCGGGCACGCGATTCCGGGCCAAACCAAATTGACCTAGAAGATCACCGCGTCCGCGACGAACGAGCGTTCACCGCGGATCGGTTGATTGATCGGTCCGTTTAGATGAAATGCAAATATGTTAGGATCTCCGTACGAGTTTCATCTGCGGAGGTCTTCACAAGGAAAAGTATCCCATGAGCGATGCCGTTGCCCACCTCATCTTTGACGTCGAGAGCATTGCCGATGGAGAACTGATCTCCGCCGTTCGCTACCCCGAAGAATCCCTCACGCCCGATGAGGCGATCGCGAAGTATCAAGCCGAGCGTTTCGAACAAACCGGTTCCACGTTCATCCCACATACTTTCATGGTGCCTATCTCGGTGGTGATCGCGAAGGTGACCGCCGACTTCCGCCTGCTCGATATCAAATCGCTCGACGAACCGCATTTTCGTCCCCACGTTATGACCAAACACTTTTGGCAAGGCTGGGAGGCGTACAGGATGCCGCAATGGGTCACCTTCAACGGACGATCGTTCGATATCCCACTGATGGAACTCGCTGCGTTTCGATTCGGGCTATCGATCCCCCAGTGGTTCGATGACAGCGGTTATAAGTCTCGCCGAAACCGATTCAGCACCCATTCACACCTCGACCTTCAAGAACTGCTGACGAATTTTTCAGCGGCTCGTTTTAACGGCGGCCTCAACCTCGCCGCCCAATCGCTCGGCAAGCCGGGAAAAATGGGACTCAGCGGCGATCAGGTCCAGGCCTACTACGACCGGGGTGACCTGAAGGCAATCAGCGACTACTGCCGGTGCGACGTCCTCGACACCTACTTTGTCTTCCTGCGCAGCATGGTTCTTACCGGTCGAGTCAGCCTGGCAGGTGAAACGAAACTGATCGCCCAAGCACGCGAGTGGATCGAAGAACAAGCCAAAACCTGCCAAGCGTGTTCTGACTACATGGACCATTGGTCCGAATGGAAGAACCCGTGGCAAATCGACGAGGACGAAGCACTCGCGACCGCAACCGCGTCTCCCAATCCATCCGGTGACGAACCTTCCGGCAATGAACCTTCCACGTCTGCGTCTTGTGCGGTCCCTACCACCGAAGAAGAACCTACTTCCCCGCCAACACCTCAAACGGAATCGCAGGAAGGTAGCCGTAGTTGATTCGACGCGGTTTGGGATTCGGATTCTCCTCGGTCGGTTTCGCGGTGATCTCCTTGTACACGCTCATCAGCAAGTTACCCCGTTCGCGCGGTTGGAGTTGCTTCTGCTCAGCAGCCGAGTCTTTATCGACGTCCAGTTCGATGGCAAAACCTCCGGCGTTGGTTTTGATGACCGTGGCTTGAAGAGCATCGAGCGGATCTTCCACATCGACGAAGAGAACCTCAGGATCGAAATTTTTGGATGACGGTACGATCGGAAGGTACGTTTTTTTCTTCAAACTCAAGGTCGCTTTGACAACGCCGTCGGGAATGGAAAACGGCATGGTGCCTCCGCGTTTCCCGTCGACAACCACGTTCCAATTCTCCACCGGAACGAGATGATGCCAAATAAACGCTTGCATCATGTTCTCCGCCGGAATCGCCGGCCGAACCATCGCTCCACCTCGACGCTTTCCACCCGACTCGCCTTGCATTTCGAGCTGGAAAGGTTCTTTGCGTTTGGCGGCTTTGACCGAGGAAGATACCGCCAATGTCATCGCGATATGGTCCTTGCCTTTGGGAATGACGTTCCCGTTGATTCGAAAACCGTCAGGCGGTTCGACCAACGACACCTCGATATCTTCGTCGAACCCATCTTGCCGCATCACAAAAACGTCGATCGGCACGACCTGCCCGGATTTGACAATCAGGTTCGAAGGCGTCACCCGGAGTGTGTATGACGGGCGTGGGCGATGCAGCGAGAGACGGTAGGTGAACTCGCTGCCGCCATCGTGTTGTGCGTTATTGATATGCAGATAATGCGCGCGCCCACCCGACAAGGTCGCCGATAGATGGGAGTCGGCATGATGAGTCTGCAGTGCCAACGTCAAGTCTTCGTAGTCATCGTTGAACGCGACTTCATTCCCGTCCGCATCGGTCAAACGCAGCATCGAATCGAGCGGCGAACCGAGACGCCGTGCAAAAACCTCCGCCACCAAACGACCACCGCCTTCGATTCGATAAACGTCCTCATCGCCGGCATAGTTGATCCGACCATTGACCGTGACCGGCATGGAAATCGTCTGAGCCTCCGATTGCGTATTATTGGGTTCGCTATCGAACACCTCCGGCCACAATCCAACCTGCAACGGAAAATGCACCCCGATTCCACCTGACTGTGCCATACGACAATGCATCGTCGGCCGAAAACGCTTGCGTGCCATCGTCGAAACGGAAAACCGATTGTTCGTTAAGTTCCATCCTCGCACCTGAATCGTCTGATCGGAATCAACCGGCGCACCCAACGGAAAGATTCCCGTCACGAAAGGGATCTCGCCGACGGTCAATCGATAAACAAAGTCCTCGCGTCCTCGGTAAAGCGAGTCACGGATTTCAATGATGTATCGACCATCTCGAGGAACCTCGAAATACATCACCGGGTCTTGCCGAAAATGAAACGAATCGGAATAACCGACCTCTCGACCGTCCTCGTCGGTCAGCCTGAGAACGGCCTGGAACCAACCTGGAACCGCATCGGCGAGGTAAGGGATCACCTCCCGCGCATCCACCTGGATCACGAGTTTCATTCCTTTGCGTGCCTCAAACGCAAAACGATCTGTTTCGCCCGGCATGATCTGACCGTTGATCACCGTGGGCAATGTGTCGACAACTTCATCGACCGTTTCGACGACGCTCACGATATCGCTCGGTGGCGACTCTTGAACCTCTTGCCATCGACCGATGTGCAGCCACAAGGGATTGGATATCGAGGCCCCGTCAATCAGACGCAGTTCCCGTTTACCGAGCTTGGCGTTAGCGTCCACGGTCAAACGAACACGAACCGTTTCGTCGAGCTGTTCATTCGGCTGGCGTTTAGGATCTCGATCTCGCTGCCGGTAGATCTCCATCTCGTGGAGTTGCTTGTCGGTCACGCCGGCATACTGTGCTACCTCTGCTTTGGTCGGTGCTTTTCCACCTTCGCTCGGCAGCTCTGCGGTTAGTTTGGCTTCGGCTTCCCTTAGCTTTCGATTCAACTGCGCAAACTCGCCACGCAACATCGGACGGTACCAGTCGAGTATCTCCAACGTGACTCCATCACCGGATAGGAAATAGTCATCGGCATCTTTAAGGTACTGGCCGCCCAAGGTGATTTCGCAGGACATGCCGCGTTCACAACCGGCCGGGTACGCGTACGCCAAATGCGGCCCCCGGCCACGTCGCTGAGCCTGGGCGATGTCTCCGGTGAACATCCATCCGATCAGGATCAGAAGTAAAAACCGAACAGCGAGGCGATAACTTTGAGCCAACTTCATCAGATCAACTCCGTCAAACGTCCGCCGCTTTCGAGCCCTTCATCTTCGCCTGGGGTTGCTCGCACGAACTCTCCCATCGGATGTGGCAAACTGGCCTCGGGATCGATCCCCAACAATTCATACATCGTGCCGATTAAATCACCGGGGTAGACCGGTCGATCTTTCACCGTTTCCCCGCGAGAGTCGGATTCACCGACGACCTGACCGCCTTTGAAACCACCACCCGCTAACAAGCTCGAAAAACAAGCACCGAAATGGTGTCGTCCGCCGTTCCATGGCGATTCCACAGCAACTTTTGGACTGCGGCCGAATTCACCAATGCACCAAACGATCGTGTCGTCGAGCATCCCCCTATCACTCAGGTCGGCAATCAACGTTCCTAAACCGCGGTCCAACTCGGGCAGTTTCCGCCGCATCGTGGCAAAGTGATCTTTGTGTGTGTCCCAACCGCCATGATTGATGGTGACAAACTTCGCCCCGTTTTCGATCAACCGACGCGCCGCCAAACAGGACTGGCCAAACTTATTGCGACCGTAACGTTGGCGCATTTCGTCGGGTTCTTGTCCGAGGTCGAACACTCGACCGGCGTCGCCCACGATCAAATCATATGCCTCTTCGCGTGCCTCCGCGGCGGCCTGCAATCCGGCGTTTCGACCGACAACCTTGCTGAGCGAGTTCAGCTTGCCTAGCAACTCGCGTCGTTGCCGTTGTTGGTTGTCCGAGAGGTCCTTGCTAATGATTCCTTCGACCTCAAATCGCTGAGCGTTCGGATCGCCACCGGTTGCAAACGGTTTGTAACGGATCCCCATAAAACCGGCTTCGGAGAATCGCCCCATCGGTTGCGTTAAAACGATGTACGGAGGTATCAAACTCTTTGCCGCCGATCCGTTTGCTGTTGCCTCGGAATCAGGAAAGCCTTTGAACGCGGTGACAACGGCGCCCGCGGCGGGATAAACCAACCGTCCTGGCATCCGTCCTGTTTGCGTCAAGTAGGACGCCGTCTCGTGCCCGTTCTGGCCATGGGTCATGCTCCGGATCAACGAATACTTGTCCGCAACCTTTGCCAACTCGGGTAACAATTCACCGATTCGAAATCCCGCGACGTTCGTTTCGATCGGATGACTTAGCGGCCCGGTGTAGTCGCTCCCGGAGTCCGGCTTTGGATCGAACATGTCCGTATGCGCCGGACCACCGGCCAACCAAATCTGAATGACGGCTTTTGCTTTCGGCGTTTTTGCGGGCACGGCAGAAACCCCGGCATCACTCGCCGACGTCGCCGCCTGAGCGACCGCGAGACGCGACGCCATCGCCAATCCGGCACCACTAAGCAGGCTACTGTGCATCACTTGCCGACGGGTCAAACCCAAACCACACGTGGCGTGATCGCTGTAATAATGCCGCATCGTTCTTTCCTCGGGCCATTCAGTGCTGAAACAAAAACTCATCGCTGTTGATCAATGCCCACGCGAGTTCGCGAGTTCCCGCGGCATCCTGACACCATGTGTTCGCGATCAACATTTCATCGTCACTCGGGTAACGAGACAGAATCGTGAGATAAACCAACTCCGCCTTTTGCGTGGTGTTGATTGACCGCTTGGCGATCATCTTCAACCCGTTCCCTTTCTTGAGCTTGTCACGAATGTGGTTGGAATTGAGCAGGTGCAACGACTGCCCCGCGGTCAATTCATTATTACGTTCGCTATGCATCCCGGTATCTCGCGGTGGCCGACCAAAGATCTCGAGAAAACTGCTCGTGATGCTTCCATCCGGAATCGCGATCGCCCGTTGTCGACGCGGCAGGAACGTGAACGGCTCGGGGATAATGCTCATGTACGTTTCGGTCGTTTGTGTGATCTGACAGATCGCGTCGATCAAAACTTCCGCGTCATGACGCCGTGGCACAAACGACGCAAAGTAAGCCGCCGCATGCGGATCCCCGACTTGATCCACACATGACAATTGATAGGTGCTCGAGTTCAGAACCAGACGCAACAACTGCTTCATGTCGTAGCCACTGCTAACCAATTCTTTCGCGAGAACATTCAGCAATTCGCGATTGGTCGCCGGATTATCTGCCCGAACATCATCGGGAGGATCCACGATCCCACGGCCGAACAGCCAAAACCAAACACGGTTGACATAAGCACGGGCAAACCACGGGTTGTCTTCCTGTATCAACCAGTCCGCGAACGCGAACCGAGGGTCCACACCGCCGGGGACTCTCTCCACGTGTCCGGTTGGGAACACGCCAACCACCTCTGCATTGGTGTTGTCTCCCTGCCGGCGATCGTAGTAGACGATTTCTTCTTTCCATTCGCCGGTCGGTTTGAAACCCACGCGTGTGAAAAACTGGCTCATGCCGGACAGTTTCTCGGCGGGCCACTTGTCCGCTCGTGTGGCCATGAACGTCAACGCGACGGTCTTTGCGATCGCCTCGGGCTCCTTGCTCTGCATCGCCCGATAGAAATTGACCTGCGGAGTTCGGAAGTTGCTTCCTGATGCGGTCAACATCTCCTTCGCAAATTGATCGTATGGCAGGTTGTCACGAATCGCGGTTCGAATCCAACGGTGATAAGCCTGAGCGGCGTTGGGCCAAAGGTTGATCGGAAACTCCGCCTTCACCCGCAAGATGTCACACCATTTCATTGCCCAGTAATCTGCGTACTCCTCCGTCTCGAGAAGTTTGTCGATCAGTTTGCGACGCTTTTGTTCATCGTTGTCCCGCAAAAAAGCCCTCGCCTCGTGAGCCCGAGGCAATGTCCCTGTCACATCGACATACACACGCCTCAGAAAAACTTCGTCCGAACACAGACCGGCCGGTTCGATGCCAAGTTTGAACAGTTTCGCAAAGACGGCATCGTCGACACTGTTGTGTCCATGCAGCGGCAACGCACTTTCATAAACCGAAACCAGTCGCTGCTGATGTGTTTCGTCCGCCTGCGGCGCGGTGAATCCCGTCGAGGTAACGGCGGGCATCGTGTCAGTCGAACCGGAATCAACGCCCGAAAGATCCACGACGGTCAAACCGCTCTCACGCACACCGCGAACACGAGGTGTCTCGCGCGGATTGTTACTCACTCGATCCGTTTTAGGTCGTACCGATTCGCGATCGATGGCTTGTGAATTTTTTGTCGACCGGTGCTGCCGTGGCGATCGCGATGCTTCGACCGCATTGTTTGCTTCGACACGCTGACTCGTCTCAACCCGGGCCTGCGCAATCGCCCAGACCACTGCCCCAGCCAGCAACGGCGGAACAGTAAAAAACATCAACAGACGAACGATCATCTGATGTTGATGTTTGCGTTGGCGAACCCGTAGGGTTCGTGACGGGACCATGAGTTGGGTTCCTTAAGAATGAACCGTCAAAATTAAACAGTTGTGAACGCCACGCCCTCGATTTCAACGAGCAAATCAGGGCGACAGACATCCGCGTTCGCATAGATCGTGGGCAGGCTTCCAAAACGGGCTTCACAAATAGCGCGGCATTTCTCGTAGTCTTCGACGTGTTTGATATAAACACGCACCTTGGCTAAATCTTGTAACGTCGCTCCACAACCCTTGAACCCATGCGCGGCGAGGTTTTCTTCCGCGATCAATCGTTCCATGTTGTCGATCGTCTGATGAGTCTGCTTTTCGATGTCGCCGATGTGCACCGTTTCAGAATCGAGAATACTCGCCGTGCCGGATATCCATATCGTGGCGTACTCATCGGTGATGACCGCCATCGCACGTGAAAACTTGGGACTCTTGATAGAGAACTTCTTTTCATAATCGAACGCAGACGTTTGCCCTGGATTCTCCAATGCCACCCAACGGACATCGTCACGATGAGTCTGCAACACCATCGCGCTGAGCACGAGCGAACTGCCGTTGGTTCCGATCCCGGTACTCGCAGGGTAGACGATCCCTTGTTGACTCATTCGCATTGCACCGCGTGCGCTCAACGAATCGAAATAGTCGGTGCGTGCTCGGTTGAGTTCCCGATATCGTTCAATCCCACTTTCTTCTTCGGTGATTCCACCTTGGTACAACCAAACCCGCGGCACATCCGACAAGGTTGCACCGACGCGGTTGAGTCGTTGATCCAGTTGAGCCAAGCAGGATTCGGATTGCTCATAGGCTGACGCTGCATTGACGGAAGGCGAAATCCCCGCGAGATAAACCCATTTCATCGACGCGTAGTCGACCGACACGACGTCCCGCTCGAGGTATGAGATCTCGACCTGATCTCCGCCGATCGCCCAGGCTTCAATCGCCAACGCCTGCCCTCCACAGGGCGGCTGCACGATGTAATTCGAGGCGGGGGTCGAATCGCCAAAGTAGGCCTCAAATAGCCCGCGAAACGCAGGAATGTCTTCCGCGGATCGCACAAAAACGGTTTGCTGGACCATTTTCATCGGCACCGATTGTTGGCCCAAAATCACGCGAATTGTGGAGATCGCCTCCCAAGCCTGATCGATCGCGGCACCTTGGTTTTGAGGCGTGATCATGAGAGCGATCCGGTGCACGCCTCCGATATCAACGAGGCTGTGCTGTTGTTCGCTAAGCAAGCACGGCGGCATGCGATTGCTGTCATTGTCTACAGCACTGAAACGAGACGCACAGACCGTCTGATCGACGCAGTTCGCGGCCCCGTCGAGCATCGACTTGTCAGGAGCCATGCGGTAGCAAACCGATGTCGATACTCCGAGATTACGGTTGCTATCAACACACGCATCACCGGACTGGCGAGTACCCAAGACCGCACGCGGCGTACTGTTATGTCGGTCACACTCTTTCATCATCATCGCTCCTGAACACTTTCCGCCGTCATGTTTCGCCGCAGACGTTTCATGCGTTGATCGATGTCGTTTCAATCGTGTGTAC
The DNA here is from genome assembly GCA_043101355.1 of Rhodopirellula sp. JB044. Classification (GTDB taxonomy): domain Bacteria; phylum Planctomycetota; class Planctomycetia; order Pirellulales; family Pirellulaceae; genus Rhodopirellula. The sequence goes on from JBICHZ010000197.1 coordinate 42,057, forward strand.
CGCATCGCCGCGCTCGGCATCCTATGAGTCTAGTCCTGGCATCGTCCGCACAGCAAACGAAACAACCTCTGATTCGAGCGTTTTCGATGCGTCGAATCGTCACGCCCACCACGATAGAATGAACCATTGCGTCGTTTCGTCGCATTGGCGAAACGGCACATATTGAGTGCGATATCGCTCGCGAGTCGCTAGGATTCAGTTCAGCACTTTGGTACTCGACCTTCGAGTTCAACAACCAGCCAAACAGGAACCTGACCGATGCCTATCCCCACCCCTGATTCCATCCGCAACCTATGCCTATGTGGTCAAACCGGCTCCGGAAAGACCACGCTCGTCGAACGTCTCTTGTTCGAATCCGGCGAGATCAGCCGACAGGGCAACGTGCAAGACGGGAACACCGTCAGTGACTTTGCCGAAGAAGAACAACGTCACCGACACTCGTTGCAACCGAGCATCGTGCACTTCGACCACGAAGGACACCATGTCAACGTTATCGATACACCAGGCATGTCCGACTTCATCGGTCACGCCATCGCATGTTTCCCCGCTGTGGAATCGGTCGTCGTCGTCGTGGATGCTTCCCGCGGTATCGAGAGCGAGACGCGTCGGTTGATGCGTGTTGCCGCCGAACGCAAACTGCCGCGAATGTTTCTGATCAACAAGATCGATACGCCCGAGGTGGACCTAGAGAAACTCGTTAACGACATCAAAACAACGTTCGGAGACATCTGTCTGCCCATTAACATGCCTACTCCAGGTTGCAGTGACGTGATCGATGTCTTCGAGACCGATGCCCACGACGCGACCGCGTTCAGTTCCGCAGAAAAGGCACACACACAAATTGTGGAACAGGTCGTCGAGGTCGACGACCAACTCACCGAAAACTATCTCGAAGCGGGTGCGGAGAAACTCGACGCAGAACAAATCCACGCCGCTTTTGAGAAAGCGCTTCGAGAAGGCCATTTGGTACCAATCGTCTTTGCCTCAGCTACCAACGGTACCGGCATCAAACACCTATTGCACGTGACCGCGTCGCTGCTGCCGAGTCCGCTCGAGGGGAACCCACGTCCTTTTGTGCGTGGAGACGAATCGCTACCTACCGAGTTCGACCCGGACAAGCCAACCATCGCACATATCTTTCGTGTCGCAACCGATCCCCACATCGGCAAACTCGGAATCTTTCGGGTGCACCAGGGATGCGTCCGCTCACGTAGCGAATTGTACATCGACGATCTTCGTAAACCGTTGAGAATCGGACACGTCATGCGTCTGCAAGGAAAGGACCATAAGGAAACCGATGTAATCGGGCCGGGCGAGATCGGTGCCGTGTCCAAGATCGACGACGTGCATTTCGATGGCGTGCTGCACGATGAAGCGACCACCGAAAACCCGCCACACCTGGTACCGCTCGCGCTGCCAAAACCGATGTACGGACTAGCCATCGAACTCAAACGGCACGCTGACGAAACGAAGTTCTCCGCCGCCGTGCAAAAACTCCAATCCGAAGACCCGTGTTTTCGCGTCGAACGCATCGCCGCCACCAATGAAACCGTGATGCGGGGTCTTGGCGAGTTACACCTGCGTGTCATTCTCGAAAAACTTCAGTCGCAGTACGGCATCGAACTCGAAACAGCACCACCCAAGATCGCGTACAAAGAAACGATCACCGCCCCCGCGGAAGCACACTACCGTCATAAAAAGCAAACAGGCGGGTCGGGGCAATTCGGCGAAGTTTACCTTCGGATCGCACCACTGGCACAGGACCATCCGACCGGATTCGAATTCGAAAACAAAACCGTCGGCGGGTCGATCCCCAAACAATTCATGCCCGCGATCGAAAAAGGAATTCGCCAAGTCCTCGATGAAGGAGCCGTTGCGGGTTACCCCATGTCCGGCGTCCGGGTCGAAGTTTTCGACGGAAAACATCATGAAGTCGACAGCAAAGAAATCGCATTCATAACCGCAGGCCGAAAAGCGTTCATCGACGCAGTCAAGAAATCACGTCCGGTGCTACTCGAACCGTTTGTCGACATCGAGGTCAGCATCCCATCGCAATACATGGGCGACATTACCGGCGACCTCTCGGTCAAACGTGGACGTGTCAGCGACACGCAAATTTTAAGTGACACTTGCGTGATTCGAGCCACCGCTCCGCTCAGTGAACTGCAAAACTACGCCACCGATCTGAAAAGCATCACCGCCGGATCAGGTGCATTCACACTCAGCTATTCACACGACGAACCGGCACCACCGGCTGTTCAACAAGAGATTATCGCCTCATATCAACCTGAGGAAATGGCGGTGTGACGATCGCTCTGGCGAATTGCCATATCTCGAGGATGGCACCGCCCCGTGAACCAGCGCGACGTACGACAATGCGGAAGCGACTTTCCGCTTTCCCCATCCGCGTCTTCGCTACGCTCCTGGGTTCACTATCGGTGCGAGCGATCGTTTCTAAGGGTCGCCGACAGAAACCTTCGCAGGCTCCTCCTCGACACGCTCCTCGTTAGAACGATCGACCTCTTCACGAAAGCGATCGAGGTCAAACGGCCGATTCATGATGTAGGTCTCGTTCGTTTGCTCATCTTTGTCGAGCGCGAGAATGACAACGAGATGAGATTGTCGCGAACTTCGGCGACGGTTGTTGGCTTCCACGCTCGGAACGATTCGTCGCCGGTACTCTTCGGGAAGGCTATTCAACCGCTGCTCGCTAAAATTTGCGATCATCAACAACTGACGATGCTTTTCGAGCATCTGCTTGACTCGCTTCATTTCGATTTTCGAGTCGATCATGACAAGTGTGTGTAGATAGCGAGCATGCAGGATCGCCTCGGCCAATTCATCAGTGACTTCAAATCCCGATATATCGAGAACTTCCAATCCACCATGATGCACAAACCGATTGAGCAGTCGATAGGGAATCGCTGTCCCTTTCACCGACAGTTCGGACAACTGGCTGAACGTGGTGATCTTCTCCCAAGCCGAATCACTCAGTGCAACCCGGTCTAAACTGAGTGACCGAAGGCTCGTTAGCGTTGCCAGCCACTGCACCGTTTCTTCAGAGATGGCGGTATCGTCGAAGCACACACGGCGAAGACGTTTGAGATCCCGCCACGATCGCGTGACCTCATCATCGACAAGGCTACCGGGGACCTCCAACGCGGTCAACGATTTCAACTTCCCGAGCTGACTGAGTGCGTCGCGTGACAGAGAGGCGTATGCCAAAATCAGTTGATCCAACTCGGAACACTTCAATAGCATCTCAACCACACCATCATCGAGGTGACGACCTCCGGCGGCAAACCGCAGCAGTCCATCCACCCGTTCGAAGGTCGCCTCTTCAGGCCACGGACACTCCACCGTCAAATCCACCAGGTTGGGCAATCTCGAAATGTGCAAATTCTCCAAACCGTCCTGCACGACGAGGCCACCGGCGTAGCGAGGCAGATTATCCAGCTCGATTGTTTTGAGATTCTGAAAGGGCAATGTGACGATATTCTTAATCTTGATATGATTGCTCAAACGTAGTTCGCCCAGCCCCGACAGATCCGCAGTCAGGACAGAAAGTTTGGGCATCGCCAAAAATTGCCGCATCTGTTCAGAGCTGATTTCGCACTGGTGCAAATTCAATTGCTCGAGCGATCGCAGTTTGGAAAGCGGGCCGAGTTGCTCCGTCGTCAGCCCCACGTTGGTCAACGTCAAAACCTCGAGCGATTGCATCTGCGAAATCTTCTCGAGCTCATCCTCACCCAACAAAATCCGGTCCATCGTTAACGACGTCACCCCGGGCAGTTTGCTGATCTCGTCGACCCATTTGACCGCATTTTCATAACGAGGTGGCACGCTCTCTTGAAGGTACATCGGAGAGAACATCGACTGTCCAATCACGACGTCACGAAGGCGATCCACTCGAGACAGTCGGAGATGCTTCAAGTCGGTAACACTGCATTCGATCCTCGTCAACTTTGGCACCTCCACCATTTCGATCGTTTCCCATCGAGGCAGAAACACGTTCGTTGCATCGTGCGGGCTGCCAATCGGAAGATCGAGCGACTCGAAGAGATTCTCCAACGAAGGAAGGCCCTTCGCGTACAGTGCGTATAACTGCGGAGTAGGCAGAAACAACGAATGCAAATGGGGACAGGCCTGCAAGCGCAGCTCGATCACGTCATCCGATCTCCGTCGGCTACGTTCCAAACTCAATTCCTTCAGCGCCGTCCAGTTGGTCAACTCCAATCGAGATCTGCCTTCTTCCCTAGGCATGGGCAGCCTCAAATATTGAACACTCGCGGCCCAACCGTTTTGTTTGAAATCTTCCAATTTCATCGCCGCGCGTGAAAAATCGACGCGTTGTAGATTCGAAAGCCTGTTCAGACTCTCCAGATCTTCGCGTTCAATGCGGCACCGCCGCAGGGTCAGATCACGCAGTTGATCATGATCGGAAAGCAACGTGATTGCCTCGCGACTCATCGAACATCCTTCCAGCACGATCTCGGTGAGTTCTCTCGCGCGAGGAAGACTAGCAAAATCCTCGCGTTCCAACTTCGTTGAGATCACTCGCACGCCTCGGACGGTGGATAGACTCAACAGTTCGCTCAGCATCGCGGTCGTGGGCTGACGAACCTCAACGTCTTTGATGCGCAGGAAAGCCCGGAAGAAAGGCTTGGGGATACGCGACGCGAGCCAACGAGGTATTTCGGCGTTGAGTTCACAATGGCCGTATTGTGATGCCCGCGTCGCAATGCGTTGGTGCTGCGCGGCGGTCAGCATCGAGAGAAGGTACAACCCAACCGGAATCAACAATGCCAAACCCGCTGTCGTTGCATCGAAACGCAACCGCGCCTTTTTGGGATTGGCCGCCACCGACACCTGGTGATAGCGTCGCCAGGTGTAAAAACAAATCAGAGCGATCACCCCAAAACCGAAGACGACATTCCCAAACAGGTTCCCGATCGATTCATACAACAACATCGGTTCATCGTCCGACGTTCGAGGCAGGATGCGAACACGATAGTTCAGCGGCCATCCGGAACGTTCCATCTCGTCGATCGCGCCGAGCATCCCTAGCAGTCCGCTGTCACTCAACCGTCCTTCGCGCACCGAAAGAACCTGAACGTGCTCGCACGGTAAGTTCAATAACACCAAGACGGCGACCGCCAATCCCGAAAAGACGATGCAGTTTACGATCAGTCGTCGACGCGCCAGTTGATCCATCACCACGTTTACCAAATACCTATGGTCTGCAATTGAGACGACGCCGTGCCCGCCCAGTCACGGTTGGCGGCCGGCGATGCGGGACTCGGGTGTAGAATCCGAGCAATCGTCGGGGCCGTTTCACTCTCGGCGGCGACCCGTTTGAGGCAATTCTCGGCGAAAGCACCGACGCCGACGAGATACTTCCACGGCAACAGTTCGATCACTTCCTGCAAATGCCGATCACAATGCTCCTGCAGTGCCGATCGCTCCTCGGCAGGCAGTTTGTCGGGCGTTCGATTTCGTCCACTCGCTTCCATAAATACCAACGGGCAGTAGTTCACGACAAAGTGTTTTCTAAAAAATGCTTTTGGTTTTTGATAACGTTCTTGCATCAAACCCCACAACCGTCGACCGCTGACTTCGCTACGTTGACAATTCAAGCCTTCGATGGGGCGTTTAGGGTGTTCCTCCTCAACGCTGCCGACCTCGCCATCGATCCCCATCCAATCGCGTACCGCCGCGATCTCGCCAAATGGCACGCCCGTCTGGGCCATTCCCCACGGACCCGGGTTCATCCCCAACAACAACACATCCGCTTTCGCGGACAACTGTTCAATGTATTGACGATGTAAATCCCACGCGTAGTCCAACGGGTTGTAAACATGCGTGATCGGTTCATCAAATGTCAGTTGGTTGACCCCTTTTCGAAGCCGCTGCGCAGAATCACAAAGCCGCTCGTGCAACTGGCGATCGCGTGCGGAGGTGGTTTGCCGGCTCATGCTTGGTGTTCTTCCGGTTGTTGCTTCATGGTTGGCAATGGATCGAGGGTCACGTCGACGGGTGAATCACTCGGTATGGGCGTGTGACTGACCGCCGTTTGTTGTTCGAGAATCATGATTTTTTGCCATATTTTACGTGACAAACCGGTACTGAGCTGTTCGACGTCGCTGACCGAGGCGACGGACTCAGTATCGTCAAAGTCGCGGACATACAGCGCCGCGATCTTTCCTGTTAACGACAACATTTCGCTGCAGTAGTCGAGATAGCGGTTCAATTCCAACGGTGTCATTTGTTGACGCGGTGAATTAGTGGTGCTTTCCCAATTCTTCAGTATTCGCTCGGGATCTTTGGTTAACTGATGCATATCAATGATGTGGCATATCGACCGCAATTCGTGAATCGCGGTCAACGCTCGACGTCGCTTGATACGTGTTTCGAAAGAAACCAAAAAGTAGATCGCCGCGGCGAACAGTAACAACACGTTCGCACCTGCCTCCGCGGTCGTGATCAAATCAGTGAGCTTTTGCACCTCGTCTTCGATATCATGGCTGGCGGCCCAAAATCCAATGAACCACAACAGCAGAATCACCGATGCGATCGCCAGCGCATAACCGACGATTCGAATCGTGAAAATCGGTCGACCGATACTCGAAGATCGCTCAGACGCTTGGCGAGCGATGTTGAGCAAATCGCCGCACAGTTTTCCCAAACCACTGCCGGGAAACCGCTCAATGATCCGTTGCCGCAATCGCGCGATGGTTTCGATGATGCAATCATCACGTAAGACCAAACCGCATTGTCGCGGTTCGCCCACACGTCGTCTAGAAAAAGATTGAAGGAGGTTTTGCATCTATCGGATTCTCAATTCAAACGCCGAGATACTCATCAATCGCGTCTAAAAAAATTTCAGGCTCCACGTTCCGGTCGAACAACGATTCAGTGAGTTCAGAAAGACAGGCGGCGTGCACGTCCGCGCCGCGGATACAGTCTACCGCTGATCTCTCGGCCGCATCTAACTTTCGGCGATCCCAGTAGATTAAATATTCAGGATCCCAATTTTCATTCAGATCGATCACGACACACTTCGACGGCATCTTCCAATCCGCCTGTGAGATATCTTCGGAGTCGGAAAACACGATCACATCGACGCCGTCTTCCTCGGAACCTTCCCGGCGAACTTGCGCCGGCTCACGCACCAATTCGATGCGTTCCAAACTCAGCGCGTCCCAAACGTCATTCGCAGTGGCTCGAACCTGCTCGAGCAATGCCGTTTTGTGCTGCGACACGCACTCAGGAGTCACATCCGCCTTGCCACCGACCCACCACAAACGGCGACATGGCCGTTGGGACTTTTTCAGAGCTTCAGCAGCCAGACGCGGCCAAACACGATGTTTCATCGAAAGACGAATCCACGGGGGTTGATCGTCACCAGATCGCTCATGAACCACCACATCGAAAGGGGCCGGGCCGGCGTGCGATCGATGGTTCACTAGATCAGCAGATACACTTCCCTCAGGGGGATCGTCAGCAGGGTTCTCGGCACAGGAGGCTACATCCCCGTCGGCTTCCCGCAGCCGCTCGACGCTGGTCCGGCACGTCGGTGCGACCCACGCGGCGACGAAGTTCATTGCGTCCATCCCCGCCAAGGCTTCGGCAACGCGGTCGGGCGAAAGGTTGACCGACATCACACGGCAATCGATCTGGGCGGCCGCAAAGCCGGTTTCCAACGCAAACTGCGTTGGATTTCCGGCAATCGGATACCCGATGACCGCGATAATCGGTTCAGTCGTCCCGTCCATGCTCAGACTCGTCTCAGGTGGTGTGAATCTCGATTGTGATCAAGTTTGCGTGAAATCAGATTAGGAGGGATGCTAAACCCGCCGATCCCGCTGGAACACCCGATGGCCCGAGAAATCGGGATTGGGTTGATTTACGGAACGGCCATGGCGGCATCTCTCGCTACACCACGTCGCCTGACCTCCCTGACGTGGTGCCTCATCGTGATCGCCGTCGGGTATTTTACCTTTTCACAGAGCCTCGCGTGGGGCGCGGCCGCGTCGGTCGCCTCTTCCACGCTGTGCTACACCTGGGTGCTTGCCGGGTTGGTGTTTCTTTGTCGGATCTACGAGAACATTCGTACCCGTGCAGCCGATTTTCAAGGTCAATCGCGTCAGTTCTCGCTGTGGGATTTGTTCGTGTTGACCACCGCGGTGGCGTTCTTCGCGGCCGCACTCCGCCAGACCCCCTTGGCGGAACGAACGACGATCTACTGGGCAGGCATGATTATCATCGGCGGGGTCCTGCCTTGGTGCGTCATTAACCTCAGAATCGACGCCACACGATCCATCGCAGGGTGCTCGTTTTCGCTCACCACAGCGACCGCGTTGGTATTCAGTCTGTCGTGGGCAGAAAGTTCGCTGATCCAACCCAATCGGATTCCCATGCAGGAAGCGGTGTGGAGGTACGGCGCGATGATCGCCGCTATCATGCTGCCTCGCCTATTGCACCAACTCACCCGTATTCCGTTCTCATGGTCACACCGACACGTTCCCAATGCCGCGAGATGAATCGCGAGGAACTGCGCCGATGGCAGCTAGCCAAACTCAATCGGCTGCTTCTCTCGTTGATGAACCATCCGCTGTATGAAAGGGCAATCGCCGCGTGCGAACTGCCGCTGCAAAGCCTCGATGAACTCTCCAAGTTTCCTCTGCTCGGAAAATCCGATTTACTCGGCGAGCAGCCCGGTGCTCCGGCCCGCCTCTTTCATCTGGACAAAGACCACTACTGCCGGTTTCACCAAACCAGCGGTTCACGCGGTTGGCCCATGCCGGTTCTTGACACCGCGGAGGATTGGTCGTGGTGGCTGCAGTGCTGGCAATACGTGCTCGACGCCGCTGACGTGTCCAGTAACGACATCGCGATGATGGCGTTTTCGTTCGGCCCCTTTATCGGATTCTGGTCCGCCAACGACGCCTTGGTCGAACGTGGGGTTCTGGTCGTTCCCGGGGGAGGTTTGTCGAGCCTAGCACGATTGAAACTGATCCAGCAACAACGATGCACCGTGTTGTGTTGCACCCCAACGTACGCGTTGCACCTCGCCAGCGTCGCAGCCGAACATGACCTGGACCTCAGCCATAACGATGTCTCGCGAATCATCGTCGCCGGGGAGCCAGGAGGCAGCGTCCCGTCGGTCCGTGCAGCGATCCAATCGCAGTGGCACGCCCGCGTGGTCGACCACTCCGGCGCGAGCGAACTGGGAGCGTGGGGATTTGCCAGCGAAGACGACTCGGGGTTGCATCTGATCGAATCAGAATTCATCGCCGAGTTCCTCGTCTTCGACCCCGACACCGGCGATTCGAGGCCAGCCAAAGAAGACGAACCGAGCGAACTGGTGGTGACGAACCTGGGACGTTTCGGCGGTCCCGCGATTCGCTACCGGACCGGCGATATCGTTCGTCCCAATTGGACCCACGGACTGCCATGCCGGTTCGTGCATTTTCCCGGTGGAGTGATCGGTCGCACCGACGACATGCTGGTGATTCGAGGCGTGAACGTCTTTCCGAGCAGCATCGAAGCGATCGTGCGGGAAGTCTCACCGGCGGCGGAGTTCCGAATGATCGCAACCCGACTCGATGAGATGGATCAGATTCACATCGAAGTCGAAGCACCTCCTCCGGGCACCGCAACCCAATCCACATCGGACATCGCCAGCCTTCTCGTTGAACGCATGCGGGAACGTCTCGCTCTGCGAGTGCCGGTGTCTCTGGTTGAATACGGCAGTTTGCCGAGAAGCGAAGGAAAATCCCGCCGTTGGGTCGACCAGCGGAGCTAGAAACTTTCCTGATCGCTCGGGAATCCGCCTGCGCGGACTTGCTGACAATAGCCGGTGGCGGCTTCCTTCAACGCGGTTCCGAGATCGGCGAACTGACGCGTGAACTTGGGCGTGTAACCTGACGTCAACCCGACGATGTCATGGGTCACCAAAACTTGCCCCGACACGTCGCGGCCGGCACCGATACCGATCGTCGGAACCTTCACCGCAGCGGTAATCGCCGCCGCAACCTCGGTCGGAACGCATTCGATCAGCACCGCGAACGCTCCCGCCGATTCAGCCGCCTTCGCGTCAGCGACGAGTTTCTCGGTATCGCGTTGCAGACGGTAGCCACCGTCGACATGAATATTCTGCGGACGCAGTCCCACGTGAGCCATCACTGGAATACCAGCAGTCACGATCGCCTCAATTCGTCCGGCCTGTTCGGCACCGCCTTCGAGTTTGACCGCGTGACAATCTGTTTCTTTCAACACACGGGCACTCGCCTCGATGCTGCGATTGATTTCGATCTGACCTTCAGGGAACGGCAGATCGACGACAACCATCGCACGCTTGGCAGCCCGCCCGACCATCTCGGCGTGATAGATCATCTGATCCATCGTGACCGGCAGCGTCGTTTCATGCCCCTGGACCACCATGGCCAACGAATCGCCGACCAGCAACATGTCGACCCCCGCCTCATCGAGCAGTTTGGCGGTGGGGTAGTCATACGCGGTCAACATCGTGATCGCTTCGTCACGGTCCCGCATCGTTTGCAGAGTCCGTGTGGTGACGCGTTTCGGTGGGTTCTGTTCAGTCGCCATGATGATCTTCGATCGAAGGGGTGAGAGACTCGATCAGTGTCATCGCTAAGCGGCGTTTTTCAAACCCCACTGGTACAGAACCGAAAAACCATCCACCGCGCGACGTCTGTCCCGGTCACGCTACCCAGGACCGGGACAAACGCCATCGGTGGATGGCTTCGTTGTACGATTCGAAATCGTGATTAGGCTTCGACGAGTTCGTCGGCTTCCTCATCGCTCATCGCGGCTTCCTCTTCGACGACTTCTTCGTCGAGTCCGAGCTGCGAGAATTGCTCGTCGGTCAGTTGAACGTAACCGAGCGAACGGACCACTTCGAGAACTTCGCTGCAGGTCGGGAACATCCGACCGGAGCTTTGCTTGTACTCGTCCATCGCCTTCATGAACTCGACTTCTTGATCTGAATAATCGCGTTCGCAGGTGGTGGGATCAATGTGACGTCGGCGTTGTTGCTTGCGACGGGATCCCGATGCCGCTGCCGGAGTCTCGGCTGCCGTTTCATCACGGCGTTCTTTTCGTCGACGGTCGATCGTGACTGCTGCGCTGCCTGCGGAGATCGAACTGTTGTTGACGGCGGCGGTGGAAACTGACATTTCGGGTCCTCGTGCGATGGATGGTACAAAGAAGTCCGATGAAACGGATCGAAACTTCTGGGTCATCAATAGGTAGCACGAAGGCAGTGCGCGTGACGCTTTATGGGTAGACTTTACCGGTAACAGAAGCAAACCGGCCCTGCGACCTTGCAGCTTGTAACGATTTTGATGATTCCAGCCACCCTGATTCGCCAATTCGGCGTGTTGCGACTGAAGTCGACGCACCTGAAGGAGACATTCGAATCGCTCGCGTGGCGTCAACCGATGACCGTGCTGGCCGCGTTTGCGTGGGCCGGCATCGCCATCGACCGCTTCGCCACGATCACGATGGCGGCCTGGACCGTGCTGTTACTGCTCTGCGTGGTCGCCATGACCGGAACCGCATGGCTGCCGCGGGGACGCGCAAAGGGGCTCGCGGTTGTTTGTCTTTGCATGGTCGTGATGAGTTCGTTCGCACTTCGGCACGCAACGTCGATCGCGAACTACCGATCGGCCACGGTGCTGCACGTCCTAACCGAGCAACCACAACCGATGATCATGGTCGGAATCGTCGACCGCCCCGCTCGCCTTCAAAAAGACGCGATCACTGACGGCGGCAACCTTGGTGCGGCCGCCGGCATGGGTCGATCCGGCTACCAAACCATCCTGCAAGTCTCCATCGAGACAATTCGCATCCGGTTCGACCAGGTTCCGTTCTCGGGCAGAGCGATGGTGCGGGTCGATGGCGATTGTTCGGATTTGCTGCCCGGTGACCGAGTGAAAGTGTTTGGGCAAATCGCACTTTTTCGATCTCCCACCAACCCCGGCGAGCGTGACATTCGAGAATGGGCCAAACGCAGTAACCTGCACTGTGTGTTTGATGTCGATCGTCCTGATGATGTGCTTTCCGCGAGCGACGATGACGTGGAGTCCCCGCCACCGACCGACTCGACCGGCCTTTGGATGTCGGGGCAACGCGTGGTAGCGCAACTGGCCGCGTCGGCCCGCGATTCGATTCTGCAGCAAATCACGCCCGACCAACAAGGACTCGCACTTGCACTGTTGCTCGGACAACGCGACCTGCTCGACCGATCGACGTCGGAATCGCTCTTGGTTACCGGCACCGCACATTTGCTCTCCGTCAGTGGTCTTCACCTGGGGATTCTGCTGGTTTTGGCAAGGATCACGGGCGGTTTGCTACGCCTGCCGCTGCGCGGACAGTTGCTGTTACTCGGCGCGGTGACGATGTTTTACGTCGCCATCACCGGCGGACGACCGCCCGTTTTACGTGCGGCGATCCTGCTGGCCACGCTCGTACTTTCGACCGCAATGGCGAGGCCGAATCATTCAATCAACTCACTTTCGCTCGCGGGAATCTTGTTGGCATTGTGGATGCCGTCGGCGATCTTTGGCGTCGGAATGCAGTTGTCTTTTCTTGCCGTTGCCACACTCCTTTCCTGCGGCAGACCTCGCGGACGTGGTCTCACTGCGGCGAGCCAATCGGTCGCGGTCGAGGACAACTTTGACGAACTCGCACGAAAGTCCTACGGTCGATGGCGACGGTACGCCACGGTGGCGACCCAATCGATTGCCACCGCTCTTTGGTACAGCGGTTGTGTCTCCGTGATCACCCTGCCGATTGTTTGGCAACAATTCCATGTTGTGTCTCCCGTCAGCGTGTTCGTCAACGTGGTGCTCTCGCCGATGATGGCCTTTGCGTTGACGGCGGGGGTGGCAACCGTGATCGCCGGGTGGACGTTCACACCGATCGCGATCATTCCCGGATGGATCTGTTCGAAGATTCTCGTCGCGATGCAATCTGTTATCGAAATTGCAAACTCGATGCCGGCGGGGCATGTGTGGCTGCCGAGCCCTTCGTGGGGACTCGTCTGTGCTTACTATCTCGTCCTGCTCGCGATCATCGCGTGTTATCCGATCGGACGGCGGACATACCTCGTCACCGCATGGTCGCTGGTTTGGTTCGTCGCGGCGTGGTGGACGGCAACGACACCGAGCCCACTACCCCATGACACTTACGAAGCGACCTTTGTCGATGTGGGACATGGCACGGCCACGGTGCTGCGCCCGAACCAGAGCGACGTTTGGCTGTACGACTGCGGTTGGATGGGAAACCTCAACCGCAGCAGCCGAAAGATTGACGATGTCCTTTGGTCGATAGGTGTCACCAAGATCGCTGGCGTTGTGATCTCGCACGCCGACGCGGATCACTTCAACGCACTCCCCGGACTGGCCCGTCGTTTTCAGATCGGATGTATCGTCACACCTCCCGAAATGCTCGACGGAGAAGGCGCAACCCTTGCTCACGTTCGGGAAGTCATTCGTGAGCACGACATTCCGATCTACGAGATCGACCGAGATCTTTCACTCGGCGACGTGGAAGGGTTCGACGGTGAGCACAGTTGGTTTGCAAACGTTGAGGTATTGCACCCGCCGCGACAACGATTGGACGCCAACGACAATGCCAACTCTTTGGTACTGCGGATTAACTGTGCAAAGCGGTGCTTATTGCTTCCTGGGGATCTCGAACCGCCTGGAACCGCGGTGCTGACATCGACCCCCAGACCTCCGCCCGGCGGCGTGATGATGGCACCTCACCACGGCAGTCTTCACATGGACGCCGATGCGGTTTTGCAGTGGGCCCGTCCTCGAGAAACCGTGGTCAGCGGAGGCAAACGTGCCGCCAAAGTCGCCGTCACCGAGATGCTCTCGGCGGCAGGCGGTGGCGTGCATGTTACGTCGAAAGAAGGAGCAGTCCGAGTGCGAATTCCCCTAAACGGCGATCTGGAAATCAGGACATGGGCCGGCTCCCCGTGGTAACAGATACTCGGCTAGAAAATGGCTTCCCGGGCGATCGATGGCGTCAAATTGCCTGGTGAAATCGCCCGACGACTGCCACGGCCCGTGGAGACTAGTGATATATTCGGGTCGGCATGACGCCCTTCTCTAGCCCACTTTGCCCCCAAACATTGAGACCTTCGATGAACTCGACGACGCTACGTTACCGCTGCTTTCTCATCGCGTTTTGCGTTCTGGTTCTGCAATCCGTCACATCAACTGTTCGATCCGAGGAGGCCACCGAACCGCCAAAGATCTCGGTGGAACTCGTCGAACCCGGCATTGAGCCTCGTAGGGCAATCCGCTTCACACCTGAACTCGGGGCAAAGCAATCGGCGGAAATGATCATCGACATGCAGCAGAAGGTTTCACTCGGCGGCACCGCGATGCCCTCGCAGACAATCCCGCCTCAGAAAATGATTATCGAAACCGAAGTGACCGAGGTTGCAGCCAACGGCGATATCTCTTTCCAATTCGAATATACCGACATGAAGGTTGTCGATGACCCGAACAATCCTTCGCCGATTGCGGCAACCATGGAACAGATGCTTGCCCCCATGATCGGAGCCACCGGCAACGGCGTGGTCACCAATCGTGGACTCACCCGAAAAGGCAAACTGAACATCCCCGAAGGACTCGCCCCTCAACTCAAAAATATGCTCGAAGGCATGAAAGACGCGATGAACCGCTTGAGTTCACCGGTTCCGGAAGAAGCCATCGGCAAGGGGGCACAGTGGAAAGTCGTGCAGCGTCTCGTCGCCAACGGCATGACACTCACACAGACATCCACGCACACCATCACGGACATGACCGAAGACGGGTTTGAAATGTCAATCGCACTCGACCAAAACGCCGATGGGCAACAAATCGAAAATCCGATGCTTCCTGCAGGAACCAAACTCAATCTCGATTCACTCGACTCAACCGGTTCGGGGACAACCACCGTTGTCGCGGGTTCGATTTTCCCAACCAACTCGAATGTGTCCATGAACACAGTCGCCAATATGTCAATTAATGTCGCCGGTCAAGATCAAAAGATGAAGACAGAAATGACAATGAAGATGAGCCTTCGAGAACTCGTCGAGTAGAATGTGGCGAGCGTTCACAAAGGGTCCATGAATCGACTGCGTTGATCCCCGCGACAGCGGCGAGACCGTTTCCTTTTGGCAACGCTAACGGGCGCTATCCCGCCTCACCGTCCCGCCATACTGCCTACCAATGATCGACGAGCCGAAATTGATGCTATCTACGGTCTTGACCCACCTTCGTCTTCTTTTCGTGTTTGTGACCCTTTTCGGATTTTGGGTCACAACGAGCCCTGGCTTCGAACGATCCACCGAGTCGTCCGAAGCCACGGAAGTCATCGACAAAGCATCCGGTGCAAACGATAAGACCTCCGACAAGGAATCCGACAAAGCAGGCGGCGTGTGGGACATCGAATCACCCCCGGGCCCGTCCCAACGACAAACCATTGACTGCGACTCGGGAACGTGGATCAACCTCGACGTAAGTCCTGATGGGAAAACCATCGTCTTCGACCTGCTCGGTGATCTCTATTCGATGCCGATCGATGGGGCCGACGGAACCGAAGCCACCGGCAAACGTCTTCCCGTAAATTTGACTCAGTCCGTGTCTTGGGAGATGCAACCTCGGTTCAGTCCCGACGGAACAGAGATCGCCTTCACCAGCGACCGTACCGGCAAAAGCAAAAAGGCAGGCGATAACGTTTGGATCATGTCGGTTGACGGTGAAACGGTTACGCAGGTCACCAACGAAACCTACCGTCTGCTCAGCAGCCCGGCATGGTCGCCCGACGGCCAATACCTCGTCGCCAGGAAACACTTCTCGAGCCGCCGTTCGCTCGGAGCCGGGGAATGCCATCGCTACCACCGCAACGCGATCGCGATGAACGCGGCGTCGGGTACCGCGTTGACGAAGCGTACGAGCGACCAAAAAGATGTCAACGAACCCGTCTACTCCCCCGACGGACGCTATCTGTACTACAGCCAAGACGTCACGCCCGGCAAGGACTTCGAATACGACAAAGACTCCCACAAAGGAATCTACGCGGTCAAACGTCTCGACATCATCAGCGGCGACACCGAAACGTTGATCCGAGGCCCCGGCGGCGCCTGTCGACCAACGCCTTCTCCCGACGGAAAGACGGTCGCGTTTGTTCGCCGCGTTGGTGTCAAAACCGGGCTGCATCTGTTTGATATCGAGTCCGGCAGAATCCGCCTGGTTTACGACCAACTCGAACGAGACATGCAGGAGGCCTGGGCGATTCACGGCGTGTACTCGGGCTTCGACTGGATGCCCGACGGCAAGTCGATTGTCATTTGGGCCAAAGGAAAAATCCGCCGAATCGATATCGAATCCGGCGACGCCAAAGTCATCCCGTTTCGCATTCACGATCACCGCGAGATCCGCAAACCGGTCCGGCACAACATACCGGTTGGCGAAGATGAATTTGACGTCAAAATGCTTCAGGACGTCCGGGTTTCACCCGACGGATCCCGAGTCGTCTATCAAGCACTCGGCCATCTCTACGTCAAAACACTCCCCGACGGAAAACCAGTCCGACTCACCGACCAAACCGACCACTTCGAGTTTTCACCATCGTTCTCCAAAGACGGACGCTACGTCGTCTACACAACATGGAACGATCGCACTCTGGGAACCATCCGCATCACATCGGTCGATCCTGAACGCGGCGAAGGCTGGATCGTTTCCAACCAACCCGGTCACTACATGCATCCATCGTTCTCTGCCGATGGGGAACAGATCGTCTATGAGAAACGAGGCGGGGGTCATATCCGATCGGCGCTTTGGTCGCGAAACCCTGGGATCTATCGCACCACGACGAAAGACGGCGAACCTGAACTGCTGACCGAGAACGGAACCCGCCCCTTCTTCAACTCGGACGGTGACCGTGTTTTCCTGATTCGCAAAAACGCGGCCAAAGAATCGGACAACGTTACGTTCGCTTCGATCGACCTTCACGGCAACGACGTGCGTGAACACTACCAAAGCGACTGGGCAACTGACTTTGCGGTATCACCCGATGGCAAAAACATTGCCCTCATCGAACGGTTCCACGTTCACGTCGCCCCGTTTGTTCATTCACCAACGCCAATCCATGTCGGCCCGAACGCCAAAGGAATTCCGACGGTGCGAGTCAGCGACGACGCGGGCGAGTTCATCCATTTTTCAGGAGATGGCAAACGACTGCACTGGAGCCTGGGGCCGAACCTGTACTCGTGCGACGTCGCAACAGCGATGCAGCCCCAACCGGATCCGAGAGCCACCGCGGATACCAACGACGAACACACCACCGACAAAGCCGCAAACGACAACGAGAGGGAAGAAACGCCGTCGACCGAACCAGGCCTGACCACACTCCTCCCGATCGGTTTCACGCATCCCGCTGCCAAACCCGAGACCCGGCGTGCGTTGGTCGGCGGGCGCATACTCACGATGGGGTCGAAAGGCGTGATCGACGACGGTGTCATCCTGATCGACCGCGACCGAATCGTGAAAATCGGGGCTCGGGATAAAGTCAAAATTCCCGACGGTTATGTCACGACCGACATTCGTGGACAGATCGTGATGCCCGGATTGCTCGACACCCATGCTCATGGTGCTCAGGCCACGTTCGGTATCACTCCGCAACACAATTGGCTGGATTACGCGCGCCTCGCGTTCGGCGTGACGACGATCCACGACCCGAGCAACGACACACACAGCATCTTTGCGGCCAGCGAACTGGCAAAGGCCGGCATGATCACATCACCGCGAACGTTTTCGACTGGCAAAATCCTCTATGGCGCGACCGGTGCCAACAAGGCCGAAATCGACTCGCTCGATGACGCTCGTTTTCACCTGCGCCGGATGAAAGCCGTCGGCGCGTTCACCGTCAAGAGTTACAACCAACCCCGACGGGACCAACGCCAACAGGTTGTGGCTGCCGCGAGAGAACTCAACATGATGGTTGTCCCCGAAGGCGGCAGCACGTTCATGCACAACATGACCATGATTGTCGATGGACACACCGGTATCGAACACACCCTACCGGTCCAAACGGCCTATGACGACGTGATGGATCTTTGGCGAAACACCGCCGTCGGATACACACCCACTCTCAGCGTCGCCTATGGCGGATTGTCGGGCGAACGTTATTGGTACCAACTCGATGACCTGTGGCTGCACACCCGCCTGCAGACATTCATTCCCCCGCAAATCCTCAACCCAAGGTCACGTCGTCGTGAGAAAGCATCCGAAGACGATTACAACCACATGCGTGTTGCCGAAATCGCACGCGACGTGGTTAACCAAGGCGGCCTCGTGCAAGCCGGTGGACACGGCCAATTGCCTGGGATCTGCACTCACTGGGAAATGTGGAGCTTTGTCCAAGGCGGCATGACTCCCATGCAAGCCCTCACGTGCGGAACAATTCATGGAGCGAAATACCTGGGACTCGACAATGACCTCGGGTCGATCGAGAAAGGCAAACTCGCCGACCTAATCGTCTTTCGCAAAAAAACCGATCCGACCAAAAACATTCGTCACAGCGAAAAGATCGATCTCGTGATCGCCGGAGGCAACGTTTTCAAAGCCGACCGAATGAACCGCTATGGCGACAACGCACCGCGAGCAAACTTCTACTGGCAACGTGACGGCGACCTCGGCAGCGTCAGCGAATACTGCAACACGGTCAGATGCAGTTGCCATCGAGGCCGAAACTAGAGCGTTTTGAAAAACGATGTCGCCGCGCATCGAAATCTCAAACTTGGCGAATTCAGCAACCAGGGTCCAGACACGTCAAAACGCAAAATGCGTTAATCGAGATTCTTTAGTGTTCTGGTTCATCAATGTCTCGTTCTTTCGATGAAACGCACGTACCGTCAGTCTCAGGCGACTCCGTCGCGGACGTCGCCTGCAACGCACGCCCTTTTTGCATGCGTCCTAATCGCCACGCGATCGTGCCCCAGATCACCGTCAGCGGCAACGCCCAGAGATTCATTGCGGTGATCCCCATTCCCAATTGCCGCGCCACGCCGAATAGCTGCCCGGACAACGCGTCACCCCCGCGGAGGACCACCGTGTCGATGAAACTCTTCGATTTGTATTTGTCTTCGCGACTGACCACCGTGAACAAGACTTCGCGGGCCGGGACGGTGATGCCGTAACCTCCCGCTCGCGTTGCAATCATGGTGACGACCAACGTCGACAGAGCCGGAATGAACGCCAGCGAAAGAAAACCGGCGAAGTAAATCACAGGCAAAACGACCAACGCGACACTAACACCGAACCGGCGAAGAACGATCCCGGATAGCAACGCCTGAATCGCTAGCGTCAATAACTGCGTTCCCAAATCGAGATACGCGAACAACTGGGTCCGTGCTTCCTTCGTCTCGATTTCCGCCGCAACAATCTCGGCTTGTTGGAAATACAACTGCGTGCCACAAAACTGCACGAGCACCAAGAACGCACAGATCATCGCCAGGTAAGGCGATCGCGCAACATGCGTGATCCCCGACAACACTCCGCCACCGGCCGGACTTTCCGACGGACCTCTCTTACCGGCGTTTGCCTTCTGCGAATTCACCTCGCGCGACGGACGTGCAAACTGTTTTTCGAGCCTCCACGCAAACCATAAACCGGTTTCGATCATGACGACCGGCAATAACAGCAACGCGCCGGTCGACAGACGCGTTGCCACTTGGCTGGTCAACAACGAACCGGTGATCGCACCTGCGGTTCCCCCCGCGGCGATCATTCCGAACAAACGTTTGCCTTGGCTGCTCGTGAAAAGGTCTGCGAGCACACTCCAAAAAACGCTCGTCGCAAACAAAGCAAAAACGTTCACCCACACGAAAAAGCAGCGCGCCGTCCACGTCCTCACCCACTCGATGTCGAGTTGCATCAATAGGAAAAACGCGACCAAGCAACTCGCAAAAAAGTGATAAACCACTCGTACCAACCATCGTCGCGGCAGACGAGCGACCAGGGCGGAATATAGCGGCACCGCGGCCAACATGACGAGAAACGTGACCAGCATCAAACCCTGCAGTTGCTGCGTCCCGCCGACACTGCCCATCGTTTCGCGCACCGGACGGACCACCATGTATCCGAACAAAATGCAGAAAAACCAAGCCGTCGCGTAAACCACCGCGGTCCGTTCCTCAGGCCGGACACGAGCCCACCAAGACGACCGTGTCGGTTCGGCAGTTTCCGCAGCGTCAGATGGAGTTGTCACGTAAACTGCCTGGGAACGAGGAAAGGCCTGCTGCCATCCGGAGGCAGGTGACCGTTTGTGCGCAAGATGTTGAATTCTGTGAAACTTTCTCGAAACCTTCCATCCCCTCGCAGAATCAGACCCGCCCGTCTCTATGATTCGTCTCGCGGCCGAAATAAAATCGGCGGCGACGCTATCGATGAATCGACTTCCAAACAGAGAATGCGTCGACTCACTGACGCCCCACTTCCTGCCCGAACCAAACATGACCTCCACAATGATCCGAAAACCGCGCCCAATCGCGTCTCTCGCAATGCTCCTCGGTATGCTCATCAGTGCCGCCATGTTAGACGTGGCCGCGTGGGCAAACGAAGTCGACCCGAAACAGCAGGCTTGGTATGCGAAATACAAGTCGCAACAAAACATTCCTCAACCCGAGGACATGCTACTCAACACTGACGAAGAACCATCGCTCGATGAAGGATTTCAAGACCTGTTCAATGGCACCGATTTAACCGGGTGGATTCCGCGCGGTGGCACCTGCCAATTTGAGGCGGTGGATGGTGAACTCGTCGGCACCTGTGTCCCCGGATCGAACAGCACCTACCTGAGCACCGAAAAGAACGACTACACCGACTTCATTTTCACCTGCGAGATGAAGTGGGACGTCGATGGAAACTCCGGCGTGATGTTCCGTGCAAAAACAAAAGCCAACGGCGACAATGAATTGGTCTACGGCCCTCAAGCCGAGATGGAAGGAATCACGGGCGACCGATATTGGTCCGGAGGCATCTACGGACAAAGCTGTGGCGGGTACTTCTATCCGGTTTGGTTAAAAGAACACGAGGCCGCCCGCCAATCGCTCGATCGTACCGGTTGGAACCGATTGACGATCCAGGCTCAAGGGAACGTTGTGAAGACATGGATCAACGGAGTTCCCGTCGCACACTGGGTGGATGACGGCACCTACTCCAAGGGTTTCTTTGGATTGCAAATCCACAAAGGTCGCAAAGGCCAAGTGCGTTGGAAGAACATCAAAGTCAAAGAACTCCCTGCGGATTCGAAAACTGATTCCGAATCGGCCGAGTAGGCATTACCTGGGAGTGCCACGACACTTCGCTAGGACAACCTGCGGGTGTACACCCACCACTCGATAAAGAGGATCGCGAGAGCTAGCAACAGCAACGGACGCCAGTACTCGCGGCGAGTTTCCATTTGGGTATCGACGGTGGCGATGGTTTCATAGCCGAGTTCAACATCGGGCCTCGCCGCCAGTTTGCTTTCTTGGACGTCAAAAAGGTTAATCGCAAACCGTTCGACCACACCGCCCGCGGCACTATCAACCTGTTGCGATCCTTCGCGCACGAGTTGATAGTTTCCGGTCATCCCGGTGTTCACGACATCCACACTTCCGGCCTGTCCGACGGTGAGAGTATCGATCGGCGTGTCATTATCTTTTTCGCCGGTCCGCACCAACGAAACTTCACGAACGGCGCTCTCGATTCGAACGGGCACGGTTTCGCCGGGCTGATACGAAGGAGAAGCCGATGACGTGGCCGCACCCGCGAGGTGCCGCAGCACGTTGAGCAGGAACACAGGCCACGATCGCTCGGCATACCAATTCGTATTCGCCTGGGTTTCACCGTCTTCGTTCTTGCTAACTAACTCAAACCCGAGCACCAAATCGAGATACCCGCCGCGGGGCGAGATCGCCATGGCGGTCCCGAGATCCGATTCGACCAACGTCGTGGTGCCATCAGGCCCTTCAATTCCGCGTCCGGAAAAAATCAACAGGGAATACAACTCGAGATAGCGTAGCAACGGATGCGTGCGATCAATATCGATCAAAGTCAGGCTGCCCGGTGGGGTCGTCCACTTCCATTGATCATTCGGCAGATCACCGATCGTGAATGTGTTCGTCGCAGGCATCTTTTCGGGATGGCAACGGTCGAAAATGATCAGGTCATCATCCCCGGAAGCAGCTCGTTTGGCGTACGCATCGGTTTCGAGAAACTCCGGTGCAACGAATTCACACGTTGCGAGCCGAGCGGCCTTCTCCGTCGTCAAACCGAGTTCGAGCGGTCGGTTGCCTTCGGTCACGACCAAAACGGAAACCAAACCCGACGGAGTTAACGACGCATAAGCCGTATTGTCCAGATCGAAATCATCATCGATATCGATGGTGAATCGCATCCGCACCGCATCGGGTGCCTCCACTGAAAACGACAACCCGGACTGATCGCCCGGGGCGAGTTCCACCGACGCGGCATCGACCAATCGCCCTTCGAGAAACAACGATGCCTCGGCGCTCGCGGCGACCTCTCCGCTGTTGATGACCGTTGCGAAGGCTTCGATCTTGCTCGGGTCCTGCAGATCTCGATTGGCAGAAAACGATGCC
>JBICHZ010000198.1:0-6515 GCA_043101355.1 Rhodopirellula sp. JB044
TCGCAACGCATACGAGTTTCGATAGTAACATGCGACGTCAGGGTTTGTGTTTTCCCGTTGTTTGTTGTTTCTTGGGGAGAACCGTAGCCGCGGTTTCGGGGGCGGCGACTTCCGGGGCGGCGATGTCACCGGCGGCAATCAGATCGGTGATATCGATCATCCCAACCGGCCGACCGCCGTCGTCGATGACCGGCAGTTCACTGATATGGCGTTGCGATAAGATGGCGACGGCGGAACCGAGAGAACTGCCACTCGTGGAGCAAATCGGGGTCCGAGTCATCACCTCTTTGATCGGTCGATCGAGACTGTTTTCTTGGCGGTGTTGCAGAAGCTTCACAAGGTCGCTGTCGGTGAAGATTCCCGATAATTTGTTGTCGGAATCGATTAGCATGACCGCGCCGCTGCGTCGTTCCGGCGAACTCGTTGCGATGGCGTCTCGCACCGGCAGTGTTTCGCTGGCGATACGGCATTCATGCAACCCACGCATGACGTCGTCGACGCTCGAGAGTTTTCGTCCGAGGGCACCACCGGGATGGAAACGTGCGAAATCTTGAGGTCCGAAACCACGGATCTGCGACGCGAGCATGGCGATCGCGTCACCAATCGCGAGCATGACCGACGTGCTCGTTGTCGGTGCCAACCCGTTCGGGCAGGCTTCCCGGTGACGGCCCATGGGCACGACCAGGTCCGACAGGTCGGCCAGTGGATTGGCCTCATCGGCGGTGATGGCGATCAAGCAATCCGCTTGTGTTTTGATAAATTCGCAGGCCCGGACGACTTCTTCGCTGCGTCCGGAATTGGAGAACGCGATCACGATGTCGTTCGCCTGCACGCGGCCGAGATCACCGTGAATTGCTTCGCTCGGGTGCAGGAAATGCGACGGCGAACCGGTGCTCGCGAGCGTCGCGACGATTTTTTGTGCGATCCATCCCGCCTTACCGACACCGGTCAGGACGACAGAGCCTGTGCACTGAGCAATACGAGTTCCGGCGTCGACCGCCGCAGTGGAGGCAAGCGATGCCGCCTCGCGAATGGCGTCGGACTCCGCAAACATCGTGTCGCGGATAATGCGAACGCATTCGACCTGCGAGAAAGATTCGGCGACAGAACGCGAGTCGAGCGTGCGTTGAGAGGCAAATTTGCCGTCTTCACGCGACGAGGCGGGCTGGGCAGACACGGGCAGCATCCATGCAAAACGTGCGTAATCGGCTTCGCAAACGACGCGAAGAGGACCGATCCCAAAACTACCGGAACCGGCCCAGCGGTCGCAAGATGAACCCGAAGTTCGATATTTTCTCATCCCCGGCACCACGAACGCTCGTTCGGCGTACTCCTGCCACATCGCGGCGAGCTTTTCAACCATTTCCGGCATTTGCTCGCTCAGGTCGTTTTGTTCACTGCGATCTTTCGCCAGGTCATACAGCTCCCAGGACCCTTTGCCGCCTTTGGCCACCAGTTTGTAGTCGCCAACGCGGATCGCCCGGTTTCCTTCATGCTCCCAATAGATCGCCTCACGCTCGATCGTGTTCCCCTCGAAAAGCGGACGCAAACTTTGCCCTTCCATCGGATGAATCGAATCGCTGTCGTGAAAAGTTTCGGGGTACTCTGCCCCCGACAAATCGACAGCGGTCGCCATCAAGTCAACCAAATGTCCTGGCGTCGGTTCGATCTCACCGTGACGAGCAATCCCGCGAGGCCAGTGTGCGATCAACGGAGTTGAGATGCCGCCCTCGTGCACCCAGTGTTTGTATTCGCGAAACGGCGTGTTGGACACCGTTGCCCATCCGCGACCATAGGAAACGTACGTGTCCTCCGGACCAGCCATCGCCTCCGGGCCGCCTCGCACAGGCCGACCGTCACGGGTTTGTTTGGGAACCATGTCCATTTGCAAATGGTCGCTCGGCAGGGGATCAAAAGTTCGATTTGTGTTTTCCACACTGTGTTTGCTGCTGCGTCCTAGTGTTTCAGCGCATCCGCCGTTGTCTTGCAGGAAACAGATCAACGTATTGTCGTACTGCCCTGTTGTTTTGAGCGAATCGACAATCTTTCCGATGCCTTGGTCCATCGAATCGATCATCGCCGCATACACTTCCATGTTGCGTTTGTCCCACTCCCAATGCTTCCGCGTTTTCCATTTGTCCGGGATCGGCCAATTCACGGTTGCCTCCGCCTCGATTACCCCGAGGTCAATCATCCGTTGATAACGAGCGTTTCGAATCGCATCGTAACCCGCGTCGTAGCGTCCCTCGTACTTGGCAATGTCACGTTCGCGTGCATGCATCGGCCAGTGGGCGGCCGTGTACGCCACGTAGAGAAAGAACGGTTCATCGGAAAAGCCTTCTTGATGTTCTCGGATGAAACGAGTCGCGTGATCGGTGATCGCGTCGGTGTAGTAGAACTTTCCGTCGACTTGCGATTCGAGCGGATACTCGGGATCGGTAACGGGTGAGATTCGTGAGTTTTCCCGTGTAAGCGAATTCGGATCCCAGAAACTGCCCGCTCCATGAATGGTCCCGTAGAACCGGTCAAAGCCGCGCTGTCGGGGCCAATTCGATTTGTCCGCATCGGGAGATTTTGGTCGGAAAGGGGTCACATGCCATTTACCCGACATGTACGTCCGGTAGCCGGCTGTTTGCAACACTTCCGCGATCGTCACGCAGCGGCGATTGAGTTGCCCGCGATAGCCGTCGTGCCCTCGGTCTTCCATCATGTGTCCAACGCCGGCCTGGTGCGGATACAAACCCGTCAGCAAGCTCGCTCTCGTCGGACAGCATCTCGCGGTGTTGTAGAACTGAGTGAACCGAATCCCGTTTTCCGCGAGCGAGTCCAGCACCGGGGTCTCGATCTCACTGCCGTAGCATCCGATGTCCGAATACCCCATATCGTCCGACAGGATGTAGATGATGTTCGGTCGCTCATCCTCGGCCGCCTGGGAATCGTCGCACGTGAAAACAATTGACAGCCCGAGCACCAAAAGCCCGAAAGAGGATCGGATGGATACGGTTTTCAATCGGCGGGGAGAGAAGAGGTGTCTCAGGTTTTGCATGGGGAGGTGCCAATGAACGATTGCAAAAGTTCCTAAATGGGTGGGATAGTCGCGAACGCGTTATCCTGCCACGATAGTCTATTTCCATGGTCACCAAGAATGTGTCGTGCCGTTGAGGCCGACTGCAAATATTTCTGATCCGATCGCGAACTGTTTGGCGGTGCCTCGCGTATGGCGGGCTCAGTCTTTGGTCGGACCTGAACTCCCTCTCGAAACCGTTTCCCGTCTGGGCGATTTGTGGTTCCTTCGATCCGTCCACTAACGACATTCTTGCTCAGCGTGATGTTGGCGTTGGGGCATGCCCCTGCTTGGCTGCACGTTGCTACCTGCGACCACGGGGCGTGTCATCATACGGGCGGAGAGGGCCATGGATGCGCTAACGGCGACATCTCCGTCGCAGCGATCTTTCAATGGGTTTGGTCGCACGAATCATCGCGATGCCACTGCGACTGTGTCTGTGAACAGTCGGATCAGCCCGATAGTGAAGTCGACTCTGCGAGAGGAGTTGTGCTTCAACAAGCCGGCGGCTCATCGCAACATGACTCACACACGTGTTGGATATGCCAGTCGCTGGCCAGTCCGAATGGGGTGCAACACACCAACGACGTCTCCGTTGAATGCACGCGGGTTGTCGCAGCGGATATTCCGCGATGCGTGTCCGCGGACGTAGAGCCGTCATTCATTCTGCCTCCTCTTCGCGGGCCGCCTGCGATGTCTCTCTGATTCGCTGCTGTTTGGTTTCTGCGAACGCGTTTGTTATCCCGCTCGCGGTGCGCGCTGACTGATCGCAGGCGTTGCGATGATCGGGCTCGATAAGAGTCTGCCGAAACGCCCGTGTGTCTGCAGTCCGACGCCTATTCTGATCCAGCATCGATCTGCTCATCGGTATCGCTTTTACCATCTTGCTCCGCGTGCGCGTGTGCGGTTGTTCGACACCCGGTCCGACCAACCCGTGTTGATCGATGCGCGCGCCGCGCGGAGCTCTTCCATTCTTCCTGCGCGTTCTCTTGCACAAACATCGATATGAACAAACAACTTATTCAAAACCACCGCCGACGATCCAAACCCGCGTTTACACTGATCGAGCTCCTGGTGGTGATTGCCATCATTGGGATTCTCGTCGGTCTCTTGCTGCCCGCCGTTCAGTCTGCTCGCGAAGCAGCACGTCGGATGTCATGCAGCAATCGGATGAAACAAATCGCGCTGGCCACCCACAACTACGAGAACACTTTTCGTGTGATTCCGGCGATGACCGGATCGAGCAGCTTTTCCGTCCAAGCTCGCGTGTTGCCCTATGTCGAACAGGCTGGGCTCAGTGAGCTGATCAATTTCGAACAACCGTTGCTCGTGGGACCTCCGTGGGCGGCCCAGTACAACACCGAACTTCGTGAGGCGATTGAGACGGTCGTTCCTACGTTTCTCTGCCCGAGCGATGTTGGTGATCCTCAGTTCTCAACAACGTTTGCGGATTCGTCGGATGGCTATTCGGCTGGGCTGAGCTACATGTTCAGTTACGGTAGTGGAACCGGCACCCACTACGACGATCGATATCGCACCGACGGAATGGTATGGACCGATTCATGGGCGAAGTTCCGCGACTGTTTGGATGGGACGAGCCAGACCGTGCTGCTTGCCGAAACGGTCATGGGTGACCAAACCAGCGGCATGACGGAAGCGACACCGAGCGGACCGCACCGCCGAATCGCGAACTGGAGCGGAACGTCGGGGAATGTTGCTCCCGACCCGGGGTTTCTTGATGCCGGTACATTGATCGAGAATCCCGATCTGACGACGCTGTTTCCGTCGAAGATCAGTTCCTACACAGGAAATCGCGGTGCGAGTTGGATTCGCGGCGTGCCCTATGCGACGGTGATCAATGGTTACATGACGCCGAACGCGTCCCTACCTGATGTGGGGATTCATGGACGCGGGTTTTATTCGTCGCGCTCGTATCACACCGGTGGTTCGATGCACGCGATGCTCGATGGCAGCGTCCACTTCATTACCGATTCCATTGACCAGGATACGTATCACGCCTTGTTCTCTCGCGACGGGAAGGAGGTTGTGCAGTGGCCTCAGTAAAACAGACGTCGCTCTGGCTCATGACGGTTTGTGTGATCGCAACTCTCGGATGCGATGCAGCTTCACAAACGGAGTCCGCCAATCCGACCGCATCGGTGCAGGTGGTCTACGAAGGCGAACCGTTGGCCAATGTACAAATCACGTTGACTCAGACCGCGGACGGACCCGCATTGACTCGCGCAATCTCTGACCGTCGTGGCGTAGCCAGGTTCAGTGAAGTGCCCGATCCCGAACCTACAGAATACGTCGTCGCGATGGAGTCTCTCGGCGACGGCGGATGGATGTTGGATAGGAAGGTTGTCAGCAAATTTTCCGACTCGCTGCGGTTAAAACCTTTCTCGCAATCACCCAATCAAATCATTGAACTGCCCAAACGTGCCGTTCAATTGCTCTCACCTACAAAATGAAAACAGGAACAATAATCATGTTAGTACGATTCCCTTGCATACTATTGGCAGTCGCCGTGCTATTTGGAGGAACGACCGTTCATGCTCAAGGTCGCACGGTCGCGCGTTTGTTTTGGCAAGACCATCAAAATGCCAAGATGATGTGGGGCGACCTGCAGAAGACGAGTGAAGGGTTTTCACTCGCAGAAAACCAAGTCGAAGGCTTTCCGGCTCTCGATACTGATGATCAATCACTGGTTCAAATGCAAACCGATGAAGGTTTAATCGTCGTCGGCGTCCGCGATGAAGCGGGTGGCGAGATCGGGAGTGGTTGGGTGGCAATCGAATCCGGTGCCTTCCAGGAAAGCCACGGCGACCACTACCACTGGCGTTTCACGTCCGCTCCGTCGATTCATTCCACACGCGTCGATGCGTTCCAAGGTAATCCGGCACACGTCTATCGCTACGACAACGCGTTTGTGATGGCGAACGATCAAAAGAACGGATTTACTATGTTGACGGCAAAGTCGATTCGAAAGGCGGAGTCACCTGAAGCTACCGGCAGCTTCTTCGAAGGAGGCGGCAATCATATTACGTTGGCTGTGGCGGAGGGGAGAGTCGCCTACAGCACGTGGATCGACCGTGAAGGCGAAAACGCGGGGCGCGTCGACGTGGTCGGGTTGGGCAACCGGTCCGGAAAACGTTACCACGTGCATTGCCCATCAGGTGGCTTGCACGGTGCGACCTACAATACAGGCAAGGTCTTCTTCGCACCGGCCGACGGTATCTGCTGGGTGGAGGCGGACCTCGATGTGAACCGGCATCCGGAATCGGTCGTCGTTCATCATTTGCCGATCGGTACTGACGCGGAGGACAAACCACTGCGCACCGGCGCGTTCCAAAATGTCGGTAGCTATGTGGTGTTCTCGAGCGGCAAAGGTGAGCAGTCTCGACTGTGTTTCGTCGATGCGTCGAAGAGCGAACCGACGATTGAGTCGTTG
>JBICHZ010000199.1:0-34211 GCA_043101355.1 Rhodopirellula sp. JB044
ACGGTGTAAAGATTGGGTTGTTCGGCCGACCATTTCAGCGGGGCCGCCACGTCGGCTTCGAGTAAGCCGAATTTCACATTGTCTCGCTGCGGATACCATTCTTTGATAATCTTTTCGACAGGAAGGGAAACGGGATTGGAAAGCACCTTCTGCTTGTCGGCATCGAACAATTCGACGCTGAGGTTCCAACCTTGGGTGTTGGCCGATCGATCCAAGAGGATTTCAGGACGAACCTTCAGCACACCGTTTTGATAGTCTGCATCGAGCTGTGCGCGGACGGCGAAGTCGTTGATCGCGACCTTCGGTTGTGCGAGCACGAGGACTTCGCGGTGAATGCCACTCAGACGCCACATGTCTTGGTCTTCGAGGTAACTGCCGTCAGACCAACGAAACACTTGAACAGCGACTTGGTTCTTGCCTTCGTGAACGAGTTCGCTGATGTCGAATTCGGCCGGCAATCGGCTGCCTTGGCTGTAGCCAGCGAGTTGGCCGTTGACCCAACAGTAAAACGCGGACGAAACGCCGCCGAAGTGAAGAACGATCCTTTGTTCGTCCCATCCGGCGGGCAGTTCGAACTCGCGTAAGAAAGACCCTACCGGGTTGGTGCGATCGATCCGTGGCGGGGCGGCTGCAAACGGATATTTTGAATTGGTATAGATCGGCGTGCCATAACCCTGCATCTCCCAACTGCCTGGGACTTCGATCGTGTCCCAAGAACTCGCGTCAAAGTTTGGTTGGAAGAAGTCGAGTGGACGATTTTGGGAGTCTGGCTCAAAGTGAAATTTCCAATTCCCGTCGAGCGACAGCATCCGCGATCGTGTGCGTTCGCCGCTCAACGCGTCCTCGGCGGAAGAGTACGAATAGGAGGTCGCACGTGCGGGCATCTTGTGCCGCGCGATAACCGTTTCGTCTTCCCAGTCATTGGCAAACACATTCGTGTTCCCAACGCAGACCATTCCCAACAGGGCCAACAACACGCCAAATTGAAATTTCATTTTTCTAAACTAAGAGGATGCAGCAAAAACGGAACGCCCGTGACGTCCATTAAGGTTCGAGATCGCGCCTCAACCTTACGTAGGGCCACAGTCTAACCAAAGGACCGACCGGTGCGTGACGCCGCATGAGAAAAGCGGGCTGAAGAGAGATGGCACGGCGCTGGCGAAGCGAGTCACTTGCGAAACGATGACTCAAGCGGCAAAACTGTGGATGCGAGCAGCACGTTAGGAACGTGGGGTGTGTCGCCTGCCGATCAATAGACTGTGTCTCAATAGACTTTAGTTGGGCAGCGACAACTGGCGAGATTTTCGACCCATGTGGTCCGATGTAGCCCAGCCTTTCGGGGCGGTATCCCAGGCACATGCAACCACAGCTTCGGCCATCAACGCGCCGGGACTAATCTCACCGCTTTCCAAGATTTGCCGGTGGTGTTCGCTATTCTCGGCCACGGGCCACTTGCTTTCCATGTCACCCGCGCGAGCGGGTGTGGAAGTAATCAACTGCTTTTCACGGCGCCGCAACGATTGCTCGTGATGTTGTTTCCATGGCGACAATTGCGGACTCCGAATCGAGGTCCTTCTTGAGTTCGGGATGAGCAGTCAGGTACGCGGTCACTTCATCTTCGCTGGCGACGGGACCGCCCCCATCACCACAGCCACAAATCAGCGAACTGAAAAGTGAGGCTGCGAATAACGGAATCAGTCGCGATCGTAGACTTGAAAAAGGTTTCATCAGATTGTTCACAGAGGAGACACGGAAAGAGAAAAACGAAATCGGTTGAGTCAAGAAACTCAACACGGATAACTCAACCAACAACGCACTTTCGCCTCGACGCATGCAACATGGCAAAAGCGTAAAACACCGGGTTGGATCAATTTGCAAACGCAACGGATTCAACATGCAGAACAGTGAAAACAACGATCCTGCAAAACGAATCATTCAAAACCGAAGTGAGAACTGATTAGAACTCCGCGTCGATCGTTTCTTTCGATGCGGCGGTGCTCAGAGCGCCCCACAAGCCGAACGGGCTCTTCGATCCTGGAGCGATCGGACCGCCGTAGTAGACCTGCGAACTGGTCTCGTCACCCGCTTCGATGGAGTCCGTGATGAACTTGACGGCACCGTCGCCCATCAAAATGTGACAACCACCTTGATGCCGGCTTCCGGGAGGAGCAATCATCGCGTTGCCGTGATAATTTGCCCGTGGGCTGGTCCCTTTCGCGACACAAATTTCTTTGTTGGGAGCCAGGATTGCGTTCATCTGACCGTACATCGGACGTCCCGATGCCCACTTATATCCGCGGCGCTGTTCAGCGTCGCCGACATTCGTGCCGCTGGCCCAAAACTGCGGACGCTCAGGATCGATGAAGGTACGACACGAAAGCGCTTCACCTGGCCCCCGGATTCCCTGCCCCGTACCACGGCCACTCGCTGCTCCACCGATGTCTGCTTTGCCGTGGGTTCGTTTGTCTTGATCGCCCAGGTCGGTTGGAATCTCGCCCATGGCGATCGTGTTGGAGAGGCCGTCCAAGACGTCTCGGAAATAAGAGTCCGCTCGCGCTTTAAACATCCCGCGGCAAGACGCTCTTGCCAGTTCAGCTAGATTGTTCGGGCTGGTACGATTCCCATCTTCATCGGCGTACCCGTGATTGCAGATGTACGCCGAATCACCGGAGCAGGCAACATAGTTTGTGCGGCCTGCCGACGGCAAACCCGCACCAGGGTCGCTTGGGCAACGCAAACTCGGAATCTCGGTTAACCACGGCTCATATCGACTGATTTGATGGTGACTCAAATTGGCTTGCGGGTTGCCGCCCATGGGTTGATGGATGTTCCCATTCTGATCCTGTAGCGGATTCGAAATTTGCTCCCAAAGGGCTTGCTGCTCCAGAAACGGCATCAACCCGACGAGAATGCTGAGTTCCTCACGGTTGTTGGAAGTGGGCGCCGTCGTGCCGCCATTGATTGCACCAATCGCATTCGTTCCACCTTGCAACCGTGGCAGTTGATTATACGCGGAGTGGTAATTGTGAATCGCGAGTCCGAGTTGTTTGAAATTGTTGCTGCAACTCATCCGCCGAGCCGCTTCTCTCGCCGCCTGCACCGCGGGCAATAGCAATCCAACGAGCACACCAATAATGGCAATGACGACTAATAGTTCCACCAGGGTAAACCCCTGGCGCACGCGTGTTGTCTTGTGAAAACACATCAAAAGCACTCCGAAGAAGCAAGGTAACGAAAACCCAGAAAGGGGCGCTTTGTCCCCGCAACGTTTGTTTCCGTGGTAGATTGTCGCAGTGCCACGAATTCTCTCAAAAAGAATCGATTTCGTTGAATGCACATGAAATTGATTCAAATCCTCAGAAATCGTGGCACGCGATCGGCCGAGCCAATAAGTAAGAGCGACCGCGTGGCACTTCTTGTGATGCACATTCGCTATCTGCCATCTGCATTGGTAACCGCTTTCTCTCGCCGTGACGAACGCAGGCGGTTCAGTTGAGTTTGCTTGACTCGCTAATCGAAAAGGAGCAAAAGAATCTGTTGTGATCCCTTTAGAGCCTCCCCAATCGAAATCCGAAACGCTTGTGCAGTTGTTATCCGAACACCACGATCAACTGTATCGCTACATCTACTCGCTCGTCGGTACCTCGCACGATGCACGCGATGTTTTGCAAGAGACCTCATTTGCGCTCTACGAGAAGTTTGAGCTTTTCGATTCGAGTCGACCGTTCCTGCCGTGGGCCTACAAGTTCGCGTACATCCACGTCCTGAAATGGCGCGAAAGTCGGTCGCGGCAGATGCCTCTTCTCAGTGGCGACGTCTTGGAACTATTGGCCCAGGAACGCCAGGCACAGGAAGTATCGCTAAGTGAACGCCTGAACGTGCTCGGAGAGTGCATGAAGCGGTTACCCGAAAACGATCTGGAACTCGTGCGATCGCGTTACCTCGAAGGCATCGCACCTGATCTCATCGCTGAAAAAGTAAACGCGAGTCGGCGCACCCTGTTTCGCGATCTGAAAAGAATCCGTCATCTCCTAATGAACTGCATCGATAAAAAACTAGCGATGGATGAGTTTTGATGAACCAGAACAACAATCCCCATGCCCAACGACGACGCCTCGAAGAACTCGGGTCCGCGTTCATTGACCGAACGATCACCCAGGAAGAAATCGAGGAGCTGGATTTCCTCCTTCGTGACGATTCGAGAAATCGGATCCTCTTTTTGCAGTACATGGACCTGCAATCGGAGATGGTGAACGTTCTCGCGCGAGACTCCGACGAGAAGAATGCAAACGCAGAATCCGCTTTCGATTGGGCGTCGACACTGGCCGAATATGCGTCCGCGCGGCGGGAGTCTTCGCAAACGCGAACGAATGAAGCGGAGCGGGCTAGTGTCGTTGTCGCATCTCGCCGGAGCACAATCGCACCTTGGATCGTTTCGATCGCGTCGGTAGCCGTGTCGCTCATGTTTGCGTTTGCGTTCTATACCGTGCAGTCCGTCGAGAATGCCAAGGGCGAACCGACGCTAGTGCAGCAGGTTGTCGCCAAGAGAACGGATCAAAATTTGGTCCGATTGGCAGACCTCGCGGGGGCCGAGTTCTTCAACGAGATCACTCCGCCGAAAGGCGAGTCACTGCAATATCAGCATGAGTATGCACTGATAAACGGAATGATGTCCCTCGTCTTTCCATGCGGTGCGGAGGTGATTTTGGAAGCGCCGAGCGTCATCGAGATTGTCGATTCGATGCAGCTCCTGGTGAAAGCCGGCAAGTGCAGTGTGCACGCACCCGACGGCGCCGAGGGCTTCCAAGTGATCACGCCGCAAACGGAGGTCACTGACCTCGGGACACGTTTTTCCGTTTCCGTCGACGAAGGCGGTAATACCGAGGTTCAGGTAATCGAAGGAGCCGCGGAGGTACGTCAACTCGATGAGAACGACTCGGGGAAAATCCTTCTCAAAGAGAAAGAAGCGAGTCGGTTTGACGGCGGACAATCTTCATCGGTTGACTTCACGCCCTCGCAATACCGCAGCCAACTGCCCGATCGGATCGTCGGATTTCAAATGGCAAGCGAAAGTCAAGATTCGAATGAGAAGCTCGAGAGTGTTACCATTCAACACGCGGGTGTTCAGCGTCTTTACCATGTTGACGAGTTGATCGGCGTGGAGGTGGTCCATTTTCGCGGAGGCAGCAACACCAGCAATCTCTCAACACACATCGGCGTCAACGCTGGCGAGGGAGATGCTCGGCGTGCGGCGTTGGAGACGGACGCCTATCTCCACACCGGCTTGATCAACCCCGGCGGCAGTCGCGAATCGCTGACGCAGGATCCCGTGATGAGTTACGCCGATGGTCAGGAACTCACGCCAGGAATGGCGATTCGGTTTCGCGAACCTGTCGTCAATCGGCCTGGCCCCGACGTTGTGTTTATTGAATTGCAATCGGCAATGAACCCTGTCGCGGGCGATGGTTTCCACGTCAGTCCGCTGAAGTTCGACTCCAATCTGCGATCGCACACGGTGATGCGATACGACATCACGTTGAACTCGCCGGAAGCATGGCCGGTCCCGGATTTTGAACTGATGCAGTTCGACTCGCAGATCGAGTCACTTGATGATTTGCTCAACGGAACATTTCAGATACGCAATCCCGCGATGTCGTTTTGGGCCATCGCGGTATGCATCGATTTGAGCGACCTCGGATACGCCGACGACTCCATTGTCGAAGGTCTCTTTTTTCAAGATGTGATGGACGACGAACACTTCATCGATCCGGTCTTCATAGCGGGATTTCCTTTGGAACAAGAGGAAGTCGAATGAACATGCGGAAACTGATTCCATTTTTGATCCTAGGTTGCTTGACATCTAGTGTCCTCGGACAAGAGGTGTCGCCGAGTCACGCGAAATTCTTCGAAAACGAAGTGCGGCCGTTACTGGCGAAGCGTTGCTATGAATGCCACAGCGATGCCAAGTCGAGTGGCGATTTGCGACTTGATTCGTTTGCAGACTTGATGCACGGTGGCGAATCCGGTGAGCCCGCGATTGTTCCTGGCAAGCCCGACGAAAGCATGTTGATTGATGCCGTCAATTATGAATCGTTAGAGATGCCACCGGATGAAAAACTAACCGATCGCGAGATTCAAACGTTGACCCGTTGGGTTTCCATTGGTGCGCCGTGGCCGGGCGTGGATCCAAACGCTCCGCTCCGCAAACGCGAGCGGTTCGACGACAAAGACCGCGCGTGGTGGGCAATACAACCACTGACGAGACCACAGGTTCCGCGTATTGAGGCGAGTGGTTGGACGATCAATCCGATCGATCATTTCATCGCGGGCCGAATGCTTTCCAGTGGCCTGTCGCCTGCACGTGAAGCGACCAAAACGGAACTCGTGCGACGGCTCTATCTCGACGTGACGGGGTTGCCGCCTACACCGGACCAAGTGGCGGCTTTCCTTGAGGATGAAGCCCCCGATGGGTACGAGAAACTCGTTGATTCACTGCTCGACTCGAAGGGGTATGGCGAACACGCCGCCCGGCAATGGCTCGACCTCGTCCGTTACGCCGACAGCGACGGGTATCGTGCCGATGGGTTTCGTCCGCAGGCGTGGCGCTACCGCGACTACGTCATTCGGTCATTCAACAACGACAAGCCATACGACCGCTTCGTCCAAGAGCAACTAGCGGGCGACGAAATGTTCCCCGGCGATCTCGACGCTCAGGTCGCACTCGGGTATTTGCGTCACTGGGTTTACGAATGGAATATTCGTGACGCGCCGACGCAGTGGAATACGATTGTCGAAGATTTGACGGACACGACCGCAGACGTGTTCATGGGACTGGGGTTGCAGTGCGCCAAGTGCCACAACCACAAATTTGATCCCTTGTTGCAGCAAGACTACTTCCGCCTCCGCGCCTTCTTTGCCCCCATCATGCCGTGTGACATTCCCGTCGCGACTGCGGAAGAAATTGCCCGGCATGACGCCAGGCGAAAGACATGGGAAGAGAAGACAGCAACGATCCGCGAACAGATTGCTGCCATTGAACAGCCCTATCGTGACAAGTATCGCGACATTGCTATCGATCGCTTCCCGGAAGATATCCGAGCGATCGCGCGCACGCCCGAAGATCAACGTACGGGCTACGAAGATCAACTGACCTATCTGGTTCAACGCCAGGTTGAGGCCGAGTACGGCCGACTCAATTCGATCATCAAAGGAGATGACAAAGAGCGGTTGGTTGAGCTGCGTCGAAAACTCCAAGCGTTCGACTCGCTCAAACCGAAGTCGCTGCCGACGGCGATGTCCGTGACGGAAGTCATCAAACCGCCACCACCGACGACGATTCCGAAGTTTAAAAACAAACCGATTGAGCCAGGTGTTCCCACCATCATGGAAGCGTCGCCGTTGCCGATCGTCGCTTCGCCGTCGTTGACCACCAGCGGTCGTCGCACGACGTTGGCCCGGTGGCTCACCATGCCCGACAATCCGTTGACCGCACGCGTTATCGCGAATCGCATCTGGCAAAGCCACTTCGGTCGTGGGCTCGCTGAAAATACCAGCGACTTTGGCATTCTCGGCGGCCCGCCGTCGCACCCCGAACTTCTTGATTGGCTCGCAACGGAGTTGGTCAAAGACAAGTGGAGCTTGAAATCTTTGCATCGCAAAATCTTGCTCTCGGCGACTTATCGGCAATCAACGCAACACTCTGAATTTGCCGCTTTCCAACAGATCGATCCTGCCAACGAATACTATTGGCGGCACGATACAACGAGGTTGAGTGCAGAGCAGATTCGTGATTCGTTGCTCGTCGTCAGTGGACGGATGAAAGACCGAAATGGTGGAGGCAGTGTGCACGCGGATTCGCCGTATCGATCGATCTACACTCGGCAGATGCGTAATTCACCTGATCAATTGCTAAACAGTTTCGATCTGCCGCAGTTCTCTTCGAGCAACTCGTCTCGCAATACGACGACCACGCCGATTCAGTCACTGTTGCTGTTCAACAGCGACCAAATGTTGTCTTACGCGAGATCGTTGGCTGAACTCGTATCGCGGCAAACGAGCGATTTGGAAACGCGAGTCGCGATCGCATGGCGACGTGCCTTTGGCCGTGACGCCACGCCCGACGAACTGCGAGCCTCGTTGGCGTTCATCGCCGGACAGACCGCTCACCTGCGTTCGCTCGAGAAGCAACGAGCGGAGCGGGAAGAAGATCAAACACTCATCGAGACTTCCAAATTGCCTTACCGCGATGGGCAGGCGATTCGCTTTCAAATTGATAACCCGTCATGGGTTTTGTCGATTCCCCATACGCCTGAACTGAACCTGAATGACTTTACTATCGAAACCTTCTTCCAACTGCGATCGATCGCCAATTCGGGAAGTGTTCGTTCGATCGTCAGCAAGTGGAACACGAAAAAGAGTCCTGTTGGATGGAACTTTGGCGTTACCGGAAAGGGCTCCCGCCGCAAACCGCAAACGCTGGTCATGCACATGTTCGGACAATTGCGAAGCGGCAAACTCGGTGAAGCAGCGGTCTTCTCGGATCAGCATATCGCGTTGGATACACCGTACTACGCGTCGGCGAGCGTTCGATTAGCCACGGACGAAAAACCAGGCAAGGTCACCTTTTTCTTGAAGGACTTGTCGAACGATGACGAACCGCTGCAAATCGCGGAGGTGGCACACAACATCAGCGAAGGCATCGCCAACGAAGCACCTGTCTCTATCGGTCGCCGCAGCGGTAGCGGCACGAGTGAGTTCGATGGCTTGGTTGACGATGTGCGTTTGGTCAGTCGAGCGATCCAGGTGGATGAGATTCTACAAACCGTCGAGCGTGACATCCCCGGCGTGGTCGGATACTGGCAATTCGAAGTCGACCCTGGCGTCCGCCGAAACAGCGCTAGCGACAAACATGGAATCATGGCGTCCGGCGAAGCAATCATCAACGATACGCCCGAGGAAGGGGCGTTCGTCGATTTCTGCCACGCGTTACTCAATTCGAATGAGTTCTTGTATGTGAATTAGTTTCAGTCGACCGCTCGGCCCTGAGTTGATCTCCGACACGCGACTCGTTTTGACAGTTAAAACGCACCGGCGCACGTCTTAATTATACGGAATAACTCGCACGCGTTTCTCGCCGTGGCAAACCGAACTTGGTGACGTCCAACGAAAAAACACCCTCCATCCCCCCGAGCCAATCGATTGACATCCTCGCGGTGAAGATCGATTCCCCGCCTTACTTCCTTCCCTCCCCACCCCAACGTGTCATGCACATCAAGATCCCCCAATCGAGACGTGAGTTCCTTGCACGAAGCGGTGCCGGCTTTGGCGCCGTCGCCTTGGCCGGGTTGATGTCCGGCGCGAACGCCGAACCGGTCCGTGCCAGCGAGAGCGACGCCAAGGCCCCGCCAATCAACCCCGTCGCTCCTAAGCTCCCGCACCACAAACCGACCGCGAAACGCGTCATCTTTTTGTTCATGGAGGGAGGACCGAGCCATCTGGATCTGTTCGACCCGAAGCCGTTGCTCAACGAGTTAGCCGGCCAAAGAATCCCAGATAGCTTTGGCGAGGTCATCACAGCGATGGGTGAGATGAAATCACCACTGCTTCCGAGTAAACGTAAGTGGAAGCAACATGGTGAAGGCGGGCTGTGGATCTCCGACTGGCTGCCTCACACCGCCGAGTGTGCCGATGACCTCGCCGTCATTCGCTCGTGCGTTGCCGACGGGATCAATCATTCCGCGGGCGTTTGCCAAATGAACACGTGCTCGATTTTGAGTGGTCGGCCATCGTTGGGCAGTTGGGTGACCTATGGACTCGGCAGCGAAAACGAAAACCTCCCTGCGTTTGTTGTCATGCAGGACAACAACTCGCAAATCGTCAACGGACCACGGAACTGGAGCGGTGGGTTCATGCCTGCGGCGTATCAGGGCACGAGGCTCAGCGAAGGGACGCAACCGATCCCGTACTTGAACACCCCCGAAGGCATCACACATACGCGACAGATGTCGAAGTTAGATTTCCTGAACTCGCTCAATCGCAACTACGCCGACGTCCATCCTGAGCAGAGCGAACTCGAAGCCCGCATCGCGAGTTATGAGTTGGCGTTCCGCATGCAATCCGAAGCTCCCGAAGCGATCGACCTCAGTGACGAAACGGCCGAGACGCTCGAGCTGTACGGAATCAACGACAAGGAAACGAGCGGCTATGGGCGGCTCTGCTTGCTCGGTCGACGGCTGGCCGAGCGTGATGTTCGGTTCATCCAGTTGTACAGCGGTGCCGGTTCCAAGTGGGATTCGCATAGTGACATCGAGGGTAACCACTCGGCGCTGTGTCGTGGCGTCGACAAGCCAATCGCCGGGCTTCTCAAAGATCTCAAACGCCGAGGCATGCTCGACGACACACTCGTCGTCTGGGGCGGTGAATTCGGACGGACGCCAATGAGCGAAAAGGGAAGCGGTCGTGACCACAACCCCAGCGGGTTCACGATGTGGATGGCGGGTGGTGGTGTTAAAGGCGGTCAAGTGATCGGGCAGACCGACGACCTCGGGCTGCACGCAACGGTCGACCGTCAACACGTCCAAGATTTACACACGAGCATCCTGCATCTGCTCGGACTCGACAACATGGAACTGACCTACATCCACAAAGGTCGCCCCGAACGCCCCACGATCAACGAAGGAACTTTCTGCAAGCAACTCGTAACGGGGTAGCCATGAATACTCGAATCTTTTCCGTGGCGATGACGCTTACTATCGCTGCCATGACATCATCTTACGCGACCGAAAACAGTGTCGCCGCGAGATGGACGTTTGATAGCGAGGGAGCCGCACCACTGAACCTTCACGGCGAAGTTGAGCGTGACCAAGCGGGCCCGAGACCTCCCGAGTATCCCGATTTCGCAGACGACAATACGGCGTTGAAATTCAACGGCGGCGGTTACCTGACCGTACCCAAAATTCTCAACGACGACCAGTTTCAGTTTCGAAACGGCGACGACATCACCATCGAAGCGTGGGTGAAAGTCGATACGGACCGCGACGGACAACAGATGTACGTGATCGGCAAAGGCCGAACCGGTTCGCCGCTCTATCCACCCGACAATCAAAACTGGGCACTGCGCACCGTCTCACACGGCGGCACGGTGCGGGCGAGTTTTCTCTTCGCAACAAAACGAGCGCCGGATCAATCGCATTGGCATCGATGGACATCCGACGAGGGATTTGAATGTGCAACGGGATGGCATCATATCGCGGTGGCGTATCGATTCGGCAGCCCCGAGTCGATTCGCGGTTGGATCGATGGCCAGCCCGCGAACGGTCGTTGGGATATGGGCGGAGCGACCAAGGAGCCTCCTGTCGTAGACGCTGACGCCGTTTGGATCGGATCATCACGTGGTGGCGGTCGGTCGAACAGCTTTGTCGGATACCTCGACAACGTTGCCGTTCACCGAGAGGGATTATCCGACAAAACGATCGCGTCACGTTTTAACCGAGTCGGCGGCCCGCGAGTCGCCAAGGCGAAACCGGCGCCGAAACCACTTCCCGAGGTTGCACCGGAGTTAGAAAACGTTCCTGCGGGCAAGGTTCTGTTCACCGTTGCCGAAGGACTGCCGAGCAACGCTCGCTGGCTAGTCGATGACGAGTCATGGCCACGCGAAATCGTGAGCTGGACCGGCGACGCGTTTCTTCTGCCACGAGTGCCTGTTCGATACGATGATTGGGGCATTCGCGGACGCTGGGATTCGCCCTTGTTGGTCCGATTTGCCAGTGACGTTTCACTTCCACCGGGTAGGCATCTTGTGCTGGTGAGGGCGAGATCGTTGAGCCGGCTTTGGATTGACGGGAAGGTTGTCGCTCGGACACGAAAGAACCCGCATGGTGGAGGAAACCTGCAACCCATCGTCCCCATTGCTGATCCGCCCGCACCGGGAAACCGTGTCGTGCGGTTTCCACAACAAGAAGTTTTCGGGGAATGCGTTGTCGAAGGCGATCAAGTCCGGTCGGTTCGTGTGGTCTATGAACTCGTCGTCGGCGGGAAAGGTTACCGCACCGAATCAGGTGAAGTCTGCGTGGCGATGCAGTATGAAAACAGCAACACCTTCGTGGTCCTCAGTCCTTCACTCTTGCTTCCGTTGACCGACGATGCCGTTAGTTCGGAACTCGTAAGGATTGAAAACTCACTCACCAAGCTAGACGATGCAACGCGTCGCACGGCCTCGTTATCGCAAAACGAGTTTTGGAATCATCGTCATGAAATTGCTCGCGATGTGATCCAACAACGACCTCGAGCAAAGCACTCGTCGAGCGAGCATCCGATTGATCGAGCCATTGCCGAAAAGATCAGTCTTGCGGTCGCTCATTCGAACCAACATGACGAAGAAACAACCGCTAACTTTTACGAGCGAGTTTTGCCGATCTTGCGAGACGAGTGTTTTCGTTGCCATGGCGCGAAGAGCAAGGGCGGGCTGCGGCTGAATTCTCACGAAGCTGTACTCGCGAGTGGTGAGTCCGATCTTCCCGCGGTTGTGCCCGGCGATCCCGACAACAGCGAACTGATTGTTCAGATTCGCGATGGCAACATGCCGCCCACAGACACCGGACTCTCTCCCGATCAAATTCAAACACTCGAACAGTGGGTAGCGTCGGGAGCGGTTTGGCCTGCACAGCCGATCGATCCGGAGGCAACCAGTCTCGCGCCGATTGTCAGCGATGAGTCTTTCCTGAGGCGAGTTTATCTCGACACGATCGGAGTGCCACCGAGCGAAGCGGACGCCGCCGCGTTCCTCGCAAATCCGGACCGCAATGAATGGATCGATCGATTGCTGGACGATGACCGGTACGCGGATCATTGGGTCAGTATGTGGATGGATTTGTTAGCGGAAAACCCGACACTGCTAAACGTTTCTCTCGGCAGCACGGGACCGTTTCGCTGGTTCCTATACGAATCACTGCGCGACAACAAACCGCTCGATCGGATGGTGACCGAATTGATCTTGATGCGGGGTGATGCTCACCACGGCGGTAGCGCTGGGTTCGGCATCGCGGGAGAAAACGACGCACCGATGGCTGCCAAGGCTCACGTGTTGGCGGCGGCGTTTTTGGGCATCGACCTGCAATGTGCTCGTTGCCACGACTCGCCCTTTCACAGCACCACTCAGGAAGATCTGTTTTCTCTCGCGGCGATGCTGCGTCGAAAACCAATCACACCGCCGAAAACCAGTCGGGTGCCTGATGAGTTCTTTGAAAATCAAACGCGAGAGCCGTTGATTCGCGTGACGTTGAGACTCGGCGAGTCGGTCAAAGCCAAGTGGCCTTTTGCGGACTTCACCGGAGCGGATGATTCACCACAACTCGACGAACTCATGCGAAATCCCAAAGACGCCCGAGAGCGTTTGGCGGCTTTGTTTACCACGCCGCACAATGTGCGATTCCCACGAGTGGTCGTCAATCATCTTTGGAAACGTTTGATGGGTGCCGGCTTCGTCGAACCCGCCCATGATTGGGAGGGGAAAACACCGAGCCATCCTGAACTGCTCGACGAATTAGCAACTGAACTGGTAACTCACGATTACGATTTCAAACACGTCATGAGATTGATCATGACGTCGCGTGCGTATCAACGTGAGGCGATCGGACAAAACGAATCCGCGACGGAGGAACAACGGTACTTTGCCGCACCGGATCGGCGACGTTTGACGGCGGAGCAGGTTGTCGATTCGCTGTTCACTGCGGCCGGTCGCGAAATGGATGTCGAAGAATTGACCTTCGTGCACGACGGAACACAGGCGATGAGTAGACGGGTCACACTCGGCAAACCGACGCGTGCGTGGATGTTTGCCGGACTCAACAATGAGCGTGATCGTCCGAGTCTTTCGTTGCCGCGAGCGCAGGCCGTCGTCGATGTCCTCGAAGCGTTCGGTTGGACGGGGACCCGCCAACAACCGATCATCGAGCGTGAAACGGATCCCAATGTGCTGCAGCCCGGCATCCTGGCGAACGGCAATCTGACCAAATCGCTAACGAGAGCCGCCTACAAAAGCGACCTCGCCGACTTGGCGGTGCACGCGTCGTCTGCCGAGCAGATGGTGTCGTCGCTCTACCTGCGTTTCCTTTCACGTTACCCGAACTCTTCGGAACGCCAGCTCCTTGTTTCCGCGTTAGACAATGGATTCGAAGATCGGTTGGTACCGTCGGCTGATGTCACGCCGCCGCCGATCGATCCACTGTTGCCTCAGTCGACATGGACGAACCACTTGGTGCCCGAAGCGAACGAGATTCA
The DNA here is from genome assembly GCA_043101355.1 of Rhodopirellula sp. JB044. Classification (GTDB taxonomy): domain Bacteria; phylum Planctomycetota; class Planctomycetia; order Pirellulales; family Pirellulaceae; genus Rhodopirellula. The sequence goes on from JBICHZ010000199.1 coordinate 14,278, forward strand.
ACAGGAATGGGAACGTCGCGTTCGACGCGGCCCGCATGAAGACCCTCGGCTTCGCCCTGAGTGGAGAGAGGTCTACGAAGACGTGGTGTGGAGTCTCATCAACCATGCCGAGTTTGTGTGGATTCCCTAGAAATCGGGTGTGAAATGCAACCCCGTTTGTGCGCTCCGTTGAAACGCCATCACGAATCGGCATTCGCTTGAATGAAAGGTTTTATGCAATGAACATTAATCGTCGTCAGGCTCTCGCGATTGCAGCATCGGGTGCGGTGTTGCCCACTATCGCGTCTGCTGAATCCGCACCGACTCGCGTTGCCGGCAAGGCCGAACACGTGATCTCCATTTGGCTCGGCGGCGGCATGGGCCAGATCGATACGTTCGATCCGAAGCGTAAAGGTGATCCCAAAACGAAAAAGGCAGGCGCGTATTACGACCCGATCGAAACAAGCGTCGATGGCGTTCAACTTTGTGAACACCTTCCCAAAATGGCGAAGTTGATGGAAACAGTCACGGCCGTTCGCAGCGTGCATCATGATGTCATCGACGAGCACGCCGCGGCGACCAACCGGATGCACACCGGTCGAGAAATCAGTGGCACGGTGACGTACCCGTCGCTCGGTTCGATCGTGACTCATGAACGTGGCGCGGTTCACGACGGTGCACCGCCTTATGTTTTGATTGGATATCCCAACGTGACACGCGGCCCCGGTTTTCTGGGGGCCAAAGACAGCTATCTGTATCTGACGGACACCGGCCAGGGACCGGCGGGGCTTTCGCGTCCCGATGGCATCACGTCGAATCGTCAGGCTCGCCGCGAAAAATTCCTGACTGCATTGAAACAGAGCGGCAAAGCGTTCGCCGATCAAAAGATGAGCGACTATGACGCCGCGATCGAACAAAGCCTAAAACTCAGCGGTCCGGAATTCGGTGGCGTCTTCCAACTCGACTCGGAGCCCGACCGCCTCCGCAATCAATATGGCGGCGAGTTTGGGCAGCGTTGTTTGTTGAGTCGTCGGCTGGTGCAGCGTGGTGTGCGTTTTATCGAAGTCTCCCACAATTTGAATTTCCTCAACGGTGCCGGTTGGGACGTCCACAATGCGGGAATTCTCAATCAGCACCAATTGATTCGTGAACTCGACGATGCCGTTTCTGCCCTGATTACGGACCTGCACAACAATCGTTTGCTCGACAAAACCCTGATCGTGATTACGACCGAGTTTGGACGTCCACCGGAGTTTGACAGTGGTGGAGGTCGAGGACATCACGGCAGAGCGTTCTCGTGCGTGCTCGCCGGTGGTGGGCTGAACCACTGCGGCGCGTATGGCGTGACGGATGAGCTAGCAAAAACGATTGTTGAAGACCCCGTCAGCATCCCCGATTTCTTCGCGACCATTTGTGCCGCGCTGAACATTGACCCAGCCAAGAATCTTTACGACGGTGACCGTCCCGTTCCCATCACCGACCGCGGTCGCCCTATCCGGAGTCTGTTCAGTTAGGGCGCCATCAAGAAAGGATGTGCCGTCGTCGCTGATTTTTGGCGTCTGAACTCTGGCGAGTCCAGCTACTCGGTAAGTGCTTGGTGTCTGTTAACGGACTGATCGTGGCCGGGCCATGCGAAGCGACGTTCCGGGGAAACGAGTCGCGCGGTTGCCGGAGCTGCGTCGCGGGGCTCCTTGATCCGGGCTACTTTGTGCTGCGTTTGGGACTTCGGGGGGATGGGCACAAAAAAAGCCGGGCTGCGATTGCTCGCAACCCGGCTTGAGAGTGGAGGCGGGGAGGATTGAACTCCCGTCCCGCGATGCATCCACGATGCCGTCTACATGTGTAGTCAAGCTATTTGTGGGATCTCGAGGATCCCTATTCGCGTCACAGGGCGCTACCTGACAGGCTCCCCGATCGGCTAACTCGAATCAAATTTAACTTATCGCGTCTCGAGTAGGACGATAAGCGATCCGGAATTGTGACGGACATTCGGGCGACTCCGGCGATCCCCCTCAGTCCGCGCTACCTGTACTTAGGCGGCGAGTGCAAAGTTTTCTTCTGCAACTAAAATTTTTGATCAGATTTTTACGTGGCCTTCTGATCAACCACGACACGCAGGCATTCGCTTCTTGACATCCGGTCGATTCCAAGTCGCCCCCGGTGCTTGGGGAAAAACGAGTCGGCTTAGTCAGCTTTGACTGCCGATTTCGTTTTCGTGTGCTTCGTTGCGATCAAACAGCGAGTTGCTGCTTAAACGCCACGTCAGCACATACCATCTTAACAGACGGGACAAGTGCCCGAAAGGTTCGCCGCAGAGTAGGATGTCTTTGGGATATTTCCAACTCGCGGCAAATTCTCTTCGCCGTGAATCAACGCGTTAACGCTGCGGGCTCGCCGCGATCGCACCGCCGTGGGCGAGTTGCCAATAGACCTGTGATTCGTAAGCACGCGAGATTAACGAACTGCGTTTGTAGGCCGGCAGACGCGACAGGAGTACTTCGTATAAATCTCGCAAAATTGCTTCGCTGTCGCCGTAGTAGCTGTGGCCGAGCAGGCTGAGGTCGATGCCCGAGACGTCGATCGTGTCGACACCGGGAACGACCACCAAGAATTCTCCCGTCTCACCGGCTCGCGGATATCCGTGGACGGCTTTGGAGGCGACTAGGGCTTGATCGTCTGACGAGGCGTATAGCGTGACCTGCTCAGCGATCTGAGTAAGGGCACCCGCGAGGTCTTTGCGAAACAAATCGGCGTCCACATCGGGTGCCGCGAGAACGACGCGGTCGAAAATCGGTTCGCTGGCTTGGCGTTCCAACGCCATCTGCTGCATCGCGGCGGTCATCGCACGATTGCCCATGCTGTGGGCGACGACGTGAATCGACTTCGCCCCACTACGGTCCACCAATTCGTTCAGGAATTCCTTGAGGTGTCCCACGGTCCAGGCGGCGTTGTTTTCGTCGACGGGGTAACCGATTAGCGTCCCTTGGCTCGGCCAACTGTAGCAAACCGGCACGCCTTCGAAAGGCAGGTCGACCGCGATCTGTGCCGTGCGAAGAACTGCGGATTCGAAGTCGACGTTGTAACCGTGAATGAAAACGAGCAAGTCCGGTTGGTCGGCTTCGGCGAGTTCCGTTTTTAGCCGCTGTTCAAATGCGTCGACGGGCAGTTCATCCACGCTCGTTAGCACGATGTGTTTGGCTTGGTTTTCAGACACTTCGAATTTGAGCAAACTCGGTCTTTCGACTGTTCCGGGCGTGTGCGATTTGGGGACGGTGACTCGGCAGACGCCTCGCGTCAATTTTCCGCGATCACCGGTGTAGGTCACTCCCGTTTTCTCGATCGTCGCCCCACCGGTGAAGAACACAAATGCAGCTCCGGAGCAACAGGCAACCGTCAAGACGCCACAAAGTTTCGCGGTCGTCGTTCGGCGAAACAACAACGCGAGCAACGAAAGTACGCAGGTCGCCGCGACACCCATGCCGAGTAAACTGATGAGTTGTCGTTGTCCGCTGAGTTGGTAGGCGGATAGGGGATGCGTGTCGCGTAGCCGGTCGGTCGCGTAGAGCACGTTGACGCTACGGTAGGGCGAGTCTGCGTCCGAGTCCGGTGTCGAGTTGGCGCCGCTCGCGATCGTGTCGCTCGTGAGAGGATCGGGGGTATTCGGTGTCGTCGATCCGTTTCGAGCGAGCTGTTCGGTCGCGGTGTTCGACGCGATCTGATCGACGGCAACTTCCTCTGTGTCTGCTTCTTCGAACGGTCCGTCGTCGAACGTGAGTTGATCGTCAGACGCGGGAATATCGGCAGCCGCCTCCTCTGTGCTTGCCGCTGATGCGTTTGATGCCCCGCCGGCAGACCAGGACGCACCGGAGCTCCCGCGGGTTGAAAACGACCACGAAGGTTTGGGCTTAGTGGGCGACGTCGGAGCAGAGATGCGGGTGGGGGCTTTCGTGGATTGTTTTCCGAGAGCGTATTTTTTGCTTTGCCCCGATGTATTTCGGCCCCCGAATGTGGGCGATTGGGATATCGCGGACGAATCGGATGCAGCAGGCGAATCGGATAGCGAGATCGAAACGCCTGAGGGCTTTGGAGTGGACTTTGGAGTGGGGCTGGGAATGGCCGGTACCGCTTCGCCGAGGTCCGGCGGGAGCGTCATTTCGGCTGAGGCCGGTCGAGGTGCCTCGTCGGCTGCGGGGACGGGTGGCGGGAGTTCGGGAGTGAAATCCGCTCTGGCCTCGGGCAAGGCGTGCGGTCTGGAAAACTCGTCCGGCAGAGCAATCTCCGGCACCGGAGCGGTGTTTTCCGCCATCGGTTCGGGCGCCCGAGAGCATCCCGCGAAGGTAAAAATCGCGATTCCCACCAACCAAATCGGGTTCTTTCGCCAGTCCATAGCGTGCTCTCGCGAGTTGAATTTTTCAGATTTCAAACCGTCACCAAAACGACGACGGTATTTTTACGCGATCGGGGGGATCGACGTCCATGTTGATCTGGACCCGCGACGCGGCGCGTGAGAATTCACACGCCCGTCTGCGTTGGATGAGGGCGTCGGAGCAAAATCTCAGCAACACTCACCGATGTGTTCCGACCGCTGTTGGAGAGACTTCTTCCGCGACCGCGTCACTGCCCGGACGGATGCGTTTTGACGATCACGGCGGTCCGGTCGTCGTGTTGGATGGCGTCGCCGTTGAAATTTTGAGCGAGCGTGAAAACGGAATCGAGAATCCGATTGGCGGGCAGCGTTCTACCTGTGACCACTTCTTCGACAACCCTCCGGTCACCCAGGAAGTCCTGGTGGTCGCAGGTCGCCTCCGATATCCCGTCGGTAAACAGGGCGAGTAAGTCTCCCTGTTCGAATTCGGGCACGCTGTTTTCAACGAAACATTCTTTCGGGTTGACTCCCAAAGGCGGGTTTTCGGCTTGCAGTTGCAAGACGCGGCCATCGTTTTTAACGAGGTAGCCAGGGTGCCCGGCGCTGCAGAACGACAGTTGGTTTCTCGAAGCACTGAAGCTCGCGACAAAAAGGGTCACGAATAATTGCTGCTGCATGTCGTCGGACAGCAACTGGTTCACCTGGGTGATGATTTCACCGAGTGACATTTGCGTTGACGCCAGAGCGCGGACGAACGCGCGTGATTCCACCATCATCATCGCCGGTCCGATCCCGTGACCGCTGACGTCGCCAATGACCACCATCAGTGATCCGTCCTGCCGTGTGATGTAGTCGTAGAAATCGCCGCCGTTCTGTGTTGCCGATGAACAGCGACCGGCGAGGCTGACGTTGGGGAACTGCGACTCGTTGTGCGGGTAGAGACGCTGTTGGATCATGTCGGCAAGTTCGAGGTCATGCCGAACGCTGGCGAGTTCTTTCTCGAGCAAGTGACGTGCGTTTCGTTCGACCGCGAAGTGCACCGTTCGTCCGAGCAGTTCAGGCGTGAACTCGTCCCCTTTGACGATGTAATCTTGAGCCCCGAGTCGCACCGCGCTGACGGCGGTACGTTCATCGGTGTCGCCGCTGATGATGACAATCGCAGCGTTGCTACTCGCCTGAGCGAGTTTGCGGAACGTGTCGAGTCCGTGGCTGTCGGGAAGGTTCAAATCGAGCAAGACAACGTCGACCGAGACTTCGGAGAGCACGCCCATAGCGGCCGACAAACTGTCTGCCTCGTGCAGTGAATATTCCCCGCTGAGTCCCTTCTTCAAACAGACCTTCGCATGGAATCGCGCGGTCGGGCTGTCTTCGACGAGCAAGATCGCAATAGGAAGAGCGGTATTCAAAGGGGGCTCGGAAAGGCTTGCTCTCGCCGGTTCGATAGCTCCACACGGGATCGAATCCAAATCGAGAGAAGAACGCGACATCGACGGTACGCTCTGATGAGGGGTGACAGACGTCCCCTATTATATTATCGAGCAAGGGGTGTTCACAAGACTTTAATCTAAGACTGTTTGTCACCGTCGCCGCTTTTTCTTTTTCTCCCTGCGTTCGGATTTTCGTTTCGATTTGTACAAAGACTTGCTTTTCCCGGTGGGTTTCGGTCCTCGCGAGGGACCTTTGCCCGCGGTAAGGTTTTTTACCACCTTGAGATAGAGCTGCCGGTCTTGCAGGTCGACCTTGTCGATTCGGACAACCAATTGATCACCGAGCCGGAATTGGTTGCCTTCTTTGTAGCCGACCAGCATTTGACCGCGACGCTCGAAACGGTATTGGTCGCTCGGCAGAGTGGTCACCGGGACGAAGCCGTCGACGGGCAATTTCACACAGCGAGCGTTCAGGCCGTCGGCGAACACCCGGCTGACGACGGCCTCGAGGGTTTCGCCGATTTTCTTTTTGAGGAAGTGCAGCAGTTTGAGCTGGATCAATTCCCGCTCGGCTGCCGCCGCGTTTCGTTCGGCGTCACTGCATTCGTGCCCCAGTTTGACCAACTCCGCGAACGAATCATCCGGAGTTGATTTCTTGTCGAGTAGCTTTTGAACCAACCGATGCACGCTGAGGTCGGGGTAGCGGCGGATGGGGCTGGTGAAGTGGCAGTAGTGCTCCATGTCGAGAGCGTAGTGGCCTTCGCGATGTGGCCCGTAAACTGCTTTGTTCATGCTCTTGAGCACTGCGAAGTTAACGGCGTCCTCCATCGGTGTGCCGGCGACTTTGTCGAGCACCGCTTGGATTTCAAAGCGACTTTCAACGTGATCAATCCCGAGCCCTAAATCTTTCACGAATGACGTCAGGCTGCGCAGTTTCCTTCGTTCCGGCGGCGCGTGGATCCGGTGCAGGAAGTTCAGATCGAGTTGGTCGAGCCAATACGCGACGGCTTGGTTGCCGGCCAACATGAACTCTTCGATGATCTGATGGCTCTCGGTGTGCTCCACCAAGTACGCGCCTTTGACTTTCCCAAGACGATCGAGATCGAGTTTGATGTCGGGCATGTCCATCGACAGCGAACCGTCGCGGAAGCGTTTTTTACGCATCTTCATCGCGAGGGTGTGCATGTTGTCGATCAGGTCGCAGACCTCGGCACCCCATTCGGAGCGGAACGTTTCAGGCGACGCCAGATACTGGTCGATCTGTTCATAGTTGAATCGACGATCGCTGCGGATGACCGCGTTGTGCGTTTCGGTGTGCGTGATGGTGAGGTCGTCGGTGAATTCGATCTCGACCGTTTTGACTAGGCGTCGGCGTTCGGGTTGCAACGACGCGAGGTGGTTGCTGATGATTTCGGGAATCATCGGGATCACTCGGTCGGGCAAATAAACACTGGTGGCCCTTTTTCTTGCTTCGACGTCGATCGCCCCGCCGACATGAACGAAGTGACTGACGTCGGCAATGTGGACCCACAACCGCCAACGACCGTCCTCGCGGCCGAGCGAGATCGCGTCGTCGAAATCGCGGGCATCAAACGGATCGATGGTGATCGTCAGCAGGTCGGTCAGGTCCGTGCGATCGGCCGGCGGATTGTCTTCGTCGAACTCGTCGGAACGCTGTCGAGCCTCGTCCAAGACCGCGGCGGGAAATTCGTCGGGCAGTCCGTACTGACGCATGATCGTCAGGGTGTCGATCGCCGGGTTCTTGTTGCTGCCGAGTCGTTCGAGAATGACCGCTTCTCCGCCACCGCCATCGTCGTCGGGGAAATCGACAATCTCGACAAAGACCTTGTCGTCATCGGACAGCGGCAAACCGCGAACATCACCGACGCTGACCGGGGCGTTGAAGTGGACGCCATCGAGGTAAACGACCGGGCCATCGATGACCGCCGTTTGGCCTCGCTCGTCGTCGTCCGAGGGCATCGGTTTGGACCGGAAGGTTCCGGTGAACTGACGGCGTTCCCGCTGCACGACGGCTACGACGACGCCTTCCACCCCGCCACGACGTCCGGGGCTGATTTCGACTTCGACGAGGTCGCCCTCCATCGCGCCACCGGTGGCACCAGGAGGCACGAAGACATCTTCGGGAACGTCGCCGTCGGCATCCGTTCCGCCGCTGGACGGGCGGACGAAACCGAATCCGCCGCCCATGGCACGGCGAAACTTGCCACGAATGCTGTCGGGGTTTCCGCCGAACGCGGCCGCCGCCATGACGAGATGATTGCCGCCGTAGACGAGTCGCCCTTCCAGGACGAGCTGTTTGATGACTCGACGCAATTCGCGATACTCATCGCTGTCGAGCTTCAAATTGGTGGCGATTTGTTTTGGTTTGCTGGGGCGGTATTCCGCCGCGTGAACCCATCGCAGCAAGCGATCGGTCAATTGTTGAGAAACTTCCATGCCGCCCAGGATAGCGACACGGTGTTCGGGAAGCGAGACGCGAAAGTCGCCGTTTTCCCGGCAACAGGTTCTCGCGACGTGCCGGGATAACGCCGCGGCCGCAGGACGTCAGCGTGCTGCGGTCGCGTTAGCGGATGATTCTCAGTCGGCGGTCAGAATCTTCAGCAAAAGTTCTCGATCACGCCGACGCCGCTGATTCCGTTTCGCCGGAGCGACAGGGCGAGCGTTTCGACTTCGAGTGCTTTGGTGCGTTGCATATCGCGAACGATCAACGAGGTGTCGCAGAGCACCGAATCGGCGATCGACGAGGGACCGCAGTCCACGATCACCATGTCAAATGACTTTCGCAGCGTCGCGAGCATTTCTCGCAGTTCCTCGGATTGGAACGGTGCGTCTCCGTTGCGTTCGAGCAGTGGCAAGAGCGTCATCGCGTCGGCGTCGGAGGAAACCGCGACCTCTTCCAAGGCCGTGTTCCCGCGGATCGCATCGGTCCAACTGTGATCGAGATCGAGGTGCAAGTCAGAGGCGATTTTCACCCCTTCGCGATCGGCGTCGACGAGCGCCACACGCAGACCGGAAAACGCAACACTGAGAGCCAAACCGATGGCGACCGTCGAGCGACCTTCGCCGGGTTTGGTGCTGGTGATCGAAATCGTGCGGAGCCCTTGTTCGCGGGCACTCGCCAAACGGGCCGCCAGTTTCTCAGCGATCGATCCAGACAAGAACAGTTCATCAATGGTCGATGGAACCACGAACTCGTCGACCTGCCACGCGGCGGTGAACTCGACCAGCGGTGCTTCTTCGACAACCGGTTCGGGGTGCGGTTCGGTGACCGTTTCCGCGACGGGGTCGGTGACTGTTTCAGCGGTCGATTCGGTGGTCGCTACCTGGGGTGACGTTTCTTCCAGCGGTTGCTCCGGTGTCTCGACCGGCGGTGACACTATTTCTGCAGCGGGAGCGGTTTCGACTGCCGGAGCGGGTTCGACTACTGGAGCGGGTTGGGTGACCGTGGCAGGTTCGGTAGCGGGAATCGGTTCGTTCACGGGAGCAACGGCGGTGGCGGTTGGCTCTGTGGTTGGCTCGGCGACAGGCGGCGGAGTGGCAACGGCCGGTTCTTCTTGTCGATCCGGTGTCACTGCCGCGACTTCCGCAGGGGCAGAGCGTTGCTCCGGTGCACGGGTTGGTTCTTCGGGTTTCGTTTCTGTGTGTGTTTCAGGGATGCGAGCCGTTGTCGACAGGATCATCACGTCGATCGGTTCGGCAAACATCGCTTCGAGAGCGCCGGCGGAAATCCGTGACTCGGTGTTCACGGTAGGGTCGGTGGCTTTCGCGGGGGCGGTGGCTCTCGCGAGGGTGGGCGCTTCTTTGGGTTCGGCAATTTGCTGCGGAGCCTGCTCGGGCGGAAATGCCGTTTGCTGGTGCGGTTGGTGAGCCGGTGGAGCAGGCTTGCTGCGTGGAGCGAAATGAGGTGCCCGTGCGGGCTGCTGTGCCGCGTCGAGTCGCAGTTGCTCGCCGGTGTCTTCGTTCTCCAACCACATCATGCTCGATTGAGAAACCGAGTGATCGAACTCGAGCCCGGAACGTCGCGGCCGCTGCGGAGTGTGGTAGCTCGGTTCAAAGTGACCGTGGTCCGCGGACGGATCGTGTCCTGACACCGGGCTGTTCGAGATGGGTTCGTTCGACATCGCCGCCCGGTTCACGTAGGCAACGTCCTGGGACGGTCTTGCGGAGGTGGGTTCGAACTCGTTGCCTCGTGCTCGCCCGGCGGCCCGGTCGAGTCGCAACAAGGCTTCGTCGAGCCGATGCGATGCCAGGACGCTCGACTGCGTCATGTTTTCGCGGCCGATTCGTTCTCGCAAAGATTGTGGGTGTTCGGCGGTGGCGGTTTCAATTGACATCGGTTCAACGCCCGGTGCACGGGTGGGATCGTTGGCGAGGGGCATGATGGGTCTCAAACGAAAAAGCGATGACGATGATTGAGCGATCGGAGGTGCGTCCGTGCTCGGATTCCAAATGATTTATCCGTTTCAGCGAAGGCCGCCGAAACCGCTGTATCCGCCCGCAGGCATGGCGACGCGAGCTTCCGGGCCGGTCGGCGAAGTCGTGTTGCCGGTCGACGTCGAGCGGGAGGGGGGGCCTGCCGAACCGTCGGCCGTGGTTCCACCCGGCAACGCAAAACCAAAGTCCGGCTCATCAGGCAAATTGGTTGTCCGTGCTCCCGTCGATGCGTTGGTGTCCGAAACAGGCGTTGCCGGTGTCGGCTGATCGAAGGACGCCGATCCGATTGGCGGAAGGTATTGCTTCCAATCGGTGATCGCCTGTGGCGTGCGGCTTTGTTGCAGTGCCGGTTTCGGTGCAACCATTGGTTCCGATGTGATTGCGGGCGAGTCACCTGGCTGTGACACGGTCGGCTGCGCGGCCGATGGTGTGGGCTGGGTCACCGCAGCGGCTCGGGCGGCATCCATTCGGCGGATCTCTTCGTTGGCGGCGGCGGCAAGGCTCGCCGACAACGCGTCCAATCGGTCAGGGTCGAAATCAGGTGTGTTGGTCGATCGGTGAGCCGGGGTTTGTGAGACAGCGTCGACGCCCATTGCCGGTTCGGTCGGCTGTCCGATGGAGGCCGTGTCGAAATGGGGCGGCGTCGGTGACGCGGTCGATGCGTGGTCAATATGACCTGGAAACGGTGGCTCGTTTGACTGCGAAACACTTACTGTCGAGGTGTACCCGGGATCGTGGGCGGGCGGCAATGACGCGTTGTTCGACCCGCCGTTCGAGCCACTGTATGGTGAGACGTTATTTGGATCGGATGGTGGCTGTTGGATCATCTGCGAAGCCAGCGGGCTGGTCAGATGAGTCGTTGCCATCGGTGGCGAAGCCGGGTGGGAATTTTCCGGCGAGGACAATGAGTCGTTGGTGATCATCGCGTCGGAGATTGCATCCGCCGATGCGTCGGACGAGGCAAATGACGAGACCGGGGCTGGTTCACCAGGAGCGACATCGGATTCAGCAACGAGTGAGTCGATGCCATCGTTCTCGTCACCGCGTGGTGTGAAAACGGCTATTCCGGCGACCAGCAGGAGGACGACCAGCAACGCTTTTCGGGAAGCCATCGCTTCCAACAAAGTCGACTCGCGTGAGTCGTCTTGGCGGGCGTTGTCGTCACGTCGATTTTCTTCGTGAGTTGTCTCAACCGGCGTTGGAGCCGACGCAATCGGGATCGTCGCGGCGGACTGAGCCGGTTGCACCTGCGCGGTTGCTGTCTGCGGTGGCGTCGCCGGATCGCTGGTAACCGCGTGCGACGTCGGCGCGACATCGATGCGGTAGTTGTTTGGGGCGGCGGCCTGTGCGTTCGGAATCGCCCCGAAAGACGTTAACGTCTCGGCAGTCGCGGGCGAAGGTTCGCTACGAGGTGCAGTACCGACGTTTACGTTCGCAGCAACCGCAGCCTGCATGTCAGACCGCGTTTCGGTTGCGGAATCGTCGTGTGGGCGGCCTGTGGCGTGAACCGATCCGGCTGGCGTGGTGTCTGTTTTGCCGTCGTTGGTTTCGTCTGTTGCACGAGAAGCCGAACCGCTCGCCGGAGTTGCATGATCGTTCGCGGCGTGATCGTTCGCGTTGGCTGCGTCGGTTGTGATGTCGTGCGGATCGATCGCCTGCAGATCGACGTCGTCCTGCGAAACGTCCACCGGATCGAGGTCGGGCAGGCGCAGTAGGGTCGGAGGTAGTGCGTCCGAAAACTGACTTCGGCTAGTACGTTGTTTCTTGGCACCGGTTTGGTCCGGTGTTGTGCGGTTGTTTTCAGACGCGAGCGTCATCGTTGCATCCCTGCATTTTGAATTGGATCGATACCGATCTTCCCCCCAATCGTGTGCATCGACCTCATGTCAACGCGAGCTTGAGGATTATTCGGGATAGTGAAACTTTGACGCCTCTCGCAAGACGAAAACGTCGACAAAGGACGCGTGTGTGCGATTTTGGACCGATTTGCCCGTGGTGGTCGATCGGGATCGACTTTGCAAGAATGCTGCCTCGGGGCTGAATCCGACCGTGTCTTGCCCCGCTCCCCAATCCCCTATTTTGCCACCTATCTTGCACAGAGTTCGTCACCGCTCATGACGCGTCGCATACTCGTTACCGCTGCGTTGCCCTACGCCAACGGTCCTATCCACATCGGGCACCTTGTCGAGTATTTGCAAACGGACATTTGGGTTCGTTTTCAAAAACTTTGCGGTCATCGATGCCTCTATATTTGCGCCGACGATACTCACGGGACGGCGATCATGATCCGCGCCCGCAAAGAAGGCCGCAGCGAGTTGGACCTGATCGGCGAAATGAGCGAATCGCACCAACGCGACTTTGCCGGTTTCGGAATCGAGTTCGACAACTACGGCAGCACGCACAGCGACGAAAACCGAAAGATCTGCGGCGAATTCTGGCAGGCTTTGCGGGATGAAAAGCTCGTCACGGAACGGACCGTCGAGCAACTTTACGATCCGGAGGCAGAAACCTTCCTCGCCGACCGTTTCGTTCGTGGTACCTGTCCCAAATGCGGCCGAACCGATCAGGCGGGCGATAACTGCACGTGCGGACACACCTACAATCCGACCGACTTGATCGATCCGGTCAGCACGCTCAGCGGGGCAACCCCGGTCTTGCGTGAGTCAGCTCACCTGTTCGTTGAACTCGAGAAACTGCACGAGTTTTTGAACCAGTGGGTTTCCGAGTCGGGTGCCCTGCAAAGTGAAACGGCGAATTACCTCAAAGGTCACTTCCTTGCCGAGGAACTCCGCGACTGGGACGTTAGTCGTCCGTCGCCGTATTTCGGTTTCGAAATTCCGGATTCGCCGGGCAACTATTGGTATGTCTGGTTCGATGCCCCGATCGGATACATCGCCAGTACGCAGCAGTGGTGCGACCGCAACGGAGAGAAACTCGAGGATTGGTGGAAGAGCGACGAGTGTGAGGTGCACCACTTCATCGGAAAAGACATTACTTACTTCCACACGCTGTTTTGGCCGGGCATGCTGAAGACGGCGGGCTACTCGTTGCCGACGAAGGTGCACATTCACGGGTTCCTCAACGTCAACGGCACAAAGATGTCCAAACGTGACGGAACGCTGGTCAAAGCGGAGACGTTCCTCAAGCATATCGATCCGGCTGCGCTGCGGTACTTCTACGCCTCCAAATTGTCGTCACGCGTCGAGGACCTCGACTTGTCGTTGACAGAGTTCGTCGACAAGGTCAACTCCGATCTCGTCGGCAAGGTCGTCAACCTCGCCAGCCGTGTGGGCAAGTTTGCTGGGCAGACCGGTCTGTCGGACACGTACCCCGACGACGGCGGTTTGTTTGAGAAAGCCGCCGAGGCGGGTGATGCGATCGCCGAGGCCTATGAACAATGCGAATACGCCCGCGCGATGCGATTGATCATGGAGCTCGCTGACGCGGCAAACCCGTTCGTCGAACACGCCAAACCGTGGGAGATGAAGAAGGATCCCGAACGACAGGATGAGCTGCGTGATGTCTGCACCGTTGCGTTGAACCTGTTTCGTCAACTCGCCGTTTACCTGACACCGGTGTTGCCTTCTCTAGCGAAGGCATGCGGCGAATTGCTCGACGATCCCATCGTGTCGTGGGATCAAAGCCAAACACCGTTGGTCGGTCGCGGCGTCAATAAATTCAAACGAATGATGGACCGAGTCCAGTTGGAGAACCTCGAAAAGATGATCGAAGAAAGCAAAGAAGAAGCAGCCGCGGAATCCGAAACCACCGACTCGCCGGCCTCGCAGTACAACGACAGTGACCAACCGCTCAAGGATGAACCGATGGCGGACGAGATCACGATCGACGACTTCATGAAAGTGGACCTCCGCGTCGCTCGGGTTATCGAGGCCGAACATGTCCCCGAAGCGAACAAGCTGCTGAAGCTCACGCTCAGCCTCGGTGGCGACGAAACCCGCCAGGTGTTCGCGGGAATCAAAGCGGCCTATGAACCGGAAAAACTCGTTGGTCGTTTAGTCGTCATGGTCGCGAACCTGAAACCACGCAAAATGCGTTTTGGGCTGAGCGAAGGAATGGTGTGTGCGTCCGGTCCTGGCGGTGAGGACGTCTTTGTCCTCGGCGTTGATGACGGTGCACAGCCTGGGCAACGTGTCCACTAGCACGCCACGGGGCTACACGGTGGATGTTGTCAAACTTCCATTCCGAGCAGAATCTTCCGCACGACTTGCTGCGCCGAACACGCCTAACACGGGGTTCCTGATCGCGTGAACGACTCCTTGATCAACGTCGCAATGGTGCATTGCCATTTCGAACCTGGAGGCGTGACCGGCGTCGTTCAGAACCACGTCGAATGACTTCGAACCGGCGATCAACGCGACGCGATCGGGAAGATTCTGCTGCTTTCCGGAAAACGTGTTTCGGGCATTCGCAAGGCGACGTTAGAACACGCCGAAGCGGTGCAGATTCCGGAACTCGACTATGACGCACTCGCGACCGACGGCTTGCTGCCCTCTTTGGCTGCGGCGGATGCAAAGCAACCGTCTGGGCGCGAGCAAGCCACAGTGGCCGGCATCAAGAACGACGAAAAAGGGGCCACCCCAAAACGCTCGTCTTCTCTGGAAAAGATCAGCGGGTTTCGGCGAAGCGAGACGGTTCACGGATCAGTCGCCGGGCAACGCCTGTTTGAGTTACTCGACGCAACCCTCCGGCACGAAGGCTTTGAACCGGGGAACACTGTAATCCATTGGCATAACCACAGCCTTGGAAAGAACGCCGCAGCACCGTTTGCGATCTCGCATCTTGCCAATGCCGGTTGGCGACTGCTTTTGCAGATCCATGATTTTGCTGAGGATCAACGTCCCGAAAACTTGCAACATCTACTCGCTCAGACGGGAGCGTCCAAGTCATCGACGCTGGATGCGGTTCTCTATCCGTCTCATGCCAATGTTTCCTATGCGTGTCTGACCGCCGGCGATGCCGATGTGCTGAAACAATACGGGTTCGCCGAATCGCGGGTCACGACGATTCCCAACAGCGTTCGGCTGCCTTCGGGGGACATGCCCGACCGCGAACCCGCACTGGAAAAGGTCGCCGCCGCGGTGTCGATTCCCGCGTCGAGCAAGTGGGTGTTGTATCCGGTACGTGGGATCCGGCGAAAGAACGTTGGCGAGTTCTTGTTGCTGTGCCAATTATTGCCAAAACCTTTCATCGGCGGATTGACGTTAAAACCCGATACAACGTTGGAGGCGGAATCCTATGAACGCTGGCGGCGCGTCGCGGAGGCGTATGTTCCCAACGTTGTTTTCGATGCCGCTCACCACGACAACATTGCCTACGCGGATAACCTTTCCGCCTGCCACTGTGTGCTTTCGACTAGTGTCGCCGAAGGGTTCGGGATGGCGTTCCTCGAACCATGGCTCGCATCGCGACGCGTTGTTGCTCGCAACCTGCCCACCGTGACCGCGGACTTTGC
Source organism: Rhodopirellula sp. JB044 (assembly GCA_043101355.1). GTDB lineage: Bacteria > Planctomycetota > Planctomycetia > Pirellulales > Pirellulaceae > Rhodopirellula. Next base: position 29,978 of record JBICHZ010000199.1, read on the forward strand.
AGCCGAAGGCGTCCGACAACCTGACCTATACGACGGCGTTTGGATCCCCGGCGATGCCGCTTGGGTCAAATCGATGAAACAGAATTGGCTGTCCGCGTCGGAGGCCGCATGGGCGTTACTGCCCCCGGAACTGCGGCCGAAACAATCAGTCGACTCGGTGCTCAATACTCATGACGACAAGATCGACTTCGCGTGCCTAATGCCGTCGGAACAGATCGCCACGATCACCCGCGTGGCGAATGACGATTCGTTTCGCGCCGAAGTATTGCGGCTCAATCAATCCATCATCGATTCGATCACCGAAACACCGCCAACGGACCTGATCGAATCCAACCGGCAAACCATTGCGGAGCGGTATTCGCCCGATGTGCAGTGCGAGCTGCTGACGAGGTCCTACCAATCTCTCACCGCGCCGCGAGAAGTCGATGTGGAATATCGTGATGCCGTGACGCGTTCCAACGATCGTCGAATGATCGACCTCGTTGCTCGCTCGCATCCCTTTTTCCCTTGTCGCGTCGAGACCCGCCCGGTCGCAACGCTGGCGAATGATTCAACACCATCGATGTAGTCCGTCGTCGAACGCGCAGCCCCATCCCCACCAAAGAGACATCCGATGAAAGCCCTCTTACTAACCGAGTACAAAACGATGCAGTGCACCGACGTCGATGAACCGGCCGTCGGTCCGGACGATGTCTTGGTGCAGGTGGAAGCGTGCGGGATCTGCGGTAGCGACATTCACGGGTACGACGGCAGTACCGGTCGCCGGATTCCTCCTTTGGTAATGGGACACGAGGCGGCGGGCGTCGTCGTTGCAACGGGAGTGAATGTGACCGACCTGCCCAACGGCAGCCGCGTGACGTTTGATTCGATGGTGTCGTGTGGGAAATGCCATTTCTGCAACGACGGGCATCAAAACCTTTGCGACAATCGGTTGGTGCTCGGTGTTTCCTGCGGCGAGTATCGTCGCCATGGCGCCTTCGCCGAACGGATTTCCGTGCCCCGGCGAATTGTCTATTCGCTACCCGATTCCCTGCCGTTCGAACACGCCGCTTTGGTGGAAGCGGTCAGCGTCGCGGTTCACGCGGCTGCGGTCACGCCGATCCGGCTCGGCGATACGGCTGTGGTTGTCGGTGCGGGGATGATCGGTCTTTTGACTTTGCAAGCCGCACGTGCTGCGGGTGCGACACAAATCATCGCGGTTGATTTGAATGACAAACGACTCGAAACCGCGAAAAAACTCGGTGCCACCGACGTCATTCGAGGCGATCAGACCGACGCGCCCGCTGCCATTCGTGAGATGACCAACGGCCGCGGCGCGGATGTCGCCTTCGAAGTCGTGGGGGCGACGCCGACCGTGGCGACCGCCATCGAGTCGGTGAGAAAAGGCGGCGCCGTGACCCTAGTTGGCAATGTCAGCCCGACCGTCGAACTGCCTTTGCAATCCGTCGTCACCCGCGAAATCCGCCTGCAAGGAACCTGCGGCTGCAACGGCGAATACCCGCAGTGCATCGACCTGATGAGCCGTGGGGTGATCAACGTCGAGCCGCTGATTACCGCAAAGATATCGCTCGCCGATGGTCCCAAATGGTTCGAGCGTTTGTACGCCGGCGATCCGGAACAAATGAAAGTCGTCGTCTGTCCTAACGCTTGAAATCAGGACCGACAAACATGCGAATCGCAGACGGCACCACCTCGAACTCGATCGGTTCTCGGTCGATCAACTCGCCGTCGAGTGTAAAGCGCATCGGTGGATCGGACCGCAGCCCGATGCGTTTCGCTTTGCGAAAGATGACCTGGTCGCAATCGAGGAAGTTGCCTAGCAAATTCCCTGAAACAATTTCGACCATGTCCATGACGTCACCGTCGCGGATGATCACCACGTCCATCATCCCATCAACCGGCGATGCCTCCGGCGCGACTTCAATATGCCCCGCATTGGTTCGTCCGTTAGCGATCAAAACCGCCCAGGAATCCAGTCGATCGAAGACTTCACCGTCGACATTGGCGGTGAGACGATAGCTTTGCATGTCGGCGAGCACACCGACGGCGCCACGCAAATAGCAAAACGCTCCCCAACGCTGTTTGACCTCGTCGGTCAACCGTTCCGAGACGCGTACGCAGTTCCCGCCGGCCGCCACGTTGGAGTAATAAGATTCGAGCCCTTCACCGCGGATCCGAATGACATCGATCGGTTCGACCCGATTTGAATTCAACGTTTCAATCGCGTGATCGACCGGCTCGGGAATGTTGAGCGTTCCCGCAAAGTCATTTGCTGTTCCCAAAGGGACAATCGCCATTGACGGGCGAGCAGATGGGGCAACCTTCATCAAATGGTTTACCACCGCGTGCACCGTCCCGTCACCACCGGCGGCGATGACGGTCTGCCCGCCATCGAGGATGAAACCGTCGATGATGACAGAAAGATCAACGCTTCGGTCGAGTTCCAACCATGTCGTGTTGTGGTCACGAAGAGCCATCCGCAATTGATCGATCTGCTTCGACCGTCCCGAACCGCCGTTCCAGATCACTAGCAATTTCATGATCGCATCTGAGTGTCAATTTTGTTCACGGGGACAGCACGCGTGATCATCCAACACAGCAACGCCCAGACCAATCCCGCAGCCCATCCGGCCAACACATCGGTGGGATAATGGACGCCCATGTAGACACGGCTAATCCCGACGAGAAAAGCGAGCAGCACGGCGACGCCAATCACGTACACGCGTACCCAAAAATGCCTCAACACCGGAGCGATCAATGCGGCGAGAGTCAGGTACACGACCGCCGACATCATCGAGTGCCCGCTCGGAAAACTGCTCGTGTAGACGTGAGAGAGATGGGGCACAATGTCGGGTCTTGGTCGCGCGAACCATTGCTTCATCAGCAGGCTCATCGCGATGCCGCCGAGGGTGGAGGCCAGCAGCACGGCGAGTAGTCGATACGACCGGTTGATCACCAGAAAACCGGCCGACGCCGCGATCGCAATCAACAACACGGGGATGCCACCTAGCCCGGTGAGGTCTCGTCCCGCCTCCGCCATCCACTCCGGACCGATCGGTCGCGAAAGGTCATCGCTCTGCCGAAGGCTTTCGACCGCCCATCGGTCGAACGTCGCCGTATCGCCCTCGGTAACCTCGCCGGCGAGCTCGACAAATCCCCAACTGAGCAATACGATCGCCAACAATCCGGCCATCGCGATCGGCTCGCGACCGCGGACGTACCGCACCAGACGTCGGTGGATGGGGGCTGAGTTTTCGAATTGTGAGATGCTCATGAAATCGAAGTTCTGCAATCTTTGTGCCACGTAAATTGGTCGCTCACGACCTGTACGGATTCGGCCGAATGGTCGTTTTTTCGGCGATGGGTTGATTCGGCAGAGGGCGTCCGCGTACCGATCCTCAGTACCGATCCTCCTTGCCGATCCGACCGGGCATGATATTGTGTGGCTACGCCCGCAGTACTGTTTCTCGTCATTTCATTTATGCCGCAATCTGATCTCGAACTGAACCGCCCCTTCGACACGCAGGACGATTTGCTCTCGTGGCAGAAAGAGGGCCTGAATCTCAATGCGTTTGGACGAGCACTGCGTCGAAAGTTCGGCGGACGGATCCAGCGGGTCAGTATCGACGCCGGATTCACCTGCCCCAACGTGGATGGCGCCGTGACCACCGGCGGGTGCAACTTTTGTGACAACCGATCCTTCAGTCCCTCTCGACGCGTCCGCCTGAAGCGAGTCAGCGAGCAGTTGCAGGCGGGGATTGAACGCGTCGTTCGTCGTTACGACCGTGTCGACGGTTTCATCGCGTACTTCCAACCGGCAACCAACACGTACGCACCTGTCAACCAACTCGAAGAGATCTACGATCTTGCGGTGAATGCCGACCCGCGGATTGTAGGTCTCGCAATCGGTACCCGTCCCGACTGCACGCCCGACAGTGTTCTGATTTTGCTCGAGAAGATTGCCGCGCACCATACCGTTTCGCTCGAATTCGGGATGCAATCGGTTCACGACGAGTCGCTCCGTTGGATGAACCGGGCCCACACGCACGAGGACATGATCAACGCGATCGATCGCGCCCGCGGGCGAGGCTTCGAATGCTGTGCCCACGTCATTCTTGGTGTCCCCGGTGAAGACCATGCCATGATGATGCAAACCGCCAAAGAGATCGGCATCCTCGGGTTCGACTCGATCAAACTGCATAATCTTTACTGCGTTCGCGGGACCCCGCTCGGT